>CAMDEX010000062.1 GCA_945897075.1 Litorilinea aerophila
ACCGGCGACCGGCGATCTGCCACCTGCCACCTGCCACCTGCCACTTTCCACTTGCCCCCTGCCACCTGCCACCTGACACCTTCCACCTTCCACCTGTCACCTTCCACCTCCCCCCATTGACCACTTCCCCGGCTGATGATATAGTGTTCTCAACACATCCGACCCACAGCCTGCCTGTCCATGACAACCAGCGCCGCCAGCCCCAATCCCATCCGCCGCCTGGCCCGCAGCCAGCGCTCCCCGCTGACTTTGGCTGGGGAAATTCTGTTTGCCCTGCTGATTGTAGCGGCCTTCTGGTATTCGCGCAATGCGGGCTTTTTTGCGGCGCGTGTCACGCCTGAATTGCCGGTCGAGTCAAGCGTCGCGATCTCCACTTCGTCCGCACCGGGCACGCCTTCGCTTTCACGTCTAGTCGGTTTTGATCCTACGGGCAAAGAGTGCCGCCAGTTGATCGCCAACGGCAGTTTCGAGCGTACGGGCGACTGGCAGCTTCCTTTGACCGCCCGCCCTGCGGCCTACACCGACGAACAGGCCAGCCACGGCAACCGCAGCCTGCGTCTGGGCATTGGGCCGACAGAGCTGCTTGCCGACAGTGACAGTGTGGCCAGCCAAACCCTCGACCTGCCCGCGGCGGTCGAGTCGCTGGTCTTGCTGGCGGACCTCTGGCGCACGGCCAGCGGCGACGGGCGCGACAGCCAATATCTGCATATACGGGTTGGCGCGCATCGTCACAGTCTTTTCGAGGAACGGATCGACCTGCCCTCCTGGCAGCCGGTTGCCTATGACCTGACACCCCTGGCTGGCAACCGGGTGGAGTTGATCTTCGGCGTTCTCAACAGCCGGGGGCCAGGCCGGGCCGCGCTGGGGGTGGACAATGTGCGTCTCTACGCCTGCGCGCGGCCAGCGTTGGCCGCAGTTGTCACCACCAGTGCCAAGAGTAGTACACCCTCACCGCTCTTTCTCCCCCTCATCTACCGGATAGCTGCGGTTTCCGGCGGCAACCCCACAGCGACGCTCACAGCGACGCTCATAGCAACAAACACCCCACCCGCGCCTGTCCCCTGTAGCGAACTGGTCGTCAACGGCGCTTTCGAGTCTGCGGGCGGCTGGACGATCCCCAATACGCCCCGGCCCGCACGCTTTGTGACCGACCCGGTCTGGTCGGGCAGCCGCAGTCTGGGGCTAGGGATTGCAGCGGGACAGGCCAACGTGCGCAGCGACAGCACCGCCTACCAGTGGGTGACGCTGCCGGCCAATGCTGCGCAGATCACCCTGCGCGCCGCGCTCTGGCGGGCGGCCAGCGGTGGCGGAGATTTGCACTATCTCTGGGTGGCGGTGGACGGCAAAACGACACGGGTAGTCCACGGCCTGGACGACGCGCGCGGCTGGCAGGAGATCAGCTACGATCTGACGGCCCTGGCCGGCAAACGGCTCTTTCTGCTCCTGGGCACCTTCAACGACGGCGTGGGTGGGGTGGCCTCAATGTTTGCCGACGGCGTATCAATCCAGGCTTGCTCCTCATCGGTGACGCCTGTCCCCGCTACGCCGACGCCCAGCCCCACAGCCACCCCGACCCCTACGCCCACACCCGTTTACGCGCCCCCCGCGCTGATGACCAGCCCGGATTTTGGGGCCAACGCCTTTCTCTGGTGGCGGCGCGAGATTGCGGATCGGGATTTGCAGTTGATGAAAGAGGCCGGTTTCCGCTGGGTGCGCCAGGGTTTTGCCTGGGAGGACATCGAAGTGCAGCCGGGGCGTTACACCTGGGACTTTGCTGACCGGGTGGTGCAACAGACCAACGCCAGTGGACTCTCCCTGCTCGCCCGCCTGGGCATGAACCCGGAAAGGGCTGATTTTTGGGCGGGTCAGCCGCCCGCCTCCAACGCCAAATTTGTGGAATTCGTCGCGCTCCTGGCCCGGCGCTACAACTGCACGCCGGATGCGTTGGGCTGTGTGCAGGCGTGGCAGGTGTGGAACGAGCCGAATCTGGCCCGCGAATGGGGCGGCAAACGGCCCAACCCGGCCCAGTACGCGGCCCTGCTCGGACAGGTCTACCGGGTAATCAAAGCGGCCAACCCCAACGCGATTGTCATCAGCGCGGGCATGGCCCCCACCGGCACAGACAACGCCATCGCCATGCCCGACACCCGCTTCTACACGGAAATGTACCGGGCGATGGGGGGCAACAGCGACGGCTATTTCGATCTGTTGGGCGTCCACGCCGCGGGTTTTGCCGCGCCGCCGGAGACCGACCCGGCGCAGGCCGCGGCCAACCCGGCCTACGGCGGCCAACGCTTCTTCGCCTTCCGCCACGTGGAGGATATTCGGAAAATTATGCAAGCCAACGGCGACAGCGACAAGCGCATCGCCATTCTGGAATTCGGCTGGACGAGCGACCCGGTCAACCCGGACTATTACTGGCACGGCGCGGGCGCGGGCATAGACGAATTCGTCAAGGCCGACTATCTGCGCCGGGCCTATGCCTACGCCGCCGAACACTGGCAGCCCTGGATCGGGCTGATGAGCGTCCTCACAATGCCCAATCTGGACTGGCTGAACGACGGCGATCCCTTTGACGAGGAGCAGTATTGGTGGGCGATCCTGGAGCCGAGCCAGATTGACGAGCTGCGTCTGCGCCCGGCCTATGTGGAGTTGTGTATTTACTTCCGGGGGCTGGCTGGGGAGGGGTGTCCCTACGATCCAGGGCGGTGAGGAGAAGAAACGCGCTCTTTTGTGATGACTACCCGTTCTTCACGCACTCTTCGACTGTTGCATTGCCATCTCGGAAAGCCGGGATTCATCAGTGACTGCTGCTTCCCATTCCCAGTAATCTTTTTCAACAGCGTAGGAGTGGCGATCCGCTATTTTGTCATTCTCCCAGGCCCGTTGGAATTCGGCGAAGGATGTGCCGTATTTTGTCTCGAAGGCAACTTTCTGCTCTCTGGACTCAGTGAGTTTCAAGAGCAGTAATTCTTTCAATGCCATTGGAAGACCTCCTTCAGACACGACAAGACCTGCCAGGTTTTCCGAAACCTGACAGGTCTTTTTCTTTCCTACCCAATCCGCGCCCGTTTGCTATCCCGCGGGGTGATCGGTTCCAACGATTCGCGCTCGTTGATGGCGATGTGGCGGGGTGAGCCTGCTTTTGTGTAGGGGTAGGGCGGCCCACCCGCAGGCGCGGCCCAGGCCGCGGCGTTGGCGATCACCTGGCGGATCAGTGGCTTGTGGTACATCGGGTAGGTCTCGTGGCCGGGGCGGAAGTAGAAGATTTTGCCGTTGCCCCGGTGGAAGGTGCAGCCGCTGCGAAAGACGTTGCCCCCCTCGAACCAACTGATGAAGACCAGATCATCCGGTGTGGGGATGTCGAAGAGTTCGCCGTACATCTCACACTCGTCGTTCTCGAAGAAAGGGGGCAGCCCCTGCGCGATGGGATGGCTGGGCTTGACCACCCAAATGCGCTCCTTCTCGTCGGCCTCGCGCCAGCGCAGGCTGCACGACGTGCCCATCAGCTTGCGGAAAATCTTCGAGAAGTGGCCGGAATGCAGGACGATCAGCCCCATCCCTTCCAGCACCCGGTTGTGTACCTTCTGCACCACTTCATCACCCACCGCTTCGTGGGCCTTGTGCCCCCACCAGACCAGGACATCGGTCTGGGCCAGCACAGCGTCGGTCAGGCCGTGTTCTGGCTCGTCCAGGGTGGCCGTGCCCACATTCGTAAAGCCGTGTTCGCGCAGCCCCGCGGCAATCGCGCCGTGGATGCCGTCGGGATAGAGGCCGCCGATAAACTCGTTTTCGTTCTCGTGTCGAAATTCGTTCCAGACTGTTACGCGGATGTCGCTCATAAGGTTGCTCCGTTGATTGGTTGAATAAAGTGGCAAGTGGTAGGTGGCAGGTGGCAGGTGGCAGGTGGCAGGTGGCGGGTGGCAGGTGGCAGGTGGCAGGTGGCAGGTGGCGAGTTGCAGGTGGCAGGTGGCAGGTGGCGGGTGGCGGGTGGCGAGTTGCAGGTGGCCGTATAGCGATCCCTTCCTCCTGTCCTCCCTTCCTCCTGTCCTCCCTTCCTCCCTTCCTCCCCACTATCCCACTTTCACCGGCTGCCCGTTCAGCCGCGCCGACGCCTGAATGGCGTCCCACAGCTTCGCCATGCGCAGACCGACTTCCGGCGGGCAGGGGTTCGGGATATCGCCAGCCCGCACGGCGAGAAATTGCTGCCACTGTCCCAGAGAAGCGGGCACCTCCACCGCCTCCGGCATCGGGTCGCCGGGTTTTTGCATGAGCAGCTTCTCGCCCCAGATGCCTGTCTGGATCAGACCGCCCGTGCAGAAAATGGATACGTCGGAGCCGATCATTTTGGGCGGCATCTCGCCGCAGCCGCTGAGCGTGACCAGCGCGCCGGAGGCCAGACGGCCAATCGCCGCGCCCAGAATGTCCACGGCCGCGCCCCGGTTGTCCAGCCAAGCCGCCACCTCCACAAAGTCCTCCCCGGCCAGGTCGGCCACTGTGTTGAGCATATGCGCGCCCGTGTCAAAGAGAAAGCCGCCGCCCGCCACTTCGGGAATCTGCCGCCAGGTGCCGGTGGTGCCCGCCTTCCAGCCCTGGTAGGCCACGGCGTGGATGTTCAAAATTGTGCCCAGTTCGCCGGAGCGCAGTAGCTTCTCGGCAGTGCGAATTTGGGGCGAGAGGCTGCCGTTGAAGGAGACGACAAGCAGTTTGCCCGTGCGGTCGCGCACGGCGATCAATTCCGCGGCCTCCGCTGCGTTCATCACCATTGGCTTTTCCAGCAGCACATCCAGCCCAGCTTCCAGGCAGGTTTTGGCCTGGCTGAAGTGGAGGGCGTGGGGTGTAATGATGAAAACCGCGTCCAACTGGTCGCCGTGCTTCTGTAACAGGTCGGCCAGAACGGGGACGTTGGGGGGCGGGGTCAGACCGGCTTCGTCGAAAATCTCGCAAAATGCTTCATAGGCATTGGGGGATGGTTCGCAGACGTAGGCAACATTCGTCGTGTCCTGCTGCTGCACAATGCGGCGCAGGTGGTGGCGGGCCATACCGCCTGTGCCGATGAAAGCCATCTGCACCGGTTTAATACCGGATTGTGAGGCGGAAGTCATTGTGAATACTCCTTTGGCAGTGGGTCGATCCAAAAAACAGAGAGTCAGACGGGTGATCTGCCCGACCAACTCCTATGCTGCCAAATCTGGCGCTGAATGTCCAATTGGGGAAAGTGCGCGGTGAGCAGTTATCAGTACCAGTTTTCAGACCAGACGGACGCTATTCATCACCTGCAACTTTTGGAACTGTTCGAGAATCTCGGTGTACTCAACCAGCTTTTGCGCAATGCCCTGGTAGATAAGCCGTTCCGGGGAATCTTTTGTTGTGATCAACACCGGTGTATGGGTATACTCGGCGTTGAAGTAGAGTTCGGGCTTGTGGGGAATTTCTCCTAGTAATAGACAGCCCAGTTTTTCGCTGATAGAGGCGGCCGTTGCAAATTGCTGGCTCGATACCTGCCGGTGAACAAGCAGGCTGCTCAACCGGTTGTGCAGACCCAAATGGACAAGGTGGAGCGCCCAGCGCTGCGCAGCTTTCAAAGAAGAAGGTTCGCTGCCCATGACCAGCACAATGCCGTTCAGTTGGTCAGCCAGCACTTCGATAATGTCCGGGTCGTTGGGCAAATCGAGCATCGCAAATTGGGCAGTATAGGCGGCCTCTTCGACGATGGCAATCAGATGCTCGGCGGAATAGGTGACACCGCTTGGCACATTGGCCGGGCTGGCCAGCACAGTCATGCCGCTGCTATGGCGCACCAGTATCCTTTGCAACGCATTGCTGTCAATAGTCTGTGCGGCCAGCAGGGCTAAATTGGCGGTGGTCTGGGGTGGGTCCATGCCCAGCTGATCCGTCAGCCCCCCAAAGGCCAGGTGCATATCCGCGGCCAGGGCGCTCTTACCCATCTGTTGAAAAAAAAGCGCCAAATTGACTACGACTGTCGTCACCCCGACGCCACCTTTTGCCCCAATAAAGCCAAAGACCTTACCTTTGGTACGTCGGGCTTTGCGCCGTGAACGCAGCATCACTGAATCAATGCGCGCCATCAGCTCATTGGGGTCTGCTGGCTTGATCAGATAGTCATCGGCACCGATGCGCAGCCCCTCCACGCGGTCTTCGATCTGGCTTTTGGCCGAAAGAAAGATGACGGGAATGTCATCAATACCTGCCGTAGCGCGGATGCGGCGCAGAGCCTCAAAGCCGTCTATCACGGGCATCATCACATCGAGCAGAATAATGTCTGGCTGGTGTTGTTGCGCCAACCCGACAACCAGCGCGCCATTCTCGGCCTCAATCACCTCGTGGCCCTGGCGGCCCAGCAGCATCCCCATCAAGCGGCGCATAGTCGGCTCATCTTCAGCCAGTAATATTTTGTAAGCCATTCGCTTCCTCGATTATCGAAATGTGTCCATCTCCAGATACGTGCCCGCGATATCCAAGCTGGCGACAATTTTCGCAATGTAAAGTAGAGTACGACAGCACGCAGCAAGAAGATGAACAGAAGGAACAGATAAGGTCAATCCGTTCGTCGTCCGTCTATTGTGAAACTTGTAAGGTAATACCCCCTAACAAATAAGCCTTGTCTGGTTTTGTTTCCTTATTATACACCAGTATCTCACTTCGCGGATACGATGAATCCGCTATTTTTGCTCTTTGCGTTCGGCTTTGCTATCATCTACGCACAAAAAATAGTTTTACAGACAAAGATTTTTCTGTAGAGGCGCTGCTTGCTGCGCCCGTTGATCGATGAAACGCTGTAAGGGCGCTGCTTGCTGCGCCCGTCTGGTGTGTACCGGGCGCAGCAAGCAGCGCCCCTACAATTATCTGGAAAACTACAGCACAAACCATAATTGTAATATAATTGTAATAATAATTACCAAGACATCCACATCGACAAAGAAACCAAAGAGACCGCAGGGAGACAGTGACATGCCAAAATTCTATTTCCCCATCCGCAGCCGGGGCATCCGCTTCATGCTCGGTGCCATGATTTTGGTTTTGTTTGGACTGATCCCCATCTCTCTCCGGGAGTTTCAGCGCCAGCCAGACCCGCCCAGTGCAAGCCTGGAGCAGGCGAGCCTGAAGAAACGCGTGCAGGCGCGTATGGGAACCCTTCTATCCAACTACAGCGGACGCACCGCCTCCGCCGCGGGGTTGGATGGGCGGCTGGACCTCATCGCTGACCAGGTCTACGGCCAGCCCGATTTCACCACCAGCACAACCCTCATCACAGCCACCGGCAGCAGCCTGAACCAGCCTGGGGACATCGCTTTCTATCCACAAAGTTAAGAAGGAAAACCCAATGAAATTCCGAGCAAATGATCGACAATTCGGTCGCTTGGCAGTGACGATGACCATCGGCCTGGGGTTGACGCTGGTATTGACGCTGTTTCTGCACGCGGCCACGGCCCGGGCAGACGACGGCAGCGCGACCCAGGCCGGTTCCCCGCGCAGTGGATCGCAAGTACTTCTCGCGGAGGATTTTAGCAGCATCTCGGACAAGTTGACGCCACCGTCGGGTTGGAAGGTAACGACAGGGGGTGAGAACCCTGCGGGCGACTGGTGTTTCGGCCCAGTTCGTGACTGCGCGTCTGTCGAGTTTGACTCAGTGCCACCCTTGAGCGCGCCGGTGGCGATTGCCGCCAATGTGACTCTCTTTTTCCCCGGCAACGACAGCATCTTTTTGGAGTCCCCCGCCTTTGACACCAGCGGGACTACCTTTCTTTTTTTGGAGTACGACCACTTTCGGGTCTGGCGTGGCGCACCCGGTGAAGCCTGGGTGGATGTGTACGATCAGGATGCGTGGCGCAGGGTAGACACCATTACCGAATACGACGCCGGCGGTCATCGATTGGTCAAACTGCCTCTGGTTACCCCCAATGCCCAGACGCGCATCCGTTTTGGCTGGACAGGGACCGGCACGAACTGGATTATTGATAATGTGCAGGTGCATGCGTTCTACGAGCCAGCGGCCGATCTGCATGTGGAGCAGACAGGGCCCCGCTCCGTTGCGAACGGAGCGTCAGCCACCTTTGTCGTCACGGTGACCAACGGCGGCCCCGTAACGGAGACTGCTATCGTTCTGACCAACACGTTGCCTGTCAACAGCATCTATCAGGGCAGTCTTGTCTCTCAGGGCAATTGCAACCAGGCGTCGGGTGTGCTGACCTGTGCTGTGGGTGATCTGGCTGTAGGCGCGCAGATCACCCTGGCGATTGACATCACTGCGCCGGGTCAGGCGCAGGTGATCAGCAATTCAATCCTGGCGGAGGCGACCCAGGCGGATCCCTTCCCAGGCAGCAACAGTGCGCTTGCCGTGGTGCAGGTGCAAAATGGGCCAGCCCCCCGCTATGTGGCCCCCACTGGCGTTGATGGCGGCGACTGCTCCGCTCTTCTCAGTCCCTGCGCCTCGATTCCCTATGCCATCACCCAGGCAGCCAACAACGATACCATCCATCTGGACGAAGGCGTCTACCCAGGGCCGATCATCATTGACAGACCGCTGACCCTGTCGGGCGCAGGTGAGACGCGCACAACCATCAGCGGTGGAAAGAAGGTTCGGGTTATTTTCGCCCAGACATCCCTGACGCTGAACGGTTTGACCATTGCCGATGGGATGGCGAAGGGGCGAGGCGGCGGCATTTACGCCGCCGAAGGTCTGACGCTGACCGATGTTTCGTTTCTACGCAATCTGACTAGTCAAGACGGGATACGACAGACTGGCGGCGGCGGCGGCATCTATGTGCTGGGCAATCTACTGGCAGAGCGGGGCACCTTCCAACAGAACGGCTGCGACAAAAATCCCATCGACAGTGCCCTCTGCCTTGGGGGTGGTGCCCG
This sequence comes from Litorilinea aerophila, assembly GCA_945897075.1. Taxonomy (GTDB): domain Bacteria; phylum Chloroflexota; class Anaerolineae; order Caldilineales; family Caldilineaceae; genus JACQGT01. The sequence goes on from CAMDEX010000062.1 coordinate 8,884, forward strand.
GGTTAGGGGAAACACGATCCTCACAGCGACCCATTTCATCAGCAACAGCGCACGCGGCGCTGGTGGTTTTTTGGGTACAAAGGTCTGGCTCTACGATGTGGTCTTCATCAGCAACACAACCACGGGGCAATCCGGCGGCGGCGCTGCTGTGGGGGAAGCAGTTGTACATGGCGGCGAATTCAGGGACAACCACTCCGGACTCTGTGGCGGCGCTCTCTTTGTAGAGGGTTCCACATATATCAGCGGCACACTTTTCACCAACAACACATCCAAAAGCCTGGGCGGCGCGCTCTACAGCAACGAGGGAGAGCAACTGCTGACCATCATCAACGCACAGTTCGTGGGCAACAGATCGCTTGAAAGTTCGGGAGGCGCGGTACACAATCCCAGGTTGGGGCCGGTTCTCGTAGAGAATTCCACCTTCATCAGCAATACCGCATGGGCGAAAGGGGGAGGCATCCGCTCGGTGGGACCCATCACGGTGACGGGCAGTCTCTTCCAGCAAAATGAGAGCCAATCTTGGAATGACGGGGGTGGTGGGGGACTCTTTATTGGTGCAGATGCGTATATCTCGGCAACAGAGTTCATCAGCAACAGTTCACAGATACATGGGGGCGGTATCGAGACATCGGCTGCCTTGACTGTGGAAAATAGCCTCTTTCAGCACAACTACGCCGGGTTCAACGGCGGCGGTCTGTCCATCGAGAAGGGCGCTTTGACCATCACCAACACGCGCTTTGTAGAAAATACGGCCAATCCAGAGAGTCTGGCCTTTGGCTTTGGCGGTGGGGTCTACGCCAAGGAGTCCAATATTGTGGCCGACCGCCTCACATTTGTCAGGAATCTGGGCCAGCGTGGCAGCGCTGTTGGACTGGAAGCCTTCGCAGACGGGTACAGCGCCCGCTTTGCCAATTCACTGGTTGTGGGTGCAGCCTCGAACACCGAGTCGCCTCTTTTCTACGCATATCGCTACGGGCTCGTGGATATCTTGCACGCTACGTTCATTGGTCCGGCTCCAACAGCCGGGGTGGCACTCCATTTCGAGAACAGTGAAGGCTCCGTCCGCAACACCATTGCCTCCACCTTTGCCACAGCCATCAAGCAGCAGCAAGGCGCTATCTCCGAGGACTTCAATCTGTATCACAATGTTGGCAACCGTGTGGAGGGCGGGGTAACAGAGGGGGCGCACAGCCTGACCGGCGATCCTGTCTTTGTCGACTCCAGCGCAGATGATTACCGCCTTGGCCGCGGCAGCGCAGCCATCGACACCGGCATAGACATCGGCGTCACCCACGACCTGGCGCAAACGGTCCGTCCTCAGGGGGCGGGCGTGGACATCGGGGCCTACGAATCCCAGCATGAACCCCAGGCGGCCCAGCGCAACATCTATCTGCCTTTGTTGGAGCGGTAAAAAGCTGGGGTCAAAAAAGCCCCTATAGGCAGAGAGTGGGAGAGTAGGCGATTGATCCAGATTCAGCGCCTCCTCTCCCACTCACTCACCCATTCTACCAGTTAATCAAAAGGAAAATCAATGTCTACGCAACCTATTTTCAAGCGCAAAAAGTTTTGACCGTTGACACTGCTGCTTAGCTGCGTGCTGGCCCTACTCTCCCTCACCGCTGGGGCAGCACCATTGCAAGACGTTGGCTTTGGCTGGGCCGCTGGCTTTGGCAATGAATCTCAGGACAATGGCTGGAGCATTGCCGTGGACGACGATGGCAATGTTTACACCACTGGGTTTTTTCTGGGCACCGTTGACTTCGATCCAGGGCCAGGGAAATTCAATCTGGTTGGCAACGATGTGATCAGCAGCATCTTTGTCACCAAGATGGATGGGAACGGCAACCTGCTCTGGGCCAAGGCGATGGGGGGAACAGGGAACGCGCTGGGGTATGCCCTCGCCATCGACAGCGCGGGCAATGTGTACACGACAGGTCGCTTTGCGGAGATTGTTGATTTTGATCCGGGTGAGGGGACGGCTGAACTGACCAGCGCAGGTGAAAGCGATATCTTTGTCAGCAAACTGAACGGCACTGGCGACTTCGTTTGGGCCAAACGTTTGGGCGGCTTCTCGGATGATCAGGCCTTGGGTATTGGCGTAGACAGTGCAGGCAATGTCTACACATCCGGCCAGTTTCAAGGAAGCGCGGACTTTGACCCAGGAACGGGAACTGTAGAACTGACCAGCGCAGGTGAAAGTGATATCTTTGTCAGCAAACTGAACGGCAATGGCGACTTTGTTTGGGCCAAGCAGATCGGCGGCTCTGACATCGACCGGGCCGTACGGTTGGCGATGGACGGGGCAGGCAATGTTCATGTGACAGGCCGATTTGCTGGAAGCGTGGATTTCGATCCGGGGCCAGGAACGGCCAATCTTTCTGGCAATGGATCTGAACCGGACAGCTTTGTGCTTAAGCTGGACGGAGATGGGAACTATGTCTGGGCCGTCGCTATGGGCGGAACGGACGGCGAGCGCGGGGTGGGCATCGCGGTGGATAACGCGGGCAATCTCAATGCCACGGGTTGGTTCCGTGGCACAGCAGACTTTGATCCTGGGCAGGGGGTCTTTAACCTGACCAGTAGCGGAGAAGATGACGTCTATGTGGTCAAACTGAACAGCAGCGGCAATTTTGTCTGGGCCAAAAACTTTGGCGGCCCGTTTAGTGAAGAAGGATGGGGGATCACAGTCGATCAGGCAGGCAATGTCTATACAACCGGATCGTTTATCAACACGGCTGACTTCGATCCAGGCCCCGGCACATTTACTCTGACTGCCGCCGATAGCAACATCTTCGTCAGCAAGCTGGACAGCAGCGGTGAGTTTGTCTGGGCACAACAGATGGTCAGCTCGTCCCGGGGGCTTGGGCTGGATATTGCCGTTGACAGGAAGAACAATGTCTACACCACCGGCTACTTCAGCGGCGATACGGACTTTGATCCTGGGTCAGGCTCATTTGTTTTATCAAGTCCACCAGCCTCGGGGATCGTGTTAAACGAAAATATATTCATAAGCAAACTGACTCAGTCAGGATTGCCGACTGAAAACCGCATCTACCTGCCTTTGACCCAAAAGTAGACAACAGAGGCATAGCCGGGATTCCGGGAATCAGCCAAAAGCGCATAGGGGTTCCCTACGCGTGTGGCCGATTCCCGGAATCAGAACAGTGCTGGCCGCCTGGGATGAAGGATATGCGCTGGCGGGTCAGCCCGGACAACGAACCCATGCTGCAATGGTCGCGTCTGTCATTCCCAGACTCAATATCGGACGAGTTTGAGGAGTGGTACAGCGAGAAGGTCTTGTTGCCGTGAACGACACCCTGCGCAGGTGTCTACATCCAGAAGAGCGACACGTCGTACATCGCGATCTCTGTATCCCTTGTCACCAACGTCATGTTGCGCCGGTTGGCCTGGGCAATCAGCAGGCGATCAAATGGGTCTTTATGATGATCGGGCAGGGAAACGGAATCGATCATCTCCGTGGCCGACGGCTCGAGCAATTGGAGAGCGGTATTGTTGAGCAGATCATTTTTCCACGCGTGGACATCCGCCACCGCAATGCGTCCCTTCTTGACAAGCAGAGCCATTTCCCAAAACGAAATGGTCGAAACACAGAGCCTCCCCAAACTCTGCTGCTCGTCTAAAAAATGGATGAATTCAGCCGATATGCCTGTGGATTCTACCCAAAAGAGGAGGGCGTGGGTGTCCAAAAGATAGTGCTGTTCCATCAAATATACTCTTCCCAACCGTCTTCGACTGGCTGGATCAGTTCATCGGCGGACACAAGCAGGCTTGCTTTCACACTCATTTTGTCTCGCCAATTGCCCTGCGCGATGGGAACAAGACGGGCAACCTCCTGGTTGTTGCGCTGAATGATGATCACCTCTCCCGCTGCAACTTTGTCCAAATAATTGAACAGATCGTTACGCAAATTCGTGGCAGAAACTGTACGCATGAGCTATCTCCATTCGATATGTACACATCATTGAACACATGTACATTGTAGCCGAACAACTGGATCAGTGCCAAATTCAAACGACGATTCGCCGACGCCTCCAACTGCTCAGCGTGCCTACAGATGCGCCCGTACTCGAACCAACTCACACAGCCCCCAGCCCGGACGGTCGCTGGCTGGCTGCGGTTGTCACCGATCCTGCCACGGATTTGCAACGCTGGCGGGTCTACCCGCGTGAAACGCCAGACGCACCCGCCGAGTTGATTGAATCGGTCTACCCCACCGGCATCGCCTGGACGCCCGACAGTTCCGGCTTTTATTAGAGCCTGAATTATTCAACAGGCTCTTGGCTAACCACGGAATACACGAAACACACGGAAGGGAATACAAAAGAAAATTTTCCGTGTGTTTCGTGTATTCCGTGGTTGTTGGTTTGCGTCGCTCGTGTCTGAATTATTCAACAGCCTCTTACGACCGCTATCTGCCCTACCCCGGCGGTCACGGACTCTACTTTCACGCAATTGGCACACCCCAGCGCCAGGACGTCTGCTACCTCTTCCAGCCCACATACCCGGAGTGGTACTACCAGCCCGCAGTCAGCCCGGACGGATGCTGGCTGGCGGTGAGCGTCCTCAACGGCAGCGCGTCCAATCTGCTCTTTGTAGGTCGGACTGACAGTCCGACCTACGCGGTTGTCCCCCGCTTCGTGGGCCGCTACGACATCCTCCACTGGCGGGGCGATGAACTCATCTGCCGGGCTGTGGAGCCGAACGCGCCCAACGGCCAGCTGATCGCCTTCGGTCTGCCCGGCGGCGAACGAACTACTACACTGCTGGCTGCGGGCGATCTGCCCCTGCGCGACGCCGCGCCTTTGAGCGATGGCTGGGTCGCCAGTTATCTCAACGCGGGCTGCGCCGAACTGCACTGGTGCGACGGCACAGGGAAATTCCGAGAGCGGCTTCCCCTGCCTGGTCTGGGCACAGTGGAGTGGATGGAGACGGACATTTCAGCCAACCGTCTGCGCTTCGCCTATACCGACTACACCCATCCCCAGACCGTCTACACCTGGCAGCCGGGAGAGACGGTCTGTCGCGCTGAGGACGACGCGCCCGCTCCTCCCTTCGATCCGGCTGATTTCGTCACCCGCTCCGCCACTGCCCCCAGCGCGGACGGCACACCCGTGCCTCTCTTTCTGGCCCAGCGCCGGGACGTGACGCCCACCGACTGCCCCACCCTCCTCACCGCCTACGGCGGGCTGGGCGTCGCGCTCACCCCCCGCTTCTCGGCTGACATTCTGGCCTGGCTGGAGATGGGCGGCCTCTTTGTCTCCGTCTGCGCCCGGGGCGGCGGGGAGCTGGGCGCGGCCTGGCATCAGGCCGCGGTGGGCGTCCACAAACAGCGCACCTTCGATGACGTGCTGGCCGCGGCCCGGTGGCTGGTGGATGCGGGGATGACAACGCCCCAGCAGTTGGGCCTGTGGGGGGCGAGCAACGGCGGCCTGACCGCGGGCGCTTGCCTGACCCAACAGCCGGAGCTTTTCGGCGCAGTTGTGATAGAATCGGGCCTGCTGGATATGCTCGACTATCACCGCCTGAGTCGGGGCGCGGGCTGGCTGGCCGAATACGGCAACCCGGACGATCCGGCCCAGCGCGCCGCGTTGGCCGCCTATTCGCCCCTCCACAATCTCCAGCCGGGCCGGGTCTATCCGCCCACACTCATTGCGACCAGCGCCAACGACCCCCGCCTGGGGGAGAGCCACAGCCTGCGCTTTGCCCACGCGCTGCAATCTGCCCAGCGCGGAGACGCCCCGGTTTTCCTGCGCGTCCACCCCGGCAGCGGCCACGGCCCGATGGATGACGAATGGGCCGCCGAGCGGCTCACTTTTCTGGCTGAACATCTGGGAATTGAGCGATGACGGACGACGAACTGAGGGGGCTGGTGGATCGGGCCGCCTTTCTCCACGAGCGGCTGGAACCCGCGTGGCAGCCTATTCCCAACCCCTTCGACAGCAGGACGGTGGCAGCGCGGCTGGTGCGCTGGCGGCAGGTAGCCGCGGGGGACGCCCCCCAGCGCTTTGACCGGCGGCTGGCCTGGCTGGGGTTGGACGAAAGCTCCGCTGCCCGGATTCTGGGCGCGGGTGGCTACGCGCCGGGGAGACCCCTGCCTGACTGGGCCGCCTTCCTGGCCCAGGTGGTAGATTCCGCCGCGGACGCCCGCGCCGCCGGGATTGTCCCCGTCTTTGTCCGCGCCGCCGGCGTGCGCCTGGCCCAGACCGCGGGGGAAACCCTCGCCTGGCTCGCGCCCGCTGCCCGTCGTGCCCTTTCCGCATATCTGCGCGGGCGTCTGGATCGTCTGGCCCAGGCAGCCCTGACCGAAAACGACAACCCTTCTCTGACCGCCCGCTCTCTGGCCGCCCACTGTTTTGTCTACCCGGTGCTGGCCCGGCAGCTTGCCCAGCACTGCCTGAACTGGGCGGCAGAGGTGGCCGACTTTTTGGGGCGGCTGGCGGGCGACTGGTCGGCCCTGGCCCGCCACCTGCGCCTGCCTCCCCTCCTGGAAACAGGCGTCGTCGCTGACCTGACCCCCGGCCTGTCGGACCCTCACCGGGGCGGGCGCACTGTCTGGCAGGTGGCGCTGGCAAACGGGGCAACCTTTGCCTACAAACCCAAAAGTCTGGCGACGGATCGGGTCTGGAACGAACTGCTGGGCTGGTGCAACGAACGGGGACTCTCCCCCTGGATGCCCCATCTTTGGACGCTGCCCCGCTCCGGCTACGGTTGGACGGAGTGGGCGGATGGGGATGGCGACGGCAGCGGCGATCCCCGGCAATGGGGAATGGTGCTCGGCCTGCTCCATCTGCTCCACGGGGCCGATTGCCACCGGGAAAATCTGGTGGTTCGCAACGGCCAGCCCCTGCTCATCGACGCCGAAATGCTGCGCTATCCCCAGGTGGCGGGTGTGGAGAAGGACGATCCCCTGGATGTGCTGCGCACGGGTCTGCTGCCCCGCTGGGCTGGAACGGAAGCGGGATGGGCTGAAATCGGCGGGTTGCGTCGGGGAGAGTCCCCACCAAGGGATGTGGCCGCGGGCTTCCGCTACATCGGGGCCTTTTTGCGCCAGCACTGGGCCGCGCTGACCGCCGCCAATGGCCCGCTGAGCGCTTTCCGCCAGGGCACAGTGCGCTTTGCCCCCCGCCCCACTGCGCCGCCTATCTGCGCCTGCTGGAACACCTGCGCCAGCCCGCCCTCCTGCGGGATGGGATTGTTTTCAGCATCGAGGTGGATCGGCTGGCCTACAGCTTTCTCGCCAGCTCGCAACGGGAATCTCTGCATCCCCTGCTGGCCCAGGAACACGCGGCCCTGGTTCGGGGGGATGTGCCCCACTTTCGCGTCCCCGTCGGCCAATCCACTTTTCCCGCGGGCGCGGAGGGTGGTGGGGCCGCGCTGGGCTGGCCGCCCTTTCTCCTGCCCTCTGCCGCGGCAGAGGAGAGGGAGACCCATCTGATCCGGGAGAGCCTGGACGCCGCGCCTTATCTGGCGCAAATGCCGGGAGAGGGCAGTGGCTTTCTGGCCTGGGCGCAGGCTTTGGGAGAGTTGCTGATCCAGCGGGCTGTTCCTTTGGCCGGGGGCGGGTTGGGCTGGGTTGCGCCCCACGACCGCCCCGCCTCCGGTCTGTGGCAGCACGGGCTGGTGGGGGACGATCTCTACGCGGGGCGGGCGGGGATCGCCCTCTTTCTGGCCGGGCTGCATCGGGCCACGGGCGAAGAGCGCTGGCGGGTGCTGGCGCTGGCGGGGCTGACAGGGGGCGACGACCCGGCGACGGACCCCGGCGGGCGCATCTACGCCCTTACCCTGGCCGCCGCTCTGCTGGATGCGCCCGCATTGCTGGACGATGCGCTGGCTCTGGCCGGAGAAAGCGTGGCGTTGGCTCAGGCCGGGGTGCTGGACGGCCAGGCCGGAATGCTGCTGGGGCTGCTCGCCCTGCACCGGCGCACGGGGGATGCCCGCCTGCTGGCACAATCCGTTGTCTGGGGCGAAGCGTTGCTGACGGGCGAAGATGGCTGGCGACATCCCACCGACGGCTTGGGCGGTTTCTCCCACGGCGCAGCGGGCATTGCCTGTGCCCTGGCCCGACTTTCCACAGCCAGTGGGCATACGCGTTTTCTGGACGGGGCGCGACGGGGCTGGGCTTTTCAGGAGCGTCTCTATGACGAGGGAGCGGGCAACTGGCAGGATCGCCGGGGGCAGACGCCCGTTTATCTGGACAACTGGTGCAACGGTGCGGCGGGGGTGGGTCTGGCCGCAGCGGGCTGTTTGGCCGTTCTGCCGGGGCTGGCGGATGTCACAGAACGGGCCGGGGCACTGCTGATGGATGGGCAGACGCCCTTTCTCGACACCCTCTGCTGTGGCGGCTTCGGCCAGATCGACAGCCTGCTGGAGATGGGGTTGTTGCTGGGACGCCAGGAGTGGATCGATCAGGCGATCGCCCAGGCGCGGCGGGCATTGGCGAGAGCCACTGCCGCGGGCCACTGCGCGCTCTACGACGATCTGCCCGCCCACCTTTTCAACCCCGGCTTCTTCCGGGGCGTGGCCGGCATCGGCTACACGCTCTTGCGGCTGGCGGCTGTCAGCGGGGAGAGCGAGGAGCAATTGCCCTGCGTTCTGAACTGGTCAATAGCGTAGGTTGGGTGAATGCCGTCCACGCGCGGCTGAATGTCCCGCCAACACCCCAGGCATTCACCCAACATTCGTGGGTTCGTGTTGGGTTCTCGCCGTAAACGTGACGGAGCATTCGATGATCTCCGGCGGCGAGAACCCAACCTACGCTGAGTCCGTGCGCATCCGTCCTGGTCAATAGCGTAGGTTGGGTGAATGCCGTCACGCGCGGCTGAATGTCCCGCCAACACCCCAGGCATTCACCCAACATTCGTGGGTTCGTGTTGGGTTCTCGCCGCAAACGTGACAGAGCATTCGATGATCTCCGGCGGCGAGAACCCAACCTACGCAGAGTCCGTGCAAATCCGTCCCATCTGTGTTTATCCGTGTCCATTTTTTATTGAGATATGAATGTTGCGAGCCAAACGCGTGCCGGTGGTTTTACAGATGAGCGCAGCCGATTGCGGCGCGGCCTGTTTTGCGATGATCCTGCGCTATCGGGGCGGGCGCGTCTCAATGCGCGCCTGTCAGGCCGCGCTGGGCGGCGGGCAGAACGGGGCCACCGCGCTGATGATTGTGCGCGCCGCCCGCGCACTGGGGCTGGAAAGCCAAGCCTTCCGCCACACCCCCCAGGGGCTGGCGACCGCGCCCCTGCCCGCTATCGTCCACTGGCAGGGGGTGCATTTTGTGGTGCTGGAAGCCTATGGGCCGAAAGAAGTGAAAATTGTCGATCCGGCTGTGGGTCGCCGCACACTGACGCCCGCCGAGTTCGCTGCCGGCTACAGCGGCGTCACCCTGACCTTTGCACCCGGCCCGGAGTTTGCTGGAGTGATGGCTGTCCGGACGCAGGAGGCCCCACCGACCAGCTGGCGCGCCTATGCCCGGCGCGTACTGGCTGTGCCGGGCAGCCGCAAATTGCTTGTGTGGCTCTTTGTCGCGTCGCTGTTTTTGCAACTGGCCGGTCTGATCCTGCCCGCTGTGACCTGGCTGGTTGTGGAAAAAGTCCTGCCGGAAGCGCATAGCCAGAGGCTGGCCCTGCTGGGCATGGCTTTGGGCTTGGCTGTCTTGGCCCAGACCGGGGTCTCCTATGCCCGCGACCTGTTGGTGATCCGTCTGCAACAGCGGCTGGATAGCAGCCTGATCCCGGACTTTTTCGCCCACCTGCTGCGCCTGCCCTACGACTTCTTCCAGCAACGCACCACCGGTGACCTGATCTCGCGTCTGGAAGGCAACGCGGCTGTGCGCGAGTTGATCACCTCCGGCGTCCTCACTGGCCTGCTGGATGGCGGCCTATCGCTTCTCTATCTGTTCATCCTCTATGCCCAGTCACCCCTCTTCGGGCTGGTAGTCACGGGGACAGCGCTGGGCCACTTTCTCCTGCTGGCAGCCACGGGCGAGCGCGTTCACGAATTCAGCCAGATGGAGCTGGCAACCCAGGCCGAGGAGCAAAGTCTGGCCGTGCAGATCGTGCGCGGGATCGAATCGGCCAAAGCAGCAGGGGCGGAGGAGTGGATACTGGCCGAGTGGGGCAAACGCTTTGTGGCTACGCTGCGCGCCTCTTTGCTGCGCCAGCGCTATGTGGCGCGTATCCACAGCGCTCTCCAATTTCTCAGCAGCGCCACCCCGCTGCTTCTGCTCTGGATCGGCGTGGGGGCGGTGCAGTCCGGGCAGTTGAGTCTGGGACAGATGTTGGCGCTGGTGGTACTTGCCAGCTCCAGCCTGGCCCCGCTGGGCAGTCTGGCCGCCCACATCCACCGCGGCCAACAGATTTGGGCCTATCTGGAACGGCTGGGCGATGTGTTGGATGCCGACCCGGAAGAGAAAACGCTCCAACCAGGGCAGGTTCGCTTGCAAGGTGCGATTCAGGTAAACAACCTATCCTTCGGCTATACACAGGATGGCCTCGTTGCGCTGAAGGATATCTCCTTTGCCGTGGCCCCCGGCGAGAAGGTGGCAATTGTGGGGCCAACGGGCGCGGGCAAAAGTACGTTGATTCGGCTGCTGCTCGGTCTCTATCGCCCGCAGCAGGGCGCTATCCATTACGACGGGCGAACGGCGGATGCGTTGGGGCTGACGCGTCTGCGCCGGGAGATTGGGGTCGTGTTGCAGGATTCGTTTATACTCAGTGGAACTCTGCGCGAGAATATCGCCCTGCAACAGCCAGGGATGCCCATAAGTCAGGTTGTGGCAGCGGCCAAACTGGCTGCCATCCACGACGAAATCGAAAAATTGCCGATGGGCTACGAGAGCCGTGTGGGCGAAGGGGGTAGTGGGCTGTCGGGTGGTCAGCGCCAGCGGATCGCGCTGGCGCGCGCGCTGGCTACCCAGCCAGCCATCCTGATTTTGGATGAAGCTACGAGCCATCTGGACTCGGCCACGGAGAATCTCATCCAACACAATCTGGGGCGGCTGACCGCCACACGCCTGACAATCGCCCATCGGCTGAGTAGCGTATACAGCGCAGATCGGATTCTGGTGTTGGATGCTGGTCGGATTGTCGAATCGGGTTCCCACGAATTTCTGATTGCCCAGGATGGGGTTTACAGCCGACTCTGGGCAGAACAAAGCCATCCTGCGCCACCTTCCGCCACTTCGCCCATCGTTTAAAGTAGACCCCACAAATATGAATCCGCTAAAAGTCATACTGGCCTCCGCCAGCCCCCGGCGCAGGCAATTTCTCGCCGCATTGGGTCTGGCCCACACCGCCGCCGCCGCTGACATAGACGAATCCCCCCTGCCCGGCGAAGAGGCGGAAGACCTGGCCGCGCGCCTGGCCCGTAGCAAGGCGCTGGCGGTTGCCGACAATCTACGCCCGGATCAGTGCCCGGCGCTGGTCATCGGCGCAGATACGGTTGTGGCGTTGGACGGGCTTCTGCTCGGCAAACCGCTGGACGCAGCAGAGGCGACGGCGATGCTGGCTGCCCTGGCTGGGCGGGTTCATCAGGTCCACAGCGCGCTGGCCGTCGTGTACGTGGCGCAAAAAACCGAGTTTTTGCCTGCGGCTGTGAAAAACTCGGTTTTTGTCAACACGACGCAGGTGACGATGCGCGCCTACAGCGACGATGAAATCGCCGCGTATGTGGCAACCGGAGATCCATTCGACAAAGCGGGCGGCTACGCCATCCAACACCGGGGCTTTGACCCCGTGGCCCAACTGGACGGCTGCCCCGCCGGGGTGATGGGTCTGCCCGCGGCCGAGTTGGTGGCGCTGTTGGCCAGGTTTGGCGTGACAATTGATTGTTCTCTGGCTGCGGTTTGCTGTGCATTGACAGGTCTCGCGTGTTGCAAGTTGTCAGTGAACAGTAATCAGTAATCAGCATTTTCATTATCTTGCCTCAACGTCTCTGGGTTGCACTTGCCCTGGCGGGAAAGCAACTACCGGGTCTGCGGTTGGTTTATCATCAAGTACACGTTGACGCGAATCTGCTCTAGCGGTATAATTGGATCGGGAGGTGAGATGATGACGGAACCTAGCATCCGCTACGATGAAGAAGGCGATATTCTTTATATTTCCTTTCGTCCGGGTCAACAGGCGATGGGCATTGACCTTACAGAACATATTTTATTTCGTTTTGATCCCAAGACGAAAGAGGCGATTGGCTTAACTCTCTTGGATTACACAAGGCTTGTTCGGCCAACCGAAGTCGGTCCGCGTAGTTTCTCAATGAATGGGTTAGAACATTTGTCGGTTGAGTTACGCCAGACTGTTGTCACTTTGCTGACCACTTCTCCTGTCAACCAATTCCTAAAAGTATCTCTCTATACCCCCTCGCCCAAACGACGCCTGCCGCTCCTGTATGTTGAGCGATCTGCATTCGCCATGGCAGCATAGCCGAATGGGGATTGCGCAGTAAGGAGTCAACGCTTGCCCCGCTACACCCCGACTGACTACGACGCCTACGACGAAGCGTATGAAGACGACTATTTCGAAGGCCCGGTGAGCAGTAAACCCAAACCCAAGAAGCGCCTGGATCCGACAATGCCCGGTGTGGTGGTGCGGGCTTTGGGCCACCACTACGAAGTGGAGACCGACGACGGCATCCGCCTCTGCCGGGTGCGCGGGCGGCTGCTCCAGGAGCGCAGGCGGGACACAACACTGGTCGCGGTGGGGGATCGGGTGGAAATTGTGCCCGAAGGCAAAAAAAAAGGGCAGATCGACTCAGTAGCAGAGCGGGAGTCGGTACTCAGCCGCCAGCGCCCCTTTACCAACCATCCGTCCGAGGATGTGATCCTAGCCAACCCGGATCAGGTGCTGATCGTCTTTGCCGCGACCGATCCGGACCCCCATACCCGGATGTTGGATCGTTTTCTGATCATTGCCGAGTCCAACGAACTGCCCGCCATTGTTTGTGTCAACAAAATTGACCTGACCGGGCTGGAAGGGGCCAGGGCCATCTTCAGCGTCTATGAAGAATTGGGCTATCCCCTGCTCTATGCCAGCGTGACCGAAGGACGCGGTCTACACGAATTGCACGACCTGCTCGAAGACCGCCTAACTGTCGTTTCTGGCCCCAGCGGTGTGGGCAAGAGCGCGCTGATCAATGCGCTGCATCCTGGCCTGGACCTGCGCGTGGGCGAGCTGCGCGATTTTGAGGGCAAAGGACTGCACACCACGCGCGGTGCCCAACTCATCCGCCTGCCCTTTGGCAAGGAGACCTATATTGCCGACACGCCGGGCATCCGGGAGTTGGGACTCTACGAAATCGCCCCCGGCTCATTGGCCTTCTTTTTTGTCGAGATGAAACCCTTTATCCACGACTGCCGCTTCCCCAACTGCACCCACACCCACGAACCCTCCTGTGCAGTGCGCGCCGCGGTCGAGAGCGGAGCTATCAACGCCGAACGCTACGAGAGCTATCTGCGCGTGTTGGATGGCGGAGATTTGCAGTTGGAGGAGTGGTAATCGCATTGTTTGACGATATGGTTTTGGATGCTCCGCCCACGGAGGGCATTAAGTATGCCGGGTCGAAGTTGAAACTCATACCGCATATCTTACAGCTTGCCAAACGGGTTGACGCCAAAACGGTTTTGGACGCGTTTGCGGGCACAACGCGTGTTTCTCAGGCTTTTGCAAAGTCTGGCTATCAGGTGATTTGTAACGATATTGCGGTCTGGTCCGAAGTGTTTGGTGCGTGCTATCTGCTCAACACGAAAAAACCTTCAGACTACCAGCCATTGATTGACCATCTCAATGCAGTGCCGCCTGTTGATGGGTGGTTTACGCACTTTTACGGCGGTCAACCCAACGGCGGTAGCGCTGTTCAGCAGGACGGGCTGAAAAAACCGTGGCAAATTCACAATACCCGTAAGTTGGACGGCATTCGCCAGGAAATCGAAAATCTGGGTTTGGAGGGTGTGGATAAGGCCATCGCCTTGACCAGCCTGATTTTGGCGCTTGACCAGGTGGACAATACGATGGGTCACTTTGCCTCCTATTTGCGGGAGTGGTCGCCTCGCTCCTACAATGACCTGACTCTAAAGCTGCCTAATATTTCCATCCTGCGTCAGAATCATCAGGTTTTTCGGCAAGACATTTTAGCCCTACCCGCGCACGTCTCTGCTGATCTCGCGTACTTGGATCCCCCTTACGGGTCAAATAATGATAAAATGCCTCCTTCGCGCGTGCGTTATGCTTCCTATTATCATTTATGGACGACTGTCTGTCTTTTTGATAAACCGAAGTTGTTTGGAAAAGTCAGCCGAAGGAAGGATACATCCGACACGATTGCGGCGTCCATTTTTGAGGAATTTCGTACAGATAAAGACGGCAAACATTTGGCAGTACGCGCAATCGAGCAACTTCTAAAGGGAATAAATGCCCGTTGGATCATCTTATCTTACAGTTCAGGCGGAAGGGCGACTGCCGAAGAACTCGACACTGTGATCAGCAGGGCGGGGAAAATACTCGAAGTGGTAGAAATTGATTACAAAAGAAATGTAATGTCTGGAATGAAGTGGACTAACGAATGGTTGCGGGATGTTGAACAACCCAACCGCGAATTTCTGTTTCTTATAGAAAAGTAGCCGATGTCAGAAATTTTGCATAACCTCAACCCCCCGCAGCGCCAGGCTGTGCAGACCACCGAAGGGCCGGTGCTGGTGCTGGCTGGCCCCGGTTCGGGCAAGACGCGCGTCCTCACCCGGCGCATCGCCTATCTGATCCAGGAGAAAGGCGTCGCGCCCTGGAACATTCTGGCCGTCACCTTCACCAACAAAGCGGCGCGCGAGATGGAGGAGCGTGTGGTTGCCCTGATCGGCGACAACTTCCCGCCCCCGCCGCCCGGCCAGCGGCAACGGCTGGGCGGGCTGACGATTGGGACTTTTCACAATATCTGCGCCCGCATCCTGCGTATGGATGTGGAGGCCGCGGGCTACCAGCGCAATTGGGTCATCTACGACAGCGCCGACCAGTTGTCGCTGATCCGCACGATTCTGAAAGAGATGAATCTGGACGAAAAACGTTTCAGCCCGCAGGCTGTGCGCGCCCAGATCGGCAGTTGGAAGAACGAACTGATCCTGCCGGTGAAGGTACAATCGGCCAGCTATTTTGAGGAAGTCAGCGGGCGCATCTACGGACGCTACCAGCAGGTGCTGCTCCTCAACAACGCGATGGACTTCGACGATCTGTTGATGCGCACGACGCTGCTCTTGCAGGACAATTTGGAACTGCGCGAGAAATACCAGCGTAAATGGCAATACCTGATGGTGGACGAGTTCCAGGACACCAACACCGCCCAGTATCGACTGGTCACGCTGCTGGCAGGCAAACCCGCGGGGCTGCGTAATCTCTTTGTCGTGGGCGACGCCGATCAAGCCATCTATCGTTTCCGCGGCGCAGATTACCGCAATGTCCTGCAATTCCGCCGCGACTATCCCGACGCGGCCACGATTCTGCTGGAACAGAACTATCGCAGCACCCAATCGATTCTGGATGTGGCCAATGCAGTGATTTCCAAAAATCCAAACCGCACCCCCAAAACTCTCTTTACCGACAACGGCGAGGGGCTGAGGGCGACAGTCTACGAAGCCTACAACGAAATCGAAGAGGCGTCGTGGGTGTGCGACGAGATCGCCCGTTTGCAGGCCGAGGCCGGTTTTCGCCTGGGCGACTGCGCGGTGATGTACCGGACGAACGCCCAGAGCCGTGCCCTGGAAGAAGCCTTTGTCATGCGCCAGGTGCGCCACCGGCTGGTGGGGGCCACCCGCTTTTACGAGCGGATGGAGGTGAAAGACGCGCTGGCCTATCTGCGCGTTGTCCACAACCCGTCCGATTCGGTGGCGCTGGATCGCATCGTCAACACGCCGCCGCGCGGCATCGGGGAGAAGACGTGGCTGGCGGTGAAGGAGTGGGCCAGCCAGGCCGGGGTCAGCGAATTTCTCTGTCTGCGCGTGCTGCATCACGGACACAAAGCCGTGGTTGAGGCTACGGGCAACAAAACGCTGCTGACCGATCCGGGGCTAGGCAGCCGGGCCGTCAACGCGCTGGTCAACTTTGCCGAAATGCTGGAAAATTGGGTAAAAATGGCCGCGGGCGAAGAGTACGAGAGTGTGGCCGATCTGCTGGATCACATTTTGCAGGACGCAGGCTACAGCGACCGTCTGCGCGACGGCACGGACGAGGGCGAGGATCGCTACGCCAACCTGCAAGAGTTGCGCGGGGTGGCTGCCCAGTACACGCCGGGGATGGCTGGTCTGGAAGCGGGGATGGACGCGCTCTCGCTCTTTTTGCAGGAGGTGAGTCTGGTCAGCGACGCCGACCAGATCGACGCGGGGGGCGACGCGGTGACGCTGATGACCCTGCACACGGCCAAAGGGCTGGAGTATCCCGTCGTTTTTATGGTGGGGATGGAGGAGGGCATTCTGCCCCACGCGCGCAGCATCGAAAGCGGCGACGACGAGGAGATGGCCGAGGAACGTCGCCTGGCCTACGTGGGCATTACGCGAGCCAAACGCCGTCTCTATCTGCTGCACGCCTTCCGGCGCAGCTTGTGGGGCAGCAGCCAGACCCAGGAATCCAGCCGCTTTCTGGCCGACATCCCCACCCATCTGCTGCGCGGGATGGTGGACAAGCAGGCGCGGCGCGAGGCCAGCTACAGCCGGGCCACCAGTTGGGACGACGATTCGTCCAGTTGGGGTGGCGCCACCCAGCGCGAACGCTCGATTACCCGTCAGAGCAACTGGTCGTCGGGGGAGAACAGCGGGAGCGGTTCGCCCAGCACCCCGTCCAGCGGGCAGACGATTCGCCGCCCCAGCAGCGGCAGCACGGCCAAACCTGTGACCCAATACCGCAGCAGACAGAGCGTGCAGCACGCCCAATACGGCGTGGGTACGGTCATTGACTCGATTGTCGTCGGGCGAGAGGAAGAGGTGACTGTGGCCTTTCCGGGGATTGGGATTAAGAAGTTTTTGGCTTCGATGGCGAATCTGACGAAACTATCAAAATAAACCACAAAGACACTAAGAGCCTGAATGATTCAACAGGCTCTTGGCTAACCACAGAATACACGAAACACACGGAAGGGAAGACAAAAGAAAATTTTCCGTGTGTT
>CAMDEX010000063.1 GCA_945897075.1 Litorilinea aerophila
CCCGGCGTCTGCCACCATTTGTCAGCTGCTTCCATATCTTCCCAGGTCTTGCCCGGCGTATAGGTGGGGTGGAAGGCCTTGAGATAGTGGGCCGGCTTCATCATGCCCTTGGCGAATTCCCAGAAGCCCTGGGCCATGAAGTAGGGGTCGATGTAGAGCGGGCGATCAGCGGCTACCCAAACGACGGTGTAATCATCGGGGAATTGCATCGTGATGGGCGTGCCATCGTCATTGCGCAGGTAGGCGGGGACGCTGTAGAGCTTCTGCTCGGGCGCGTTGGCCAGGTCTTCCCAGTAGAACTGCCAATCAGCGCTGGTGTAGGGCTCGCCGTCCGACCATTTCAGACCTTCGCGCATGTGCATCGTAAAGGTCATGCCATCTTCGGACCACTCGTAGGATTCGACCAGGGCTGGCTCATAGCCGGTCAGGTCGGTGTTCCATTTGATGGGCGCTTCCACAGCAAAGTAGAGCTGCACATTGCCCACTTCGGGCCACCAGGAGGCGGTGCGTAGAGTGCCACCGTACTGGCCGACCGACTCATAGGGCGTCGTCACCACCGGTTGGGCGGGCAGACGTTCGTCCACGGGCGGCAGTGTGCCCGCAGCCACCATCTCGGCCAGGGCCGGCGCTTCGGTATAGGCGCTGGGCGGGGCGGCTGGGGCGGCCGGGGCTTCCGCTTTGGTTGGCTCGGCCGCAGGGGCTTCGGCTTTGGTTGGTTCGGCGGCTGGGGCCGCCGCGGCTGGTTCTGCTGTCGGTTCTGCTGGCGTGTCGCCGCCGCCACAGGCGGCAAAGAGCAACAACAACACGGCCAATAGACCTAACAATCTAAGTCTTTGCATGGGTTTCTCCTTTGTTGAATCGCGGATGGATAATGTGTTACAGGATAAAGTGCGATGAATTGGTTGCCATACTCTAGTTTTTTAGATATTCATGGGTAGGGGCGCTTGCTTGCTGCGCCCGTCTCCTGTGTGCCGGGCGCAGCAGGCAAGCGCCCCTACAGAGAAAATGTTTATATTCGCAAAGACTGCAGAGCGGGGAGAACTCGGCTCGTCAAATGCGGCAGGGAGGTACTACAGTCCAGTATACGCCCAAATGGATGCCTGTGTCAAAGCAGTCGAAATGGGAAAATGTGTAGCCGGTAGACGTGCGGTTGCAAACTACACTTCCTAACTCTGAACTCCTAACTCTCCACAGACTCCCGTTCGATCAGACACGACTCCAGCAACGCCTGCCCCGCCGGTCGTCGGCCCGCTTCGATGGCGTCAATCAGCAGTGTGGCCGCGGCCGCGGCGATGGCCCGGTAGGGCACGCGCAGGCTGGTGAGCCCTGGCGTCAGGTGGGCCGCTTCGGGCGAGTCGTTTGTTCCCACCAGCGCAACTTGTCTGGGCACATCAATGCCCCGTTCGCGCAGGCCGCGCAAGATGCCGATTGCCATCAGATCGTTGGCCGCGTAATAGGCAGTGGGCGCAGCGGACGCGCTGCGCCGGGTACGTTCTACGGCCTGGTAGCCGCCATCTTCGGCAAAGTAGCCGTAGTCAATCCACTCCTCCGAAACGGGCAGACCGGCCGCAGCCATCCCCGCCCGGTAGCCTTCCAGCCGCTCTTTGACCACGCTGCTGTCCGGGTCGCCGCCCACATAGGCGATGCGCCGGTGGCCTTTGCCCGCCAGATAGCCGATGACCCGCCGGGTGGCAGCGCAGTTGTCGGCGTCCACCCAGGCCACATCCGCGTGCTGGGCTGGCGGATGACCGATGAGGACGAGGGGTGTCTTGTGGCGCTGCAATGCGCCCACCGTATCCACATCCAGACGGCTGCTGGTGACAACAATGCCGTCGGCCTGACGGCTTGCCAGAATGTCCAACGCCTGTACGTGCTCGTCCTGATAGCCGTTGCAGCCGCCCACCAGCAGCCGATAGCCCCGTGCATAGCTCACTTCGAGCAGACCGGCCATCAGTTGGGGAAAAAAGCTGTCGGCAAAATAGCCGTCGAAGACGTGGGGCACAATCACCCCAATCGTCTTTGTGCGGCGCACGCTGAGCGAACGGGCGATGGCGTTGGGCTGAAAGTTGAGCGCCTGTGCCGCCAGCAGCACCCGCTGGCGGGTGGCGTCGCTGATCTGCGCATTGCCCGAAAAGACGCGGCTGACCGTGCTGGGGTGTACCTCTGCGCGCGCGGCCACATCTCGGATGGTAGACACAAAAACCTGCCCTGAAGAATAGAACGCGGATGCAGCGGATCGAGCGGATGCAAGCGGATTAAATCCTGAAAATCCTATGAATCCGTGTCCAAATTCTTCATTGCCTATGGCGTTCTTTTGTACATAACGAACTGTTTATTGCATAAAATTGCGGAGAATACCCGCGCTGGGAAAATTTTTGGCCGGCAAGTGTGTGGGGGAGACACTTGGTGGGGAGATCGCCGACGATAACGCATCCGTTGACGCCTGAAAAAAGATGCAACCGATTGCATTAAGTATAGAGTCGTTCTGCTGGAGTTGTCAAATCCGGCTACAGAGCAAAAAGCCAAGAGGTACAACGGGCACTGTTGGGTTCTCCCGGCGTGCGTTGGAGCGTAGGCAATGATCTCTTGCCGGAGAACCCAACCTACGATGACTGACTAGTTGGGGTGTTTACGGGCTGGTCAGGTGGGGGGGAAGGGAGGAAGGGAAGACAGGATGGCAGTTCGGTTACTGCCATCTAAAATGCCATATAGCAGTTCGCTGGACATTTGGATCACTATCCCAGCAAAACGATTGTTCCTGTACGAAGGAATTCGTTTGAATCCATATCGACTGTACTGGATTGGCCGCGCTCAGAATATGTACATAGCCTGTTCCATCTTTTCTCATATGCACCTTAAAGAAGGCTACCGCTAATCCCGGACCAAAATGGGAAGGTAAATGTAGCCAGCCACTTCTTACCCAACCTGTCTCACCATATCCAAGCCAACCACTTGCAACTATATGTAGAGGTGCGCCGTGATGCGTTCCACCAATTTTGACACCGTTTCCTAGTTCGTTGCCTGTAATAAGAGCTACACGCTCTCTCTCAAAGGGAGATTCGACCCTCGATTGTTCTTTTTGATTGTCACTGTTGGTGGAATCCAAATGTGAAGGAGAAAGGTTTGGAGAATGAACAATCATCTGGTGGATGTTGTAGATATTCTCTCCTTTCACATCTTGCGAATCACGACCAACAAAATTACCTTTGCCTATAGCGACATCTCTGCCTATGCTTGCTCCGCCACCCGTATGAATTTTGGTATGAGAATCACTTTCAACATTGTCTGAGTCCGCCTGTAATTCAATAATACTGTCCAAGAAACTTAGAATCTTAAGGATGGCATTATCTGCTGTTTTTTTTATTTCATGCCATTCCTGGCGTTGATATTCTTCACCGATGAAACCTGCTAATCGGGGCCAACGGGGTTCTGTTGTAACAGCTTCAAAATCGACAAAATGTTCGTTGAGTTGTATTCGGAAAATGGGCCTTGCTTTGGCGATCCATGTCTCCACAAGGGGCCATATACGGTTCGGGTATGTTTGTTCTGGCAAATTTGATAACTCATGTTTGAGATTTACGAGACGGACATTAGCCATAATTACCTCGGAATATCCTTGTTCTGTATGTGAAGAACGTGCGTAACACTTCAAAGTATTATGCAAGACTAAAATTCGACGTACTCCTTGCGGTAGACCAGAACGTCGTGCTGGACGCGGAAGCCGACCGATTCGTAGAGCAGAAAGGCTTCATCCCGGTAGTTGTCCGTCTCCACGTAAATTGACCCCGCGCCGTGCTGCTGCAGGCGGCGGATTCCTTCCGACAGAATAGACCGGCCCAACCCCAGCTTGCGAAAATCTTTGTGGACACCCAGCGGCTCGATCTGGCCGTGTACCCCATCTGTGGATTCTTTGTTGAGCCAACAGACACAAAAGGCGGCCAAACGCCCGTCCGGTGCAATGGCCATCAAGTCCAGATTTGGGGTGTAGGACGGGAATTGTAGTGTACGCTGCCGCCATTCTGCAGTCATACTTTTACTTTCAAAGGTGTCCTGGTGCAAGGAGACGTAGCCGGCCACTTCGCTCTCCCCGGCCAGCGGGCGAATCGTGAAGCCGTCAGGCAGAAAAGTTGGCTGGACTGCCAGACCGTCGGGCCGCTGTACCAGCACTTTTGTCCACGAGTTTTCGCCCACATCGGACTGGGAGGCAAAGCCCGCCGCTTCCAGATCGGCGATGCGCTGGGTCTGGCTAGTGAAAACATTGACGAACCAGACAGGGCGACCACTCGCTGAGTCCACAATTTTCTGTGCCCGGTCGTCGGCCCAGGCCAGAATCTCCCGGTGCAAGACCGGGTCTGCTTGGGGATGCAAGGCGTAGTCAATTGTCCAGAAGGGCGTCTGCATCACAGCCCAACCGAGCAGATGGCCATTCCCGTCCACCCATAACCCGACGTTATCGGGAAAGTCTAGCGCCCAGGATGTAAAACGCCAGGGCAGGTCAGTGACGCGCATATTGGCGTCGGGGTAGCAGTTGACGAGGGCTGTCATAGATTGCAAATCGCCTGGGCCGGAGAAGGGGCGTTGTGTGGCTGTCATTGGTTTACTCGATGCGCTCCCAAAATAGTTCCTGCTGCTGCATCACGCCCGCATAGAGTCGGCGTGGCGGTGCCAATACCATCCCGCCGTTCTCAAAGCGGACCGCGCGTATCTGGTCGCTGCCGATACGGCTGGCGTCCGACGAAGCATCAACACGCGTCGAGAGTGTATTGCCATCAAATGTGTAGTTGCCAGCGTAGGAGATAAACTGCCGCGCTTCGTCGCTTGGCACTTCGGCGCGGCCATCACAGAGAACGCAAAACATACGCCCGTCGGCCTGAAAGCAGACGACACCGTTAGGGTTCGGTCCAAAGGGTGGCGGCTGACTGTGGCCGTTGTCGTCCACACCCTTGCCGCTTTTGAGCCGCCAGGTCCCGATGATGCGTTTGTCGTTCATTTTCTACGCGCCCCCCTATCCCATCAGCGCCTGCTGGGCTGTCGTCACCAACGCGGGATCACTCCCCGTCTTGACAATCGTTTCCAACGTCTCCCGTGCCCGTTGGTCAGAGAGATGCGCGCCCAAGTCGGCGATCAATTGTTGCCGTAACTTCGGATTGGGGTCATTCACGCCCACCTCAATCAGCAGCGCAACCCGATCCAAATGGACTGGTGTGATGTCTTCACATTGGGTTTCGTCCTGGCAGCGCTCGCAAAAGAGAGTGTGCCAAACGGCCCGGCGGATGTGGGGAATGGGGTCGTGCAACAGAGGCAGCAGCGCCTCAATGCAGCGGGCATCTCCACCGTAGCCGCCGTGATCGATAATGTCCACGCAATTGCGACGCACGCGGGTATGGGGATGCTGCAACCCGGCGATGAGCGTAGGAATTACAGTGGAGCCTGCCTGCTGCAAGGCACAGATGGCCGGAACAGCTATGTGCGGGTCACGGAGGCTAAGCTGCTCCACCCATCCGGCGAACTCGCCAGGATCGTTGCCCGCCTGGGTCACCATTTGGGTTGCCTGCTTCATCCACGCCTGGGCTTGCTTTTGCATCTTCGTTCCTTCCTATCCCTCGCTTTACCAGATGGCCCGGTCATAAAACCGGCGCATCCGCTCGTCCGACGTCACCAGGGGAGAGCTGTTCTGTATGGCCGTTGCCACAATCACCCGGTCTGCCGGGTCTCGCTGATCCCAATCCAGCGCAACTGTCGTGAGCCAGATATCGGCTGTGGTGGGCAGAAAGGTCACACGGTCAACCTGGCGAAGCCGCGCATACAATTCGGCCGCAGTGATAGGCAAGCGTAGTTTACCCATCTTCAGCTTCCAGCCAACCTCCCACAACGAGATGGTGGCAATGGCCAGGCTATTGGCCCCCTGAATGGCAGCCAAAGCCGGTTGCGATAGCAGTGCCCGGTTTTGCGACCAGAAGAGTACGGTTGACGTATCCAGTACAATCATGACAAATCTTGCCAATCGTCGCTGGTCGGCGCATTGGGGTCTTCAAGAAACTCAATCTGGCCGTAAATGTCGGCAAAGACGTCTTCAACGCTTGTCTTGGGGCGAAACGGCACCACGCGCAGCACCGGACGATCCCGATCTGTGACGATCAAATCCCCTCCACTCTCCTCCAAATTACGAAAAATCTGGAGCATACGTGCTTTTAATTGGGTCTTTGAGATGGTTACGGTCATCATTTTTCTCACAATGGAAACGATACAATGGAAACGATAAAATGACTATGGTCATTGCCATAGTCATTTTATCGCGTTCTTCCCTCGCCGTCAAACCGGATAGTACCGTCAATCTCTCATTTTTCGCCTCACGAAATAGTCACTATCCAATATCTGCTACCTGCCTACTGCCGACTCCCCAGGGGCAGCTTTGCCAACTCCTCCCGCACCAGACGGACGACGAGCCGATCCAGCGTGTCCACCGAATAGTTGTCCACGTCGTGGGTCGTCTCTGTGCCGGGGCCGCTGGATGAATCGCTGCCCTCTTCGTAGGTGAGGAAGACGAATTTGCCGCCGGTGAACTGGGCCATTTGTCGGAAGATATATTCGCCCTGCTCGTCCAGACCGCTGGCCCCCACAGGGAAAATTTTAACACCCATCGCCACGGCGTCGATCATATCCGTATCATAGGCGAAGCGTTCGTCGTAGTCGAGATGGGGCGGGGCATCGGCCACCAGAATCACCAGACGCACAGCGTCCTCGCCAGTCCAGTCGGAATCGTGCAAAGCTGTATGCAGGGCCTCGTTGAGCGCTTCGGGATAGTCGCCGCCGCCGTCGGCGCGCAGCCGGGAGAGTTGGGTCTGGAAGAGATTGAGATGGCTGGTGAACTCCTCCGCCCTTACCACATAGGCGTCGCCCCGATCCCGGTAAGAGACGAGACTGTAGCGCACGCTGGGGCGTTCGGGCAGGTTGTCGATCTGGTTGGCAATCTCGGCGATGGAATTGGTCAGCTTGTCGATCTCGTCGGACATGGAACCAGTGGCGTCAACCAGAAAGAGCAGGTCGAGTTGGGTGCGCTCGGCCGCGGGCGGGTCAATCAGGCTGATCGTCCAGCGGCTTTCCTGACGGGAGAATTGCTGGCGCTGGGCCACAAAGCCTTTGCTGGCTGTGACAAAGTAGGTCTGCGCCTGTTGGCCGCCGTCCAACGCCCGCGGATGGAAGAAAAGCCGCCCACCAGCGTCCGTGCGCCCGGTAAAGATGACCTGCTGCTGGTCGCCGAAGATTTCCACACTGGCGTCATGCACCGGCTCGTTGTTGGCGTCCCAGACCTGGACGGCAATCCGTTCGCTCACATCCCGCTCGTTCACCCACAGGTAGTTGTGGCGCGCCCGGTAGTCGAGATAGTCGTTCCACTGCTCGTTGTCGTCCACCACACCGGCTGTCACCGGCTCGGCCCCCGGCTGGCGGTTGGCCTCGGGTGCGGGCGTGGGCGAACGGTGGGAGGACGGAGCCGCTGGGGCCGCCGCGGCTGGTTCGCTGGCCGGGCGGGCGCTCTCGGCGACGGGGGCGGCGGCGACGGGTGCTTCCGCAGGTGAGGACGCTGCTGCTTCGCCACCGGCCGCGGCGGGCGCTGCGGCCGGTGCTGCCATCGGGGCCGCGCATCCGCTGAATAGAAGGGCAATAATCAGAAGCAATACGTAAATACGAAGGGATTTCTGTCGGTTTTGCATGGGAACTCTCCTTGGGTTGGTGGCCGAAGCCGTTGTGAAACGATGTCCACAGTTTCCCAGATCTCCCGTGCAGCGCCAGGGCCAGATGTGTACCACAGGTGTTGCATTGCGTGTAACAGGCAAAATGTGATAATGAATTTTCCTGTTTGACAATTAAGTTCATCTCATTTAGTCTTCATGGCAGGGCTTGAATGATTCAGTCAACTCCGCATGATTCACAAGCCCAAATGTTGCGCCGTTGTCTGGTCTGCTTCTTACCCCACATTTTTTCTACCCAATGGATAGTCTGTCTCGCCCTTCCCTTCACAATCGTTGGATCAGGCGAGGATGTCTTTTGGCGCGGACAAGTTGCTGGGCAAAGAAGAGTCTGTACGCCAATGTATCCACCACCCTCTAGGAGAATGAACTATGTCCAAAAAGTCCCTGTCCCTCCCAATCAGTATCCTTCTGATCCTCGCGTTTTTGTTAAGCGCTTGCGCAGGCATGGCACCCGCGGCCGGGACGACGTCTGGGCCAGCCGAAGCGAAAACAGATGCAAATGCGACCATCGAAGTTTGGATTGACGCCGCGCGTGAGGAATCGGCTGGCAAGTTTGTCGACGCCTATCCTGACAAGGGCGATAAAGTCTCGTTGACCACCACAGACTATGGCCTATTGCCCCAGAAGATTCTGTTTTGGAACAACGTTGGCGGCGGCTGGCCGGATGCTTCCTTCGGCGGCCCCCAGATCGTCCCCTTGATCAACGATGCGGCCCACAGCTACCTGACCGATCTGAAACCGTATGTAGATCCGGCCATCATTGATGGCTTTGCGCCCGGCTCGCTGGAAAACTGCTGGAGTGAAGGCGAGCTACTCTGTCTGCGCAACGATCTGGCCCATTTTGTACTCTGGTACAACGCAACCAAAGTCAAGGAATTGGGGATTGCCATCCCGGAGACCTACGAGGATTTGCAGGCCACCTGCGCCGCGGTGAAAGCCTCCAACCCCGAAATCCAGTGCGCTCTCGGCCAGGAGAATACTTCGTTCTTCAACATTCTGGTTTCCAACCAATGCCCCTTCCAGCAGATTCTCGGCGCTGGGGAGCTGCGCATCAACGCCACCCACGAAAACTGTGTGAAGGCCGCGCAATGGCTGGACAAGATGTCCCAGGACGGCTACTACAAGATTACCAATATGTTTTCGGCGGACACGTCGGATATTGTCAAGAGCGACAATTGGCTGTTTATGCCGTCGTCCTCCTGGTTTGGCGATTACGTGATCAAAGGCACCTACTATGACCCCGCTGACCCCGCTTTCGTGGGCAAGATTGGTGTAGCGCCAATGCCCAAGTGGCAGGGTCAGGAACACCCCTGGGTCTTCTGGTGGGGCGGTGCCGCCTGGGTGATGTCACGCCATACCCAGAATCCCCAGTTGGCCGCTGATTTCCTGGTCTACATGACCACTGATGTGATCAAAGAGCAGGGCACCTATCCGGCCTATATGCCGGCGGCCGATGAATGGCTGAAGAACCGTATGCCCACCCTTACCTACTTGGAAGACACGACCAAAGCGGGTGAGGTCTTGAAGTCGGAGGCCGGGCATATGTGGACGATGGCGACAGAAGGGCCGGTGGACATCGGCGCGCTCTTTGGCCCGATCTCGGCCAAGATCAACGCCGGTGAGCTAACCTACGAGGAAGCACTGGTCGAATGGCAGGCGGTCTTGGTGGATGGCGCTGGCAAGCTTGGGTACACGCCAGTCACCGATGGTCTATCTGACTTCGAATCCAAATAACCTGACTTAATCTCAGCGATAGTACGGGAACGATCAACGTTCCCGTACTATCGTTTTTGGGAGGTTTATGATGACTAAAAACGCAATTGGGGCACCTAAAGCAGCGGTTCGCCCCCGTTTTCAATTCAACAGTGCCATCCTGCTCGGTCTGCCCTACATCATATTTATGGTGGTCTTCGGGATCGTGCCTATGATCTTGGCCTTGATCTTCAGCGTTTCCAAGTATGGGAATTATCAGCCTGAATACTTTGCAGCCGGGTTGGCAAATTATGTTGCAATCTTCACAGATCCCCAATTGCTGATCAGCTTTGGCAATGTTTTGAAGTTCGGGGTCATTATGTTGCCGGTCAGCTTCATCGGCGCCCTCGGCATTGCCCTGATTCTCGATCTGGCCGATGACCGCTTGGGCGGTTTTATGCGCACCGTCTATTTTGTTCCGGGCGCGATCACCCTGCCCGCCGTAGCGCTGATCGCTATTTTTATGTTTGATCCTGGAATCAGCCCCTTTGGCTTCCTGCTCAAATTAAGCGGAGCCAGAGTTGCCGGCGACATTTTGAACAACAGCACCTTGATTTACTTTATGGTGATCCTACGCTTTTTTGCCAGTTCTGGCGGGTGGATTGCCGTTTTTTATGGCGCGTTGACAGGCATTAACCGGGAAGTAATCGAGTCCGGCATGATTGACGGCTGTAACCCCTGGCAAATGGCGTATCATATCAAGCGGCCATTGATTATGGGGTATGCGTTGTTTATGTTGATCAATCTGACGATTCAAAGTCTGCAACTCTTCGCAGAACCGTTCATCATCCAGACCAGTTTGCAGACGGCTTCGCCCATCGATCCCTACTGGTCGCCCAATATGTGGAGCGCCTTTCTAACGATCCGCACAGGTGATTTTGGAAGATCAGCCGTCATCTCCTTAATTATGCTGATGATCAGCCTTGTGGCCGCGATTTTCATTGTCACCCGCACAGGGATGTTCAAGACCGATGTTGTGAGAAACTGACCGTTGACACTTTCCCATTGCGATCGGCTTCCGGTTGACCGATGGGCCGCCACTACCGAATCATCAAGATTGAGGGTTAAAGAGCGATGGCACAACTATCCGAACGTCCCCAAACTTCTTTTTCATTCAAGAAAGCCTATGCCAACTGGCGTTACCGCAGCGGATTAGACCCCCTTTCCTATCTGTTTCGATTGGGAACTCTGCTCTTTTTCCTGCTCTTTTTTGGCGTTCCGATCCTCTGGTTGTTCGTGACACCCACCAAAACCCATAAAGGATTGAACGAGATCGCGCCGCTGGCGATCGGGCAATGGAGCAATGTGGTGGACTCCTGGACCCGTCTGATGAATTACAATAGCGGGATCGTGCGTATCTGGGCCTGGAATTCGGTCTGGTATGTGGTGGTTGCGCTCGCTCTCTGTCTGATCATTACCATCCCCGCCGGCTACTTGCTGGCCAATGTCAACATCAAAGGGCGCAAACTATTGCTGTGGGCAACCCTGATTTTGATGCTGTTGCCCAGTGATGCCGCTGTCTTGCCTATGTATATGGAGTTGTATCTGATGCGTCTGATCAACTCCCCCTGGGCCGTGATCCTGCCCGCTGGCTTTGCTCCCTTTGCCGTTTACCTCACCTATACCTACTACAAGACGGTAATGCCCAGGGATATTGTGGATGCGGCCAAGGTGGACGGTTGCTCTGATCTGACAATGTTTTGGCACATCGGCCTGCCGCTGGCCCAGAGTATTATTGCTATGCTGCTCTTTACCCAATTCGCCACACTGTGGAACGGCTTTTTCGCCGCTTCCATCTTTCTGGAAAGCGATCGCCTCAAAACGCTACCGGTCGGTGTGTGGGTGATGGCACAACAGACCGGCGCGCTCAACCCCAATCCGAGCGCCTACGGCAAAGTCCTGCTTCTACGCCCAGATATGGCGACGATCAGCGTTATTACTGTGCTGCCCGTCATCATTATATTTCTAATTTCACAGCGCTTCATCGTGCGTGCGGCCACAGCCGGGGCGATCCAGGGGGAATAATCCCAAACGCGTAGCCAGAACAGACGTAACCCCGACACTGATGCGGTCGTAGGGCAAAAACCCGCGCCGAACCGAGCCTTCGCACTTCTCGTTCCCTCGCTCCGGCGTGGGAACGGCTTTTTGGCGCTCCTGCGCCGGGTGTTGATTCCGGGAATCGGCCAGAAAATAAGGGAGCTGCGCGAGAAGGTGTGGCCGATTCCCGGAATCGCGGGACACGCAACGCGCTTGCGCAAATCCCCCAATCCGTGTAAGCTACCGGCATATCGGCGACTGGGGACTGGCGACTGCCGACTGCCGACTGCCGACTGCCACCTGCGACCTGCCACCTGCCACCTGCCCTGCCTTCTACAATGATTGATTGACGCAGAGATACCGTTATGCCCCCCGTCCCCCTGCAAACCCCTTCCATCGCTGGCGGATCGCCAACCCGCCCGAAACCCCTGACCAGCGGTCTGATCGTCGCGCCGCCGGCCTTTCACATCATGCTCAAGCCCCGGGGCGCTATCTGCAACCTGGACTGTACCTATTGCTACTTTCTGAGCAAGGAACAGATGTACCCCGGCAGCAAATTCCGCATGGACGAAGCGCTGCTGGAGGAGTACACAAAGCAGTATATCGCCGCCCAGCGCGTGCCAGAGGTGACCTTCGCCTGGCAGGGGGGCGAACCCACGCTGATGGGGTTGGAGTTTTTCCAGAAATCTGTCGAGTTTCAGCAGAAGCACAAGCGGCCGGGGATGCGGGTGGAGAACGCGCTGCAAACCAACGGCACGCTTCTGGACGACGACTGGTGCGCTTTCTTTGCACAGAACGATTTCCTCATCGGTCTGAGTATGGACGGCCCCCAGCGCCTCCACGACGCCTACCGGGTGGACAAGGGCGGCGCGCCTACCTGGGAAAAGGTGATGCGGGCGGCCCGGCTGCTCCACAAACACGGGGTGCGCTTCAACATCCTGACGACGGTCCACGCGGCCAACGCGCCCCACCCGGTGGAGGTCTACCGCTTCTTGCGCGACGAAGTGAAGACCGAGTTTATGCAATTCATCCCCATTGTGGAGCGGGAGAACGAGACCGGCTACCAGGAGGGGGATAACGTAAAGGATCGTTCGGTGACTGCGGCGCAGTACGGCCAGTTTTTGATCGGCATCTTCGAGGAGTGGGTGCGCCACGACGTGGGGCGGGTCTTTGTGCAGATTTTCGACGTGGCCCTGGCCGCCTACAGTGGCAACCGGCCCGGTCTCTGCATCTTTGAGGAGACCTGCGGCTCCGCCCTGGCAATGGAACACAACGGCGATCTCTTCTCTTGCGACCACTACGTGGAACCCAACTACCGTCTGGGCAACATCCAGGAGATTCCGCTGATCGAGATGGTCGGTTCGGCAGGACAGCGCAAATTTGGCCGGGACAAGCGGGACACCCTGCCCCGGTATTGCCTGGACTGCGAGGTGAAGTTTGCCTGCAACGGCGGCTGCCCCAAAGACCGCTTCATCCTCACGCCGGACGGCGAGCCGGGGCTGAATTTCCTGTGCGCAGGCTACCGGGCCTTCTTCAATCACGTGCGCCCGTATATGAATTTTATGACCAACGAACTCCACAACCGGCGCGCCCCGGCCAACATCATGGGTTTTATGGCCGAGCAGGACAAGCGTGTGCGGGAGCAATTCGCCAAGGCCAACCGCAACGATCCTTGCCCCTGTGGCAGCGGGCGCAAGTTCAAACAGTGCCACGGTCAGCGCGGATGACGTCCTGATTCCCGGAATCGGTGGTTTGGCCTGAATAGTTACACCAACAGGAGGAAAGATGAAAATTGCAGTGATCGGTACAGGCAACGTAGGCGGCACGTTGGGGCAACGTTGGGCGCAGAAGGGCCATCGGGTTGTCTTTGTCAGCCGGGAGCCAGAGGGAGAGAAGACGCAGGCATTGCTCGCTCGCAGCGGCCCGAACGCATCAGCTACCGCGGACAGCGCCGCCGCCTGCGCGGCTGCGGACGTTCTTCTTCTTGCCACTCCGTGGACAGCCGTAGGCGAAACCCTAGCCGGGGCAGGCAATCTGAGCGGCAAGGTACTGTTGGACGCCACCAATCCCATCGGGCCGGGGCTGACCCTGCTCATCCCAGCCGCGGGGTCGGGCGGGGAGGAAGTAGCCCGGCTGGCCCCCGGCGCACAGGTGGTGAAAATTTTCAACACGACTGGTTGGGGCAATATGGCGGATCCGCTCTACACGGGCGAGCCGACCGCTATGTTCCTGTGCGGAGACGATACCGCGGCCAAAGGGGTGGCCGCCGCATTGGCCGAAGAATTGGGCTTTGCTGTGGCCGATGTGGGCGGGCTGAACAGAGCACACCTGCTGGAAGCAGTGGCCATGACATGGATCAACCTGGCAATGGTGCAGGGCCACGGACGGGACATCGCCTTCAAGATCGTAAAACGGGGATAGTGCAGGACGCAGATTAGCGCAGAAACAACAGATGGCGCAGATTTATATCCGTGCGAATCCGCCCGATCCGCGTCATCCGCGTTCCATTCTTAAGCCAACACGATACTTTTCCAGTGACCCGACCGGAAGCGTAGAAAATAGACAAAGGCCAGCCCACCCAGGTAGAGCAGCGCACCCACCCACGCACCAGCCAATCCCTGTTCGAACTTGTAGATGAGCAACCAGACGAGGGGAATGAAAAGTCCCCAAGCCATCAACGAGCGGGCCACCATCGTAAAGGTGGTGTCGCCCGCGCCGTTGAGCGCCCCGGCCATCACAATGCCCAGGGCGTCAAAAATCTGGTAGAAGGCAATCAGCCGCATGACAAAGACCCCCGCTGCGATCACCGACGGTTCTTGGCTGAAGATGCGCATCAACTGTACCGGCGCAATCAGATAGCTCAACCCGATCATGCCCATGCCCAGCAT
Organism: Litorilinea aerophila; assembly: GCA_945897075.1. Classification (GTDB taxonomy): domain Bacteria; phylum Chloroflexota; class Anaerolineae; order Caldilineales; family Caldilineaceae; genus JACQGT01. The sequence goes on from CAMDEX010000063.1 coordinate 14,429, forward strand.
GGCCAGCCCAACAGCCCGGTAGGTTACGTTTTCTGCAACCTCTGGCTGCTTGGCACCCAGGCTCTGCGAAACCAGGCTGGAGGTCGCCATACTGACGGCAATGCCAAAGGTGAAGGAGATGCTGAGGAATTGCAGGGCAATCTGATTGGCGGCCAGAATATCTGTGCCCAGCCGGGCCAGGAGTGCGAAGAAAACGCTGAAAGAAGCAATTTCAATGAAGTCGCCCAGCCCCATAGGCAACCCCACTTGCAAGACCGTCTTCAAATCCTGCCAAGAGGCCAGCCGCGCCCGGCCTGTATCAAATTCCCGGCGACTGGACGTGGACCAGAGGATGGCTGCGCTCAGTACGGCGTTGATGCCGTTTGCCATCACTGTGGCATAGGCTGCACCAGCCACACCCAACGCGGGCGCGCCCAGATTGCCCAGCACCAGCACCCAATCCAGGAAAATATTGGACAAGACCGTGATCCAAGCCAGAATCATGGGCGCGCGTGAATTGCCCCGCCCCACCAGAAAGCCCCAGACCACTGCACTGAACATCACCAGTGGAATCTCAAAGGCCCGGATCGAGAGATAGGACGTCCCCAACTCCCACACCAGCGGGCTGTCCGCTGGTGCGGCCACGGCCATCAGCATCCCAAAAAGGGGCGGGAGTGCGAATACCGGCAGACTGAGCCAGGCCACCATATTCAGGCTGCGCCAAACGACCGCGCCGATGCGTTCCGGTTCACCGCCGCCGTGCGCCCGTCCCACAAAGACGACAGTGCTGTTGGCTGTGCCCCGAAAGAGCATCACAACCGCAAAGAAGATCACACTGGAAAGCCCCACCGCGGCCAGGGCTTCGGTGCTGATGCGGGAGACAAACCAGGTATCAACGACACCCAACAGCGTTTGGGAGAGATTTTGCAGGACAAGTGGCGCGGCCAGCAGCGCAATCTGGCGGGTCAATCCTGTCTTCTGCTGCGTTTTCGTTTTCGAGCCAAGTTTCAGCATGGCTATACCTCCGGTTTGGTGCCTAATCCCCGCAGTTGGCAGCCAGCCGTACGGTTCATTCGGGCAAGTCGTCTGTAGGGAGCAGAGCTATGAGGGGAACACATAGCATGTCGGGTTGTCTTGCATGCAATTCTGCGACAGAAAGAGACCCGGCCATTTCTGGTCGGGTCTCTTCTTGTTATCCTGATTGTCCAACGGTCAAATTAGTGCAATGCGGCGGAAATTACCCGCTAGTGCCTGACGTAATGCGTAGGGCGTCTGCCAGTTGACGCACTACGTCAAGTACACAGGGACTTCCGCCGTTGTCTACTAGACCCGGCGAACACCAGCGGCACTGGGGCCTTTGGGTCCCTGTTCAATCGTGAACTGGACCTTGTCGCCTTCGGCCAGGCTGCGGAAACCTTCGGACACAATAGCGGAATGGTGGACGAAAACGTCCTTGCCGCCCTCATGCTCGATGAATCCAAAACCCTTTTGATCGTTGAACCATTTGACGGTTCCGTTGACTGTCTCACTCATTGGTGGAAAACCCTTTCGTTTTCTACGTACTGCAAAGATAAAGTTGGTACAAAACGTTGAGGTTCCCAACCGGTACAAAAAAACCGCCACTCGGATTTGTTGTCTGAGCGGCGGCATTACGCAACATAATTCAGAACTTACAACATCTTGCTAAAAAGCAGTATAACACTCTGTCTGGCGGATGTCAAATCTCGTTCGTACTCAATTTGTGTAACGATATATATATCTCTGTTTGCCACTTCCCGGCACTTGACGTCTTGCCACGCCGCAAAGAACGAAGCTCTCCATCGCTTGGGCAGAAAGTGCCAGGGACTTGAACATCCCCGTTGTCCCTAATCGGGAGGCACGGGTGTATGGAGCCTACCTACACACTTCCTGTTTGCGCAGTTGCCGAATCCTCCAACCCAATGTACCATAGCAGAAGTTCGGTTTTGTCATTGTCTGTAAATAAGTTCCGACCTTCCGGGAAGGGGTCACCAGATCGCCCTCCTCGTCAGCGACGCTCTGACCCCTTCCCGGAAGGCGCAGACCGTTACGTTCATAGCCGACAGTTCCTTTGCTCAATAACCGACTTTCTGACTCTCTTCCACGGCAAGGAGGTTTTCCCATACGCGCTGTTATGGCGATGTTCGACTCTCTCAACCGCCGGATGCTGCCGCCTTACGGCTGTGACTGGACGCACGCGCCCAACTTTGCCCGTTTGGCCGAGCGCACCGTTACCTTTGACAACTGCTATGTGGGCAGTATGCCCTGTATGCCAGCGCGCCGCGAGCTGCACACTGGGCGCTACAACTTTCTGCACCGCAGTTGGGGACCCATCGAACCCTTCGACAATTCCATGCCCCAGATTTTGCGCCAGAATAGCGTCTACACCCGTCTGAGTACCGATCACTACCACTACTTTGAAGACGGCGGGGCCACCTATCACAACCGTTACACCACCTGGGACTTTCACCGGGGCCAGGAGGGCGACCCCTGGATCGGTCAGGTGAAATCGCCGGATATCCCGGACACCGTTGCCGGCCGCGGCGAACATCCCCGCTGGCGGCAAGACTGGGTCAACCGCCCCTTTATGCGCCGGGAAGCAGAGCAGCCCCAGCCCCAGACCTTCGCCGCGGGCGTGGATTTTATCCGCCGCAACGCAGACCAGCAGGACTGGTTTCTCCAGATCGAGACCTTCGATCCCCACGAGCCTTTCTTCAGCCAGCAGCACTACAAAGATCTCTACCCCCATGACTACAAGGGTCGCCATTTCGACTGGCCGCCCTACCGCACAGTGGAGGAGACGGCAGAAGAAGTAGCGCATGGCCGTTTGCAGTACGCTGCGCTCCTCAGCATGTGCGATCACTACATGGGGCAGATTTTGAATCTGATGGACGATCTGAAACTGTGGGATGACACAATGCTCATCGTCTGCACGGATCACGGCTTCTTCCTGGGCGAGCACGACTGGTGGGCCAAAAATAATATGCCCCTGTGGCGTGAGGTGGCCCATACGCCCCTCTTTGTCTGGGACCCGCGCAGCCGCAAAGCAGGGGAACGCCGCCAGCAGTTGACCCAAATGATCGACTTCCCCGCCACACTGCTGGAGTTTTTCGGCGTGGATCGCCCCGCCGAGATGCAGGGCATCCCTCTGGGGCCGACGATTGCCGACAACGCGCCCACCCGTGCTGCCCTCCTCTTTGGCTATCACGGCGGGCCGGTGAATGTCACCGACGGGCGTTACGTCTATATGCGCGCGGCCGCGGGGGATAACACGCCTCTGTACGAATATACGATGATGCCCACCCACATGAACAAGCTTTTTGACGCGAGCGAACTGCCCATCTGGGAGAAGGTTGACCCCTTCGCCTTCACCAAGAACTGCCCGGTGATGAAGATTCCAGGCCGCCCCTCCCACGTGGCCCCCACCGCCCACGCATTGGGCCATCTGCTCTACGATCTGCAAACTGATCCGGGCCAGGAAAATCCTCTGGCCGCTCCCGCGCTGGAGGAGCGGATGATCGATCTGCTGATAGGATTGATGCGGGCCAGCGAGGCTCCGCCAGAGCAGTACACACGCTTAGGGCTGGTGGAATAATGTCGTCCGTTCCGCACTGGGTTATACTTATACGTGTTCTTTTTTGTTTGAGTTCCGGCCTGTCCGGGTGAGGAAAATGGAGAGCGATGAGCAGCTATGCGTGGACAGCTACCAGACCCGACGCAGCCGTGCAACAGGAGCGGCCCGGCTGGATCCCCAACCACATCACCGTAGGCTGGGATTCAAATCCTTATGCCTATCAGACGGAGGAAGAACTTATGCCCGCCGGTGGCCTGCACGGACAGCTTCTGACCCACATTCTGGAATTGGTGCGCCACTTTCTGGCCGCGCGCGGGCTGATGTTTCTGTTCGATACCTTTCTGCTCTACCGGGACGAGCGCGGCGTCAAACGGCGCGTCGCTCCCGATCTGCTGCTGATGCCCCATCGCTTCCCCGCGCCTTCGGCCTATGATCTGGACGTGGAAGCGCCGCCGCTGTTGGTGGTGGAGATGACGTCGCCCAAGAGTCACCTCAAAGACTTGGAAAAAAATGTGGGTTTCTACCAGCGTCTGGGCATTCCCGCCTATCTGGTCATTGATGCCATCACCCCCGAGGCCAAGCCACGTCCTCTGATCGAACTGTATCTGTGGCGGGGGGTTGCGGGGCGTCTGCGCCTGGTGTCGCCAGACGAGGACGACGGTTTTTCTCTGCCCGAATGCGGGTTGCGCATATTGGCCGGGGAACAGAAGGTCCGCTTTATTGATCTGGACACGGGCGAAGAGTTGCTGGACACGGGAGAGGCGCTGACCGCACGGGAGGAAGCCGAAGAAGATGCCCGGCAGGAACGCGCCGCACGTGAGAGCGCCGAAACCCGCGCCCGGCAGGAACGCACCGCGCGTGAGAGCGCCGAAGCCCGCGCTCAGGCATTGGAGAAAAGATTGCGCGATCTCGGCCTGCTTGAGTGAAGGCGTAACCGCAATGAACCGTTTTGGCCTGTGGCTGTTTGCCTTCTCTCTGCTTTTGACACCGGCGACGACATCCCTGCCGCCGCAACCAGCGTCCCCACCCCAGATCGCCGGCTGCGACCTTTTCCCCGCCGACAACATCTGGAACACCCGTATTGACGATCTGCCGCTGGACACCAATTCTGCGGCTTATATTGACACCATCGGCGCAGAGCTGACCCTCAAAGCGGACTTCGGCTCCGGGCTGTGGGAAGGGGGGCCTATCGGCATTCCCTACACGACAGTGCTGAGCAGCCAGCCGGGGGTGACGGTGACTTTTCTTTGGGACGACGAAAGCGACCCTGGCCCCTACCCCATCCCTCCGGACGCGCCGATTGAGGGCGGCGCGCAGAGCGACGGCGACCGGCATGTGCTGGTGGTGGAGCGGGATACCTGCATCCTCTACGAAGTCTACAGCAGCTATCCCCAGCCAGATGGCAGTTGGCATGCCAACTCCGGCGCAATTTTTGCTCTCAACTCACACGCCCTGCGCCCGGATACGTGGACTTCCGCCGACGCTGCGGGGCTGCCCATTCTGCCCGGTCTGGTGCGCTACGACGAGGTGGCTGCCGGCGAGATTGCCCACGCCATCCGCTTCACCGTGCCGGAAACCCGCCGCGCCTACGTCTGGCCCGCCCGCCACTACGCTTCAGACCTCACCGGCAGCCAATACCCGCCGCTGGGCCAGCGTTTCCGCTTGAAGGCGGGCTTCGACATCAGCGGCTTTGCGCCGGCTGTACAGGTGATCCTGCGTGCGATGCAGCGCTACGGCATTATTCTGGCCGACAACGGCTCGGCCTGGTTCATCTCCGGTGCGCCCGATGAACGCTGGGACAACGACATCCTGCGCCAGTTGCGCCAGGTGGCGGGCAGCAACTTCGAGGCGGTGGATGTCTCGTCGTTGATGGCGGACGCGAATTCGGGGCGGGCCGCCACTGGGACGTCAACGCCGACACCGACCTTCACACCGACGCCGACCTCCACACCGACGGCGACCTCCACACCGACGGCCACAGTCACGCCGACACCGACACCAACTTCTGCGGAGGGTATGCAAATTTTTCTCTCCGTTGTGCGTAAAGAATGAGGGTAATGACCCAATACCCCAATACCCACCCCGCCCCCGTTTGACAGAAACCGCCCGGCTTGTTATCATTCACCCCGCAATGAAACATTGCATAGTAGAGGTGCCCACGGCCCGGATGCCGGGGCATAAAGGCGAAGCCGGTGGCCCATCCCACGGATGGTGAGTCCGGCGCTGTCCCGCAACTGTATTGGGAGTTCGCTCCCTAAGCCAGGTCGACCGCCTCTGCTGCTTTCCCGACGACACCTCGTGGACTGGGTGAACGCACAGCGGAACAGAGTTGACCTGCAGGCACTCTTTCCCTTTTGCGCACAACGCCCGATCCGCAAGGATTCGGGCTTTTTTGTTTTGTACGTCGGACTGGCAGTCCGACGTACAGCACCATCTCGCCAGTCGGACTACCAGTCCGACTTACCAGACACATGCAAAGGACGAGGATCCGACAATGAACCGAATGACCCAACTTGCCCAGATGTTGTTGATTGTCGCTGTGCTGCTCATCAGCGGCTGTGCTGCGCCGCCCCCGCCCCAGGCCCCCCAATCTGCCCCGGCTTCGGCGGCTCAATCTGCGGCCCCGGTTGCGCCGACGGTAAATCTGACCGACGGCTGTGTGGAAAGCTATGACTCTTCCGTTGACTACTTCCCCCAGAAGACAAGTGTCACCCATTCCAGCGGTTTCGCTGTGGAATATCACAGAAACTACAAAATCGTCACCGTCACCAACCCCTGGCAGGGCAGCCAGGAGAGCTTCCGCTACATACTCGTCCAGTGTGGCACGCCCGCACCGGAGGGGGTGGAGGGTGCCCTGATCGAAGTGCCCGCCCAGTCGCTGGTGGCGCTCTCCACCACCTATCTGCCCCATCTGGTCAGCCTGGGCTTGACCGACCGTCTGGTCGCTTTGGACAGTCTGCTCTGGGCGACGACGCCGGAAGTGGTGGCCCGCATCGAGACCGGCGAGCTGGCGGAAGTGGGCAGCGGTGCCAGCGTGAATGTGGAGCAACTGCTGGAAATGGAGCCGGGGCTGGTGATGGCCTATGGCATGGGCGTGCCGGAATGGGACACCCATCCGCTGCTGATTGAAGCTGGCATTCCCGTGGCGCTGAACGGCGATTTTGTGGAGCAGGACCCCCTGGGCCGCACCGAATGGATCAAATTTGTCGCCTTCTTTTTCAACAAAGAGGCCGACGCCGCGCAGATTTTTGACGGGGTTGTGGACGCCTACACGGCCACGGCCGCGCTGGCTGCTGGCGCGACAGAGCGCCCAACTGTCTTTGTGAGCAGCATCTACGACGGCACCTGGTGGATGTCGGGCGGCGATAGCTACAGTGCCAAGCTCCTGGCCGACGCCGGGGCCGACTATCTGTGGGCGGACAGCGGCGCGGTGGGCAGCGACCCGGTGGACTTCGAGGCGGTTTTTGAGAAGGCGGGCAATGCCGACTTCTGGGTCAACCCGGACAACGCTTTCTGGAACAGCCAGGCCGATGTGCTGCAAAGCGACGAGCGCTACGCTGAGTTCGCCGCTCTTGCCAACGGACATCTCTACAACAACAACGCGCAGGTCAACGCCAACGGCGGCAACGCCTTCTACGAGTCGGGCGCGGCCCACCCAGAGGTGGTGCTGATGGATTTGGTAAAAATTTTCCACCCCGAACTGCTGCCGGATCACGAATTGGTCTATTACAAAGTGGTTGAGTAGTTAATTGGTTGATTGGGTAGCAGGCTGCAAGGATTAGATGTAGGCAATGACGGACAAAACGAAAATCAACCACTCAACCGCTCAACCAATTCTTCTCCTCCTCCTGGCCGTCGTACTGGTGGTTGTCTTTCTGCTCAGCCTCTCCCTGGGGTCGGTCAAGATTCCGCTGGAGCAGATTGTGACCATTCTTTTTGGCGGGGACGCGGAGAAGGCGAGTTGGGCGACGATTGTGCTGAAGTTTCGTCTGCCCAAAGCCATCACCGCGGCCCTGGCCGGTGCAGCCCTCTCCGCCAGTGGCTTGCAGATGCAGACGCTTTTCCGCAACCCTTTGGCCGATCCCTTTGTACTGGGGATTAGCTCCGGGGCCAGTTTGGGCGTGGCGCTGGTGGTGTTGGTGGCGGGGGTGGCCGGGGGGAGTAGTCTGCTGGCAGGGGTCAGTCTGGTCGGCGATGTAAGCCTGGCTGTGGCCTCCATCAGTGGATCGGCGCTGGTACTCCTGTTGGTGATGGTGGTGGCGCGCCGGGTGCAGAGCACAATGACACTGCTCATTCTGGGGCTAATGTTTGGCTACGCAACCAGTGCGCTGGTCAGCATTCTGCTCTATTTCAGCATCGCCGAGCGCATCCAAGCCTACATCTCGTGGACCTTTGGCAGCTTTGGCGGGGTGACGTGGAGTCAGTTGCAAGTCTTCGGCCCGGTGGTGGTGGCGGCGCTGCTCTTTTCCGCCCTGCTGGTGAAACCGCTCAACGCTCTCCTCCTGGGCGAGACCTATGCCCGTTCGATGGGGCTGAATGTGCGTCTGGCGCGGCTGGGCATCATCACGGCGGCGGCTTCCCTGGCCGGGATTGTGACCGCCTTTTGTGGACCCATCGGCTTTCTGGGCATCGCTGTGCCCCATCTCTGCCGCAGCCTTTTCAACACATCGGATCACCGGCTGCTGCTGCCCGCGGTGACGCTGTTGGGGGCTATGCTGGCCCTGGCCGCGGATCTGCTGGCCCAGTTGCCTGGCAGTCAGTTAACTTTACCCCTCAACGCAGTGACGGCTCTGCTGGGCGCACCAGTGGTGGCCTGGGTGATCCTGCGCCAGCGCAATCTGCGCGAATCCTTCGCCGGATAAGACGCGTAGGTTGGGTTCTTCCGGCAAGAGAACGCTCTCATTTCCCGCGACTGTGCGCCGGAAGAACCCAACAGTAGACAACAGGAACGCAGATGACACAGATTTCGCAGGTTTCGCAGATTGATGCGCCGAATCGAATGTCGACTCGTCGCGCAAAAGTGGTGTCGCGGGGCGGACTGCCAGTCCGCCCTACAGAAGTGTTGCGCGCCGAAAATCTCGCAATTGGCTATCATCTGCCCCGGCGCGGGGAGCGGGTGGTGGCGGCAGGTCTGCATCTGGAGATCGGCGCAGGCGAGATGGTCTGTCTGCTCGGCCCCAACGGTGCGGGCAAGTCCACGCTCATGCGCACGCTGGCTGGATTGCAGCCCGCCCTCGCCGGGACGGTCTGGCTGGACGGAGCATCTCTGGATAACCTGAGTGCCGCCGAGCGCGCCCGCCGCCTGAGTATCGTCCTCACCGAGCGGGTGGATGTGGGCAATCTGAGCGCCTTCGCGCTGGTCAGTCTGGGCCGCCATCCCTACACCGGCTGGAGCGGTGGTTTGACCAGTGAGGATAGGGTTGCGGTCGCGTGGGCGCTGCACGCCGTAGGTGCGGCAGAGTTGGCCGCGCGTCCTGTCCTGGAACTGAGCGACGGCGAGCGGCAAAAGGTGCTGATCGCCCGCGCCCTGGCGCAAGAACCCCGGTTGATTCTGTTGGACGAACCCACGGCCTTTCTCGATCTGCCCCGGCGCGTAGAGATGATGGGCGTCCTACGTACACTGGCGCGCGAGACGGGGCGGGCCATTCTGCTCTCCACCCACGACCTGGACCTGGCCCTGCGCAGCGCGGATCGGCTCTGGCTGCTGGGCGGCGACGGTCTGCTGCACGCGGGCGCGCCGGAGGATCTGGTACTCAGCGGTGCGTTCGAGCGGGCTTTTGCCAGCGAACGGGTTAATTTCGACGCCTTTGCCGGCTCCTTTCGTATCGAACGGCCCGCGGCGGGTATCGTCCACCTGCACGGGGATGGGTTGGCCCGGCGCTGGACCGAGCGAGGGTTGGAACGGGAAGGCTATTGTGTGGACGTCGACCAGGCGGGCGTGCCCGCGGCAGTGATCGTCATCGAGCCGGATGTGTCGTGCTGGCGGCTGCACTGTAACGGCGATGAACAAACTTTTGAGACAATCGGCGCGCTGCTGCGCGGTCTGCGGCAAGAACACGGATCGCAGAATTGACGGATTGATCACCAATAACGCGTCAATAATCCGTCAATTCCGTAATCCGTGTTCTACCACATACAAAGAAAGGCAAAGACGATGCCAAGACTGACAAAAATTTACACCCGCAAGGGCGATGGCGGCGACACAGCCCTGGGCGGCGGACAGCGCGTTCCCAAAGACGCGTTGCGCGTGGAAGCCTATGGGACGGTAGACGAGTTGAATTCGGTGATTGGCGTAGCCCTGGCCGGGGGTCTGTGCGCACGCTTGGCCGCTGTGCTACCTGCCATCCAGAACGAACTCTTCCATCTGGGGTCGGACCTCTGCTTTATCGAAGAAGACAAAATCAAATATGCCCTGCCCCAGATCGAAGAACGGCACATCCAGCGGCTGGAAGCGCTGATTGACGAGATGACCGCCATCGTTGGCCCCTTGGAAAACTTTATCCTGCCCGGAGGTTCGCTTGGCTCGGCGCATCTGCACGTGGCGCGCACCGTCTGCCGCCGCGCCGAGCGCATCGTCACCGCGCTGGTGCGCCAGGAAACCATCGGCGGCCACGTCCTGGCCTATCTCAACCGCCTCTCCGACGCGCTCTTTGTCATGGCCCGCTACGAAAATCACAGCCGGGGCGTGGCCGAGCCGTTGTGGGATACGCTGGCGTAAAGAGGAGATCAGCGAATGGCGATGACCCCCACCCCACCCGTTATGTCCGCCTATGGACGCCATCTATTGATCTGCAATGGGAGCTACTGCGACCCCGACGGGCAGGCCGCGCGGCTCTACCGGCGGCTGGCCGCCCGCCTGGGTGAGTTGGGCAACTATGACAATCCGGAGCGGGTCAAACGGGGATTGACCCCCTGTCTGGGCGTTTGTGCAGGTGGACCGATTGTCGTCGTCTACCCGGAGGGCGTCTGGTATCATCACGTGGATGAGGCCGTGCTGGAGCGCATCATCGCCGAACATCTGCGCGAGGGCAAGCCGGTGGAGGAGTATATTTTTCACTGGCTGGCGGGGTGAGCGGAGGATTGGTCTGGCGTTCGCTAGTGAAGGGTGGGAATTTCTTGTACGCAGTGGTATAATCCAATGAATCGGCTTTCGTTTTTATGCGAACAAGGAGTGTTGGACATGAAACACGTCGCCCCGCTGCGCTATGGCGTGATCTTCAAGAAAGCCTTCTGTGACCCCGAAACCTTCACGGCTTTCGTGTACGATGTCCTGGGCATTCAGTTGGAGATCGACAAGGTGGAGACCGAAAAATCCTTCGATCCGCCGATTGGCAAGGTGGACTGTCGCTTCGATCTCTTTGCCGAAGATGTCAAAAACCGCACGATTGTTGATATCCAACATGAAAAATATGCCGACCACTACCATCGTTTCCTGCACTACCATTGCGCAGCCATACTGCAACAGGCCGAGAGGTCGGAGAATTACCAAGCCAAGTTGCAGGTCTTTACGGTCGTCGTCTTGACCGGCGGTGACAAACATCAGGTGGATATGGCGTTGACCGACTTCGACCCACGAACGCGTACCGGCAAAACATTGGGCGAAATTCCGCACAAGATCGTCTATTTGAACCCCAAATATGTGACTGAGGCGACGCCGGAACCTCTGCGCCAGTGGCTGCGGGCGATTGAGGACACGCTGGATGAAGTGGTCAACGAAGCCGAATACACCAATCCGCATATTCAACGGGTCTTTGCTGCCATCGAACAAGACCACATCTCGCCCAGCGAGCGCGCCAAGATGTTTGACGAGTACAACGAAGAAGAACTCAAGCGCACGCTGTTTGAAGAGGGCGTCAGTAAAGGCAAACTTGAAATCGCCCGTGCGCTGCTGGCGGAGGGGATGCCCATCGCCATGATCGTCAGGGTGAGCGGGTTGAGCGAAGCTGAGATTGGGGCGTTGCC
>CAMDEX010000064.1 GCA_945897075.1 Litorilinea aerophila
GTTTGCGTGACGGCAGATCAGTCCCGGATCAATCGTTGATTCACTGAAAATCCCGCCGTCTGTCCACAACCGAACCCGCCTGCTGATCCGCCCGTTGTCGTGCGCATTCTCTTTTTGCCCGCGCCTGCTCTGGGCTGGGATTGGCATTGACGAATGTCCAGATGATTGTCGTTGTGGAAGACGACAGCCATCGCACAGCACAACTTGAGGAAGCGACCACAATGAGCATCTCCAGTACAATTCTCCCCCAAGACCAGGCCTTTGACGCATGGCAGCACGCCTTTTTCACCCGTCTCAGCCGTCGTTTCGAGAGCGCACCCGCCGAGGATATTCTGGCTTGGGCCATCACTGATTTTGGCACAGGGCTTTCCATCGGCACCTCTTTTGGGGCCAGCGGGATGGGTCTGATGGATCTGGCGCTGCGCATTGACCCGGATGTAGATATTTTCTATGTGGACACAGGCTACTTCTTCCCCGAAACCCTCGACCTGATCCGGCGCACGCAAGAACGCTATGGCCGCTCCCTGCGCCGGGTGACGCCGGAACAGACCATTCCCCAGCACGAGGCAACCTACGGCCCCACCCTCTACGCCCAGGACCCGGACCTCTGCTGCCAGATTCGTAAAATCCAGCCGATGGAAGCGGCCCTGCGCGACAGCACGGCCTGGGTCAGCGCGCTGCGCCGTGACCAGTCCTCCACGCGCACCCAGACCCCCATCCTGCGCTGGAATGGCCGCCACGGCGTCGCCAAAATTGCGCCCCTGGCCCGTTGGAACGAAGAAGATGTCTGGAATTACGTGCATAGCCACAACCTGCCCTACAATGAACTGCACGACCGCAACTACCCCAGTGTCGGCTGCTGGCCCTGCACCCGACCAGTGAAAACCGGGGACGATCTGCGCGCCGGGCGCTGGAGCGGGTTGACCAAGACGGAGTGCGGGTTGCATTGGGCGGAAGGCAAAGCTGTCTGAACGGAATTGTGCTGATCGGCCACGGCAGCCTTAAAAGCGCCAGCGGCGGGGCGATGATTCGCCTGGCCGCGCGGTTGCGCGAGCAGGGGGTAGCGCCTGTGGCCGAGGCGGGTTTTCTCAACTACAGTAGGCCGACGCTGACCGAAGCCATCGAAAAATGTGTCGGTCTGGGGGTGGAGCGGCTCTTTGTCCAGCCCTATTTTTTGATTGACGGTGTATATGTGCAGAGCGATCTGGCCGGGGAGATCGCCGGCCACGTGGCCCGGTGGCCGGGTGTGCATTTTGTCACAGGGCGCAGTTTTGGCGATCACCGGCTGATGAGCGCCATCGCCCTGGAGCGGGTGCGGGCGGTCGATCCCAGCCTGGGCTGGGCGCGCAAAGAGGCGGCGCTGCTGTTGATGGCGCACGGCACACCAGACGCGGCGGCCAACGCCCCCCTGCAACGTATCGCCGGACAACTGGTTGTGACCAGCGACTATTGCCGGGTGACGGTTGCCTATCTGGACTGCAACGTGCCGACGATCCCCGCGGCCATTGACGATCTGGTGGCGCAGGGGGCGACCCGTCTTGTGGCCCTGCCCTATTTTCTGCACAAAGGCCGCCACGTCCAGGACGATTTGCCCCGTCTGCTGGCCCTCGCGCGCCAACGCCACCCAGACATGGAAATCACAGAGGCCGCAGAGTTGGGCTACGATCTGCGCCTGGCCGAGTTGATCGCCGAGCGGGCGGGGGAAATGGGGATGTGAGATTGGCGACAGGCGACTGGGCAACGGCAGACAGCGCAGCAAAAGCAACTGGCGTTGGCAAGGCGTGGCTGGTGGGCGCGGGGCCGGGGCGGGCCGATCTGATTACTGTGCGTGGGCTGCGGGCATTACAGGCCGCGCATACGGTGATCTACGACCGGCTGGTTGGCCGCGAATTGCTGGACGAGGCGCGCCCGGATGCGGAACTGATCTTTGCGGGCAAGCGCCCGGATCATCACACAATCAGCCAGGACGAGATCAACCGGCTGCTGGTGGAGCGGGTGTTGGCCGGGCAGCAGGTGGTGCGGCTAAAGGGGGGCGATCCCTTCGTCTTTGGCCGGGGTGGGGAAGAGGCGCTTGCTCTGGCCGAAGCTGGCTTGCCCTTCGAGATTGTCCCCGGCGTCTCCTCTGCCCTGGCTGTGCCCGCCTATGCCGGTGTGCCTGTCACCCACAGAAACATCGCCACCAGTTTCGCCGTCATCACCGGCCACGAAGCCGCGCACAAAGCCGACAGCCAGACCGACTGGGAGGCGCTGGCCCGCATCCCCACCCTCGTTGTGCTGATGGGCGTCGGGCAGATCGCCAGCATCGCCCAGGCTCTCATCGCCGCGGGGCGGGATGGGCAGACACCCGCCATTGCCATCAGTCAGGGCACCACCGGGCAGCAGCGTTCTGTGCGCGCCCCGCTGGTCGCTCTGCCCGCCGCGATTGACGTAGCCCGCTTGCCCGCGCCGGCAGTGATTGTCATCGGCGCGGTGGCCGCGCTCCACGACCAGTTGGATTGGTTCGTCCCCGATGGCACATCTGTCGGGCTGGTAGAACACGGATGACAGAATTTACGGATTTGCTGGCTGGCGGTGTAGGGCGGACTGACAGTCCGCCCTACAGCCTCTACCCCGTCACCCTTACCCATTTGGAAAAGAGCCTCGCCGTCGTCGTGGGCGGCGGTGTCGTGGGCGAGCGCAAAGTGCGCGGTCTGCTGGCGGCCAACGTCCGCGTGCGGCTGATTGCGCCCGCGGCCACACCTGCCCTCTCTGCCTGGGCCGAAAACAGCCAAATCGAGTGGATGCAGCGTGAGTTCCAGCCCGGCGATCTGGCCGAGGCGGGGATTGTCTTTGCGGCGACGAATGTGCGGGCGGTCAACCAGGCCGTGACAGACGAGGCATTGGGGCGCGGTCTGCTGGTGAATGTGGCCGACGTACCGGCAGAGGGGAATTTTCATGCGCCAGCGGTCCATCGCACGGACGAAGCGCTCATCGCCATCAGCAGCTACGCGGGACGGCCCCACATCGCCACCCGTCTGCGCGACCGGATTGCTGCTTTGCTGGGGTAGGTCGGACTGACAGTCCGACTTACGTTCGTCGCTGTAAGTCGGACTGCCAGTCCGACTTACGTTTTATCTACCCGCGCCCGCAAACGTTCTCGATACGCTATTTGCGCGGCGCGGCCGGTGGACGGGTCGGGGAAGCGGGCGTCGGCTTTGGCCTGTCCCTGGCGCAGGGCGTCTTCCATATCAATCCCGCACTGGTAGGCTACTTTGAAGAGCATCACTTGCAGGTCGCTCAGTTCCAAAGCCAGCAAATCCCGCACCGCTTCCGCGTCGGGCGGGTCGAGCGGACGGTAGCCTTCCAACATCTGCACCAGTTTGCTCACCTCGCCCAACTCCTCCAGCGCGTGCAAAAGGGTGTGGCTGACCAGCACCCGATCCCAAGCACGGGCTTTGTCCCACTCTTCCAGCCAGTTTTGGTAGTCGCGGATGCGCATGGGGAATTCGGGAATTTGTAGGTGCGGTTTCTAACCGCACATCGGCGGGACAATGCGAAAATGTGCGGTTGAAAACCGCACCTACGGTTGATTGCGCACGGCGCGCAGACGGCGCACAAAATCCACCGAGCGCAATTGGCGTTCCAATACCAGCAGCAGATAACGGTAGAGGATATTCTCCACGGACTGGAGCGTCTGGGGGCGTAGCTGCACGGCACGTACTTCCGTCCAGGAGCTGCGTTGGATGTGGCGCAGGATTTTGAGCAGACCCGCTTCGATGGGTTCAGTGCCGCCGGCCGCTTCGCCACAGCGTGGACAGAAGACGCCGCCCGCGGCCAGGCCCAGATAGTTGGTCACTGCCTGCAACTCATCGCCACAGGCCAGGCAATGAAAGAACTCTGGCTGAAAGCCCACCAGACTGAGCAGATGCAGCTCGAACCAGCGCAGAAAGAGATCGATCCCCACTTCGCCGCTGTCCAGCACGCGCAGGGCAAAGAGCAGCATCTCCCAAAGCTGTTCGTTCTCATCGTCGGCGCTGCCAAAGGCATCCACCAACTCGCAGACGTAGCCAGCCCAACCGATACAGTCCAGATCGCCGCGCAGATGGAGAAAACTCTCCATCGTCGTGGCTTCGGTGACGATATCCCAGGTACGGGCCTGGGCGACGAGCAGACTGGCATGGCTGAAGAGTTCCAGATGGCCGGCTTTGCGGCTGGTCGTCTTGCGTACTCCTTTGGCGATCAGCTCCACTTTGCCCAGGCGCGGGGTATAGACCGTCAAAATGCGGTCGGCTTCGCTGTAGTCCCGGCGGCGCAGGATGACGGCCTGGGTGCGATAGGTGTGGCTGCGTTCGGCCATAGGGTTGGAAGAATGGAACGCGGATGACGCGGATCGGGCGGATTGGCACGGATTCTTGTGCAGGAATTATATCACGCGGCGAAATATCCACACACCTGCGCCGTTCTCTGCGCGCGCTGCCTCCCCCGCCTCGATCAGATATTCCAAATGGGCCAGCGTCTCGGCCACGGCAAAGCGCACTTCGTGGGTGGTGTAGCCGTCGGTGGGGAAGACGTGCCGGGTGATCTCCAGCGTCGTCGCGCCGTCGGCAGGGATAGCCTCCCGGATGGCGATCAACCGTTTCTGGTGATGGGCCAATAGTTCGTCAATGCGTCCGGCAAAATCGCTGATCTCCGCGCGGTGGCCGGGCAGGGCCAGCCGCACATCCACTTGGCGCAGACGGTTCAGGTCCGTGAGAAAACGGCCCAGCGGATTGGCAGGTGTCGTCGGCCACGCGCCCACATTGGGCGTGATGCGCATCAGCACCTGATCGCCGCAAAAGAGCAGCCGGTCGTCGGCGTCATAAAAGACCGTCTGGTCGTCGGCGTGGCCCTGGGCCGCGATAACCTGTACACGCCGGTTGCCCAGAAGCAACTCAGCGCCGGGTGCAAAAGTCTCCACCCATTCCGGGTGCGGACGCACCGCGGCCCGCATCCCCCGCATACTGCCCAGCACACTCTCCAAAAACGAGGCTGCCAGCCCGTTGCGGCGCAGATAGGCGCTGGTCTCGTCCAGCCACGCCTCGGCGGATGAGCGCCAGATCATCTCGGCGGCCGCTGCCGTGGCCGCGGACATCCGCACGGGCGCGGCGTTGTGCGTCCACGCCTGCAACGCACCGGCCATCCCGTAGTGGTCCGGGTGGACGTGGGTAAGGACGATCTGTTCCACATCCTGTGGGCCGATGCCCAGCGCATCAAAGGCGTCCAGCCAACTTTGCCACCCCTCCGGTGTGTGCAGACCCGTGTCCAGCAGGGTCCAGCCGCCTGTGCCCCGGATCAGATAGCAATTCACGTGATCCAACGCAAAGGGCAGGGGCAGACGCAGCCGGTAGATGTCGGGAGCGAGTAGGGACAGTGGGGGGAGTGATTGGGTCATTGGATTCTCGATTGGAAGAACGAGAGATTGAGAGATTAAGAGATTGGAGCAGTTAAGCCAATCTCCTAATCCCCCAATCTCCAATCTCTTACAACACCAATTCCGCCATCATGCGCACGGTTTCGATGCTATCGGCGTTGATATTGAGGGTTGTGATCGGGCTGTTTTTCCAGAGTTGCAGCCGGTCGGCGATGCGGGCGCGGGGGCCGCAGAGGGCCACAGCGTCCACCAGTGCGTCGGGCACGGCGAACATTGCCGCCACCCTGTCGCCCTGCAAATAGGCGGCCTGGATACTGTCCGCGGCCTCTGCATAGCCATAGCGACAGGCCAGATTGTAATAGAAATTCTGGTTCTTGGCCCCCATCCCGCCGATGTAGAGGGCCAGAAAGGGTTTGACCTGCATCCAACAGTTGGGCAGATCGTCGCCGACAACCACCGGCACTGTGGGCGCGATGTCGAAGTTCGCCGTACTTTTGCCATTGCCCGCCGCGGCAAAACCAGCCTCTACCGACTCGGCAAAGTTTTCGGCGTAGTGTTCCGGCGCAAAGAAGATGGGCAGCCAGCCGTCGGCGATCTCGGCGGCCATCTCCACATTTTTAGGTCCGATGGCGGCCAGATAAATGGGCAAATCCGCCCGCCCGTGGATGATACTTTTCAGCGGCTTGCCCAACCCCAGCGAACCGGGGCCGGTGTAGGGAATTTGGTAATGTTCGCCCTGGTGGATCAGTGGCTTCTCCCGCGCCAAAATGGCGCGTACAATCTCCACGTACTCGCGGGTGCGGCCCAGTGGTTTGGCGTAGGGCTGACCGTGCCAGCCTTCCACCACCTGCGGGCCAGAGACGCCCAACCCCAGCAGCATTCGCCCGCCGGACAACTGGTCGAGGGTGATGGCGGTCATGGCGGTCATGGCTGGCGTGCGCGCCGGCATTTGCAGGATGGCCGTGCCCAGATGGATGCGCTCGGTGCGTGCGCCGAGCCAGGCCAGGGGCGTCACCGCGTCCGATCCGTAGGCTTCGGCTGTCCAGACCGCGTAGTAGCCCAGCCGGTCGGCTTCCTGCACCAGCGCCAGGGGCAGATCAATTGTGGGGCCGGAGTAACCGGCGTTGAGTCCAAGTCGCATGAGAACCTCCTGAGAGAGAAGGGAAGAAGGGAGGAAGGGAGGAAGGGAGGAAAAATTCGTGTGAATCCCTGTCATCCGTGCAAATCCGTCCCGATCCGCTACATTTGTGTCTATCTGTCTTCTTCTTATCCGCTTGTATCCGCCCGATCCCCTATATTTGTGTCTATCCGTCTTCTTCTTATCCGCTTGCATCCGCCCGATCCGCTAAATCCGCGTTCTATTCTTTCTTCCCTCTGCTCTCGATCAGTTGCCGGAGGGTTGCCAGCAGCAGGTCGTGTTCGGCGGCGTGGATGCGGGCGGCCAGTGTGTCTTGGGTGTCGTCGGGCAGGATCGGCACGGTACGCGTCGCCAGAACCGGCCCTTCGTCCACCCGCTCATCCGGCACCAGATGAACCATCACGCCCGTCTGGGTGATTTCGCCGCGCTGATAGGCGGCCAACGCGTCGGTGATAGAACGCGCGCCGGGGAATGTACCGGGCAGGGCCGGGTGCAGGTTGACGATGCGGTGGGGGTAGTGGCGCAAAAAGGCGTCGCTGAAAATGTGCATCCACCCGGCCAGGACGACCCAATCGGGCGCGTATTCAGCCAAGATGACGGCCAGGTCGGCGTCGTACTCTGTCCGCTCCCGGCCGACGTCCCGGTAGGGCTTGAGCGGGTGGTAGCGGGTGGGGATGCCCGCCCGCGCGGCCCGTTCCAGCCCGTAGGCGGCCTTGCGGTTGGAGACGACAACCGCGATGCGCGCCTTCAGCCGCCCGTCCTGCACCGCGTCGATCAGCGCCTGCAAATTCGAGCCGCTGCCAGAGATGAGAACGGCGAGGATGGGGAGGGAATGGGTCATTGTTGGGTAGGTAAGGGTGGAATCTTGGATAATCTCTTCTTTATCCTACGCGCATCCGGCCTTGAGGTCAAAAAGCAGAAGTAGTGTGTGATGGACGCACTACTTCTTATCCCTCAGTGGGAACGCTCTGTTTTTTGTGAAGAGTGGTATACTGGGGCAATTGGCAATCTCATCATCTCGCAATCTCAGCGTTTCTCCTATGCTTCTCGCTCTCGATACCGCCACCCAAACCGCTTCCGTTGCTCTCTACGACCCGGCCACCGACACCCTTTTGGCCGAGCAGACCTGGCAGGCGCGCCGCCGCCAGACGGAGGAGACGATCCCGGTGATCCAGGAGATGCTGGCCCGGCTGGAAATCGCAACCGGGCAGATCGACGCCCTGGCCGTGACGACCGGGCCGGGCAGCTTTACGGGCGTGCGCATCGCCATCAGTGTTGCCAAAGGCATTGCTCTGGGGTTGAGCAAGCCGCCTCAGATCATCGGCCTACCCACCCTCTGCGTGACCGGCGCACCCTTCTTCGTGCCCGCCGCGGCCGCGGATGTGACGATCTGCGCCTTTCTGCAAGCCGGACGGGGTCGCTACAATTGGGTCTTTCTGCCCCCCGGCAGCGATCTCTACCGCCCGCTGGCAGATGAACACAGCTTTGGTAAGATGGATGAGTTTGTTGCCGAAGTGGTGGACTATGACGAGCCGGTCTGGTTGGTGGGCGAAATGAACGCAGAAGTGCGTGCGGCAATGGCGGCCCATCCCCTCGCCACGCTGATTGATGGAGTCAGCGGGTTGCGCCGGGCGGGGATGTTGGCCCGGCTGGCCGCGCTGCATCTGGCCGCAGGCAACGAGGACGATCTGGACAGCCTGCAACCCATCTACCTGCGCGAGCCGTAGCCCGATGTCCCACCCCCCTCTGCGCATTCGCCCGATGACAGCCGCCGATCTGGACAGCGTTTTGCTGTTGGAAGAGGTGAGTTTCTCCGATCCGTGGAACCGCAGCCTCTATGAACACGAACTCAACGACAACCGGTTGAGCCGGTATCGGGTCGTCGTCCCCGCGGATTCAGACGAAGTGATCGCGCAAGGCGGCTGGATGCTCTTTGGCGACGAAGCGCACATTCTCACGATTGCTGTGCGCCCGGAGTATCGGGGACAGGGCATCGGGCGTTGGCTGCTGCTCCATCTGCTGGCCGAGGCGCGGCAGGAAGGGTGCGACAGTGTCGTATTGGAGGTGCGCCCTAGCAACGAAGCCGCGCTCCGGCTCTATGAGAGTTTGGGTTTTGTACTGATCAACCGGCGCAAGCGCTACTACCCGGACAAAGAAGACGCGCTGGTGTTGATGCTGGAAGGGCTGAATGAGGCGCGCTTGTGGGGGGCGCTGCAGGCGGAGTTGGAGGAGCTGGCGGGGCGGTTGGCGGGGGAAGAAATTGTGAATGGTGAATTGAGAATTGTGAAGTGTGAAGTAGGGGAGGCGAGAGGATGAATGTTCGTTTTGGCTACCGAAATGTGGAGTTTCCCAGCGCGACGCTGGGCGTGCTGCGCGAGAGCAGCGATCTGTTGGGCGATGTGGCGGCGCTGCACGCACGCATGGACGAGGACGGCTATCTGCTCCTGCGCGGGTTAATTGACCGGCAAAAAGTATTGACGGCACGCGAAACGGTTCTGGCACACATGCGCGAGAACGACGCACTGACGCCGGACACGCCGCTGCTGGAAGGGGTGATGCCCAAAGGCGGGCGCAGTGTGCCGATGATGGGGCGCAAGGGCATCGCTTTCCATCCCGACGTGCTGGCTGTGCTGGAAGGGAGTGAACTTTTTGGCTTCTTTGACCGCTATTTTGGCGAGCCGAGCCTGACCTTCAACTACAAGTGGCTGCGCGGCGTGGGCAATGAGCAGTACACCGGCGCGCATTACGATTTTGTCTATATGGGCCAGGGGTCGGCCCAACTGCATACGACGTGGATTCCCTTTGGCGATATCCCGATGGAGCAGGGGGTGCTGGCGATGTGTGTCGGCTCCCACAATCTGCCCAGCTTTGCCCGCCTGCGCGGCACCTACGGCCGTATGGATGTGGACCGCGACGGCATAGAGGGCTGGTTCACCAAAGAGCCGCTGGAAATCGTCGAAAAGTTCGGCGGGCGTTGGCTGACCAGTGAATTCTACGCCGGGGATGTGATTCTCTTTGGCATGCACACGATGCACGCTTCCACCACCAATCTGACCAACCGTTTCCGCCTGAGCTGCGACATCCGCTTCCAGCCCGCCAGCCACCCCGCGGACAAGCGCTGGGTGGACGACGGGCCGGGTCACACGCTGCTGGGCAAGCAGACGATGCGCCCGATGGAGGAGGCGCGGGTGGCGTGGGGGGTGTGACAGGAGAACCACTGACGCCGATTGCAATCACAAATCAAGCGTCGCCGCATCGCCCAAAAACAAGACCTGCCAGGTTTTCCGAAACCTGGCAGGTCTATGGATTAAGTTGCCTTCGCTTGGATGTCGCCTGCTACTGAATCTTTGTTGGGGGCGTGAGGTAATTGATATACTCGGAAGTGACCTTCCATTCGCCGTCAATCTTCTCCCAGTTGAGGATGCAGCGACCGATATGGTATTCGGCTTCGCCGCCATCCTTGGGGGTTACGATCTCTTGCCACTCGGCTTGACGGGTGGCGTAGTTACCCAATACCCAGATGCGCTTGACGGTCAAAGTGCCGAGGATGTGGTTCGCCTCCATATAGGGTTTCAAGCCTTCGCCCATGGCGGCCCTACCCACCACCTCCGGCACTTCAGGCCATACCGAGACGGCGTCGTCGGTGTAATAGGATATAGTACCGTCAAAGTCTCCGTTGTAGTAAGCCTGTTCTTTGGCGAGTGCGACCGCCAGGAACTCATCTTCGGCTTTGGCCTGGGCTGGGTCGCTGGCCGTGCTGGGACCGACCCCATCAATGACCGCCGACTCGGTGATCACCGGCGGGGCGACTGCCGCTGGGGCGACCGCTGGCTGAGCGGCCGCCGGGACGTTAAGTTGAATGGGTTGGCAGGCAACCAGAAGCGCGGCCACAAGCCACAATGTCAGAGCGAATCTGACGAACTTTGCAAAACGAGTATTCATAACGCTCTCCCTTGTGAACTGAAAGTTGGGGTTATAGAAACAACTGGCTTACTTGTTTGTGGTGTGCTATACTGTATTCTCCCATCGCTGTCCAGTTCAAGTGCTGTTTCTGTCCAGATCGTGGACACTTTGCAGCGTTTGCGACTGTTTGCAAGCGGAATTGATATGAGAGTGTCCAATGAACCCAGCCCAATTGATGCAACTCATTCAACAGAATGAAGGCCAGCAGATCGAATTTAAGCTGGAAAGTGAGAAACAAGGCGATCTTGCGGAAGTGCTGATGGCGTTTGCCAATGCCGAGGGAGGATCTTTGCTCGTCGGCGTCACCGATGAAGGGCAGATCGCCGGTGTAGAGAATGCAAAAGCTGTCACGGATCGGCTCTATGCCGCGGCTAGACGACTTGATCCCTCTTTGCATGGCATAGCGCAAGTCGAGCAAGTGCAAATTGACGACAAAATTGTCATTCTTGCCAGTGTACCTGAATCTTTAACCGCAACGTATGGTCTGGCTGGTAGCTTTAGGATACGGGAGGGCAGTTTCAATCGCCAGATGACGGCGGCGGATGTTGTCAGCCATGCGGTGCAGCGGGGGCAATTGGATTATGAGCAGACGCCTGTGAGCGAGGCAACGCTGGATGATCTCAACGAACAACGTGTAAAGGATTTTCTGGTAAAACGCCTGCGCGCCAGCCTTCCCGATCAACCCCTCCAACAATTGCTCCAAACCTTCCATGCCGCAACGGCAGATGCGCAAGCGATTCAGCGCCCCACGGTGGCTGGCTTGCTCTTCTTTGGTGATTGGCCGCAGTTCCGCCTCAACCACGCCACGATTCTGGCGGCACGGTTGGTGGGCGCACGCGGGGTTCAAATCAGCGACCGCGCCACCATCGAAGGAGCGATGCCAGAGATGATCGACCGCGCCATTCAATTTGTCCAACGCAACACCCGGCATAGCTTACAAATTGGCGATCCACAGACAGGCAGAGCCAGAGAAATTGACGAGTACCCCGGCGCGGCCGTGCGTGAAGCGATCACCAACGCCTGTTGCCATCGCGATTATCTGGAACGCGCGCCGATTCAACTCAAAATCTATGATGACCGGCTTGTGATTGGCAACCCTGGCGGGCTATTGCCTGGGTTGAATGTGGCGCAACTCGAAGGCAAACACAAAGCGCGCAACCCCTTGCTGGCGGATTGGTTGCAGGTATTGGGCTACGTGGAACGCTTTGGGATTGGCATCCTGCGTATGCGCGAGGCAATGCAGGAAAGTGGATTGCCAGCGCCGCTCTTCATCAGCCGCCCTGATTGGTTTGAAGTCACGCTGCGCGGCCCTGATGCGAATCTCACCGTCAGACAGCCTGAGACTCTTGCTACCCTACGGCAGGCTCAGGACAGCGCAGCGGACTCGCCACGCCTGCCTCCCAGTGCCAGCGAAGCGCGGGTAAACCTCTCCTGGTACAACCAGCTTTGGTCATTCCGTTAGTGTGTTTGGGCAGAAACCTGCCAAAATCGTAGGCAAACGCAAGAAGGATCCCAATGTGAGCCATCCCTTCGGCGATCTCCTCAGCCAGCACATACACCGCAAGCACGGCCTCAGCCAGGCCAAATTGGCGGAGGGCATCCTGCAGGACCCCTCGATCATCGGCAGGATGTGCAAAGGGCCGCGGCCCAACGGCCCGCGGGGGTGCGGGCCGTTGGTTTGCCTGCGTTATCGCAAGGGTAGGTTGTACACGAAGCTGGTTTGAAAGCTTCCTGCGCTTGGATGCCGCGCTCTACTGAATCGTTGTCGGGGGCACGAGGTAATTGATGTACTCGGAGGTGACCTTCCATTCGCCGTCGATCTTCTCCCAGTTGAGGATGCAGCGACCGATATGGTACTCGGCTTCGCCGCCATCCTTGGGTGTTACGATCTCTTGCCACTCGGCTTGACGGGTGGCATAATTACCCAACACCCAAATGCGTTTGATGGTCAAAGTGCCGAGGATGTTGTTGGCCTCCATATAGGGTTTCAAGCCTTCGCCCATGGCGGCCCTGCCCACCACCTCCGGCACTTCAGGCCATACCGAGACGGCGTTGTCGGTGTAATAGGATATAGTACCGTCAAAGTCTCCGCTATAGTAAGCCTCTTCTTTGGCGAGTGCGACCGCCAGGAACTCATCTTCGGCTTTGGCCTGGGCTGGATCGCTGGCGGTGCTGGGACCGACGCCATCAATGACCGCCGATTTGGTGATCACCGGCGGGGCAACTGCGGCTGGGGCAGCCGCGGCTGGGGCGACTGCGGCTGGAGCAGCCGCCGGTTGGGCGGCCGTCGGGACGTTAAGTTGAATGGGTTGGCAGGCGACCAGCAACGCGGCCACAAGCCACAAGGTCAGTGCGAATCTGACGAACTTTGCAAAACGAGAATTCATAGGTTCCTCCTGGATGGAAAATTTGGTTGTTGAACGGTATCTGCCATCATCGCACAGTAAGATTGCGAAAAGCAATCCTGATTTTTGCGAAAAACGTTTACACCTGTTGCGGACGGAGGCTAAGATGAGCCATCCCTTCGGCGATCTCCTCGCACAATCTCTGCATCGCAAGCACGGCTTGAGCCAATCCAAGCTGGCTGCGGGCATCTTGCAGTCGCCATCGATCATTACGGAAATGTGTCAGGGCAAGCGGCTCAACGGCCCCCAGGCACGCGCGCGGGTGGTGGCGATTATCGGCTGGCTGCGCGGCCAGGCGGCGTTGGAGACGCTGACAGAAGCCAACGCCCTGCTGACCGCCGCCGGGATGTCGCCCCTGCGTGAAGGCGAAGCGGAGGAGCGTACACTCCTCCAGCAACTGCATCCGCAGCCGCCGCTCTCGCCTTTCCCCCCATCGGTTGCCCCGGCCCGCAAGACAAACCTGCCCGCGCCCTTGACCAGCTTCGTCGGGCGCGACGAGGAGCTGGCGGAAGTCGCCCACTCCATCGCCGCCCAGCGTCTGGTGACGCTCACCGGGGCGGGGGGCGTGGGCAAGTCCCGGCTCGCCATTGAAGTGGCGCGTCGCTTGCTTGCGCAAGATCGCTTGTATCCCCCTGCGTTTTCCGATGGTGTCTGGTTTGTTGCCTTACAGGCCGTTGACTCGCCGGAGCGTATGCTTTCGGCCATCGCCGACGCCATCCAGTGCCCGCCGCCCGGCGCGGCTGATGTCCGCGATCATCTGCTTGCCTATCTGGACACCAGACAAATCCTGCTGGTGCTGGACAACTTCGAACATCTGCGCAGCGCGGCCGATCTGCTGACTGGGATTCTGACGGCGGCACCCCAGGCAAAGCTGCTGGTTACCTCGCGTGAGGCGCTAAACCTTGAAGCGGAGTGGCGCTATCCGCTCAATGGTCTCGCGCTGCATAGCGAGGATGACACAGACAAAGCCGCGCAGTCGAGCGCAGCGCGCCTGTTTGTCGAGCGCGCCCGGCACGTCTTCCCGGCCTTCGATCTTGCCGCGGAGCGTGACGCGGTGCAGCGCATCTGCCGCCTGGTCGAGGGCATCCCGCTGGCGATCGAACTGGCGGCCACATGGACAAGAGCGCTCTCATCCACTGCCATAGCCGATGAGATTGTGCGCAGTTTCGCTTTTCTCACGAGCAATATGCGCAACATACCAGACCGCCAGCGCAGTATGCAGGCAGTCTTCACGCACTCGTGGCAGTTGCTGAGCCAGGAGGAACAGCAGGTCTGTGCGCGGTTGTCGGTCTTCCGGGGCGGTTTCCAACGCCACGCCGCCGAGCAGGTGGCTGGGGCCACGTTGTCGATTTTGACAGCGCTGGTGGATAAATCTCTGTTGCGCTGGGAAGCAGGGGATCGCTATCGCATGCACGAATTGCTGCGCCAGTACGCGGCAGAGCGACTGCAACAGTCCGCTGCTGGGGCCGCCGACGCGCAGGCGCGCCACTGCGTATACTATGCCGACTTTCTCGACCAGCGGACAGGGGATGTAAACGGTCAGCACATGCGCCAGACCCTGGCCGAGATTGCGACAGACCTTGAGAATGTGCGCGCGGCGTGGCAATACGCCTTGCAGCACGGGCGCAGCGCCGAGATAGAGCGGGCTGCTTATACCTTTTACATATTCCACGATACCCGCAGCCGCTATCGAGAAGGGGCAGAGCTCTTCGAGCAGGCGCTGCAGCAGCTTGACCAGCTGCTTGGCAATCGTCTACCAACGCTGGAGATCGGAGCTGCGTTGTCGGGGGTACTCCTCTGTCTGGGCCATCTTTCGCTCCGCCTGGGCGAATTGCAGCGGGCGCGGGCGCTGCTTGAACGCAGCCAGGCCATTCTCACCCACCTCTCCATCTCCCCACGTCCCGCTTCCTTCAGCGATCCGCTGGTGGCCCTGGGCATTCTGGCGAACATCGTGGGTGACTACAGCGAGGCGGCCCGGATTGGCGAAGAGGCGCGTCGCCGCGCCGACGCGCAAGACGACCTCGGCAACCTCATGGCTGCCTGGTATGTGCTTACGAATGCAGCCTTTGGCCGCGGGCGCTACGCCGAGGCAAGCCAGTACGCAGCGCGCGCCTGCCAATTGGCCGACCAACTGCAAGAGCGCTGGTTCATGGCCTATCTCGTCGCAGATTTGGGTAACATTGCGCGTGCCGTCGGCGACTACGCCGAAGCTGTGCGTCAGTATCAGATTGGCTACGCCATCCGTGAGGAATTGGGCGACCCGGAAGGGATCGCGGTTGCGCTTGTCCATCTTGGCCAGGTCGCGCTGTTGCAGGCAGAGCCGGAGACCGCGCACGCCCAATTTCTGCGCAGTCTGGCCATCTACCGCGAGATTGGCGATCGCGGCGGGGCCGCGACCGCCCTGCACGGTCTGGGCATGGCCGACGTCGCCGTGGGCGCGCCGGAGGAGGCTGCCCAATACTTGCACGAAGCGCTGCAGATTGCGGCTGCGATGGGGTACACTTCGCGCGTGCATGCCATTCTGGTCGGTGTGGCAGAGTTGTTTGTGTACATCGGCCAGCCACTGTGGGCTGCCGGACTGCTGGCGGCGATCCTGCGCGACCCCGCCAGCGATCGCGAGACGCGCGACAGTGCGCAAACGCTCTTGTCCCGCTGTAGCGCGCTGCTTGCGCCCGATCAGCTTGCTGCCGCGACCCACGAGCCACAGACCATCGATCTACCCGCCCTCTTTGCCGCTCTGCGCATCGCCAGTGGTGGCGCGGCTATCCCGTCCAGCACAGGGGCAGGGATTCTGTCACTGCATGTGTCCGGTAGTGGGTTGCGAACTGACGTTTGAACAAACGGTCGAGTAGGGCTGGCAGCGGTGTAGGTGGCTGGCAAAAGGAACACAAACGGGTATGAAGCGTAGGCACGTTGCTTATGTGGCCCGACCAAACAACAGACGAATGAGCAGTGTCCTTACAAACAAAAAGAGGCGACTCCGGTGGAGTCGCCTCTTTTTGTTTGTACATGATTCTCTACTTCTTCGCCCAACGCACGTAGATCGAAGCCATTCCGCTCTCTTCAAAGTAGCGCACCTGGACCGTATGGCTGCCGGCCGTCAGGGCAATCTCGCCGCTGCTTTCGGCCGCGGCCTGCACTTTCCAGTTGTCAATGACCAGCGCGCCGTCCACATAGAGCCGCACGCCGTCGTCCGACGTGGCGGTGAAGCGGTAGGTTGCCGCCTCAAATGTATTGATGGCCGTCCACAGCGCGCTGAAACCGTCGCTGTTGACCGCTGCGCTGGGGCTGCCCGCACCCCAATCGAAGTAGATTTTGCCATCCACACGCGTATCCACCGGCGCGCCGCTCAGATCTTTGTTGTTGTAATAGAGCGCGGTCCAGGGTCCCCCGGTTGTGGCGGACGGGGGAGGCGGTGTGGGGGTGGGCTTTGGTCCAGGGCCGGGGGGCTGGGGTGCGTAACCGCTGGGAATCCACAGGGACTGGCCGACCAGAATGCGGTTGGCGCTGGGCAGGTTATTGGCGGCCATAATCGCCCACGTCGTTGTGCCGTAGCGCAGGGCAATGGCGCTCAGGGTGTCGCCGTAGGTGACTTTGTACCAGAAGCCGCCCGACGGCGGTGGTGCCGGTGGGGGCGCACTCCAAGCGGGGATACAGAGGGATTGGCCGCTGTAGACGTGGTTGTAGTTGGTGATATTGTTGGCCTGGGCCAGACTGTGGGTGGAGATGCCATACCAGGCCGCAATCCCAGAGAGGGTCTGTCCATAAGTGACGGTGTGATAGCTGACACAGCTACCGCCGCTCTCCGTAGGGATTTTCAATTGCTGCCCCACATAAATGTGGTTGGCGTTGGCGATGCCGTTGGCCGCCATCAGCGCCGAGACTGTTGTGCCATAGCGCCAGGCGATTTTGCTCAGGGTGTCGCCGGGCTGGACAGTGTACCAGACGTAATGGGCCTGGGGTGAGGCTGCCTCTGTCTGGGTTGGGGCCGCCAACGCCGCTGCCGGTAACCCGACCAGCAGAAACGCGGCCAGCAGACCCGTTGCAAGCAGCCGGTAGAAAGAGCGATGCTTACGAAGTATATCCACAGCGATTTCCTTTCACTAGAGAGTTGGGAATGCAACGCTTGCGAATGCTTGCTTGATTTTCGTGCCTTTTGCATAGAATGTCAAGAGGCTGGAATTTGTAGATTGGATTCTTGCCCCCGGGAAAGATCGAACGTCCTGGAACGTCTGCGGCCAGAACCCAACCTACGCACTATAACACAAATGTCAACCAGAGCGCACCCACCAGCAGACTGAGCAGTGTCACCGGCACCCCCACGCGCAGATAGGCCGTAAAAGAGAGATGCACCCCCTGGCGGCGGGCGCTCTCCGCCACAATCAGATTGGCGACCGAGCCGAGCAGCGTCAGATTGCCCGCCAGTGTCGTCGCCATCGCCAGCACCAGCCACGTCTGCTCCGGGTTGGGCAGGCTGGGTACGAAAGGGCGAAAGAGCAGCACAGCCGGCACATTCGAGATCAGATTGCTCAACACCACCGAAACCGCGGTCAGCGCAGCGATGCCCCCGGCGGCTATCGGCTGCACCGCGGTAAACAATGTCTGGCTGATGCCCAGCGTTTCCAGCGCGCCGGTCACAATAAACAGCCCGGAGAAGAAGACGAGCAGCGACCAGTCCACCTCGTGAAAAACCTCTTCCGGGTGGATGCGCCGGGTGATGAGCAGGAGCGAGGCCGCGGCCAGCGCGGCCAGCGGCACAGCCATTCCCAGCACAAAGGCGACCAGCATCAGCCCCGTCGCCAGCATCCCCTTGCGCAAGAAGGCCCACTGGATCTCATCGGCGTTGATTGCGGTGTCCGCTTCTGGCACGGCAAAACGCTCTGGCGCAAACTCGGCCCGGTAGAGCAGGACGATCACAGCGTAGCTGATCCCCATCCCCAACAGCGCGACCGGGGCCAGATAGCCTGCGAAGGAGAGAAAAGGAATCCCCGAGGCGATGCCGATAATCATATTTTGCGGGTTGCCGGTGATGGTGGCCACGGAACCGATATTGGCCGCGGTGGCCACCGCCAGCAGATAGGGGATGGGGTCGCGGCGCAGATGGCGGCAGATTTCCAGGGCCAGGGGTGTAAAGACCAGCACAATTGTGTCGTTGAGAAAGACGGCGGAGAGGACGCCAGCGGCCACAATTATCAGAGCCAGCAACTGGCGCGGCGTCTGCGCCCAGGCCACCACCCGCCCGCCCACCAGCCGAAAAAAACCGGCCATACGCAGATTGGTGTTGAGAATCATCATCCCAAAGAGCAGAACGAGGGTGTCCATGTCCAGGCTGGCGTAGGCGGCTTCCAGGGGAATGGCCCCCAGCAGAATCAGCGCGGTGGCACCCACCAGGGCAATCGTCGCCCGGTTCATACGCAGGAAAGGATAGCGTCCGACCGCGACGCCGACGATTGTCAGAATAATGACCGTCAGGGAAATCCAGTGGGTGAGGGGCATACGTCAAGGGATGGTGGGATGATGGGAAGTGTCAGATCGTTCGCTATTCGCCACTCGCAATTCGCTATTCGCCCCACACGAGAGTATACAACGACAACGCCACAATCGGCCCGTCGCGCAGATCGCGCTCCAACCGCGCAATGCCCCGTTGGAAGGCGTCGTCTGTGATCAGATGCAGGGCGGAATAGGCCCGCTCCCGATAGCCCTGGATGTCGGCCAGTGGATAGGGTTGCTTGGTCGTCTCCGTCCAACTATGGGTGAAACCGGCCTCTGCCATCTCCCCGCGCAGAGTTTCGAGGCTGGGGTAGCGGGCCAGCTCTACCGTCACTGTCTCCGGAAAATGGGAGGAGAGGGGGCAACGGCGACGGATATCCTCGGCCGAATCGGTGACGGTGCAGAGCCGCCCGCCACGGCGCAGAATTCGGGCCGCTTCCCGGAAAAAGGCCGCCCGCTCCGCCAGATGATGGATCACATCCACCGAGAAGATCAGATCGCAGGTGGCGTCGGCCAGGGGTAGCGCCTCTGCCCGGCCCTGGCGAAAATCTATCGTCACACTGCGCGCACGGGCTGTCGCCAGCATCTCTGCCGACGGATCGACACCGCTGGCGCGGCAACCCGTAGCTTCGCGCAGGGCGATGCTGTAATTGCCCGTACCGCAGCCCACCTCCAGGACGGCGCAGGCGTCGTTGATTCTACCCGTCTCCACCAGCAGACGCAAGACGCCAGGATGGACACGCCGGTTGCGGGCATAGGCCGCGGCCAGATTGTCGTAATCGAGAGGCATATCTATCGCTCCAAAGTCCCGTAGACACGATTCCGGGAATCAGGTGATCGGCTGCCCGGCACAGCCAATTCGTCCAGCAAGCGGCGTGTCGTCGCGGCGATCTCTTCCACGGCCTGTTCAAAGACGGCCTGGTTGGCGCGCGAGGGGTTGCGATAGCCGGAGACTTTGCGCACGTATTGGAGCGCGGCGGCGCGCATTTCGGCTGCGGTGGGCGGCTCATCCACCCGGCGCAGTTGTTTGATGCTGCGACACATAGATTCCTCCAAAAGTCGGCGACGAATAGACGACCATCAATTTCTGCCAGATTTTGCGCGAGAGACCGGTGGTCAACGACTCGATTTCGTTGACCGCGGCCAGCACAGATGGATCGTCGAAGTCCTGGGCGTAGAGCGCGGCGATCTTCCCAATCAGCGAGAGCATTTCGCTGCAATAGTCCAGATAGCGGCTCAACTCAAAGGGGGTCATCTCCCGCCGCGGCGACGACGGGGTGGAGAAAGAGTGGGGGTGGAAGTGATCCGGGTCTTTGGTGAGCTGGTGCATATCCACCACGTGGGCCAGCGAACGCAATTCGTGCAGCGCGGCCAACATCTGCTGGCGTTTGATGCGGCCTTCCCATTGGGCCAGAAAAAAGATGGCAGCGGCCAAAAAGAGCACTTCGTTGATGACCGACTCGATGGCCTGTAAATAATCGAGCAGCGAAGCGCCATCGGTGGAAAGCTGCACTGTGCGCAGGGACTCAATTGCCAGCACGCCCAGCCCCGCCAGCCCAACCGCCAACAGCAGGTAGACGAAACGCACCCACCAGATGGGCTGGCGCATGCGTGCCGCCTCGTTTTTGGCTTTCAAGGCAACGTCGTAAACCTGGAGAACCACCCGCGAGAGGCTGGATTCCGGGAAGCGCTCTTTGATCCGGATGGAAAGCTTCTCAACCGTCATCACAATGCGGGTGGAATCCAGCGCCAGGTATTCATTGCCCATCGCCCACCCCTCCCAACGCGCCGCGCACATGACCGCCCACCCTGTCCAGACGGCGCTGGGCTTCGTCGGCATCGCAAGCGGTCAGCCCCATCACCACCGCCGTCTTGACCCGCCAGCCCGCGCCATCCAACAGAGCGATGGCCTCCGCCCGCCCGACGCCGGTGATCCGCTCGACAATCCCCACGGCGCGCTGGCGCAGTTTGGCGTTCGTCGGCTGCACATCCACCATCAAATTGCCATAGACTTTGCCCAGACGCACCAGCGCGCCTGTGCTGAGCATATTCAGCACCATTTTCTGGGCCGTGCCTGCCTTCAGCCGGGTAGAGCCGGTGAGAATCTCCGGCCCGGTGACAACTTCAATGGCAATGTCGGCGGCCGCGGCTACCCGGGAGCCGGGGTTGCAGACGACGGCAATCGTCGGCGCGCCCACCTGCCGGGCGTACTCCAATCCGCCGATGACGTAGGGTGTGCCGCCACTGGCCGCAATCCCCACCAGCACGTCGTTGCGGTCAAAGCAATGGCTCTCCAAGTCAGCCCGCCCCCGCTCTGCCGAGTCCTCCACATCTTCCACCGAGCTTGTAATAGCAACGTTCCCGCCAGCCATCAGCGCCACGGCCCGTTCCGGGGGCAGGCTGAAGGTAGGCACAAGCTCGGTGGCGTCCAGCACGCCCAGCCGTCCGCTTGTACCCGCGCCCAGATAGAAGAGACGCCCGCCGCGGCCCAGGCAATCTGCGATGGCGTCGATGGCCTGTGCGATCTGGGGCAACGCCTCGGCCACGGCCAGCGGCACAGCCGCATCCAGCCGGTTCATCAGCCGGGCAAACTCCAGCGTCGAGAGGCTGTCCATTTCGGCGCTGACCGGGTTTTGGCTTTCAGTTGGCAGGAGAGCGGCAGAAGTTTTGGGTGGCATCTTTGCACATCAACCTTCCGGGAAGCGGCCAGAACAACTTCCCAATACCCTTGATTTTGTGGCCGCCTCCCGGAAGGTTGTTCCTCAACGGTGGTTTGTCCACACTGGGTCGGCATAGCGGGTGCGGATCAGTTCCGCCGCGCGCCGGTTCTCCGCTGCGCTGAGATGGCCGCGCTGCCAGGTGAGAGTCAGCGTCTCGGCCAGTCCGGCCGCCATCGCCTCGGCCACGCGACGGAAGGCCAGCAGCGGCGAATCCTCGGCCACGTCCAGAGCCTGGGCCAGTGTGCAGGCGCGCGCGGCCAGATGGGAACGCAGCGCGGATGCTTCGTCGGACGGCAGGGCGAGCACATCCACCAGACGGGTGATGTCGCCCACCAACGGCAGGCTGCCGTGTTGCAGGACGTAGCCCTTGCGCCGGCTCTGCGCGCTGCCCATCAGCTTGCGCCCACTGGCTGTGATTTCGTAGGCGCTGGGCACTTCAAAGCAGGCCGCCGAGACATCCCGCCCGGCCCGCACATCCCCCGCCGCCTTCTCTGCAGCCAACCCCAGCCCACCCAGCCCGGCCAGCAGCCCGTTGCTCATCAGCAGATAGGCGTCCATCACACCGCCCGCCATGCGTGGCTCGTCTGCGGGCGCAGTGACAGAATAAGTCAGCTCGTCCGTGTGCAGGATGGCGCGCCCGCCGGTCGTGCGCCGCACCAGATCGTAGCCCCGTTCGGCGATTTTCACCGTGTCCACGTCGGTCACGGATTGGTGGCGGCCCAGACTCACCGCGGCCGGCTGCCAGCGGTAGAAGCGCAGCGTCGGGAGGGCGTCGCCCGCAGCCACCGATTCGGCCAGCGCCTCATCCACGGCCATATTGGCCGCGCCGGAGCGGGCTTCGTCTTCGAGAATCAGCCGCCAGAGGGCGGTAGGGAAATCACTCATCGCACGGCAAGACCGGAAACTTCTATAATCTGTGCGTGAGCCAGTAGAGGCTCAATCGCCAAGTCTTCATCCAGCAAAGGCCAATGCAAGCCATAACCGGAAGGGGCGATCTCAATGATCTGTCGCTCGATTGCCGATGCTTCTGCAAGCGGAACAGAGCAGTTCGTCCAGGCAATCCGTATGAGTTGACCGTCAACCCGCAGGGATAGAGCGTCCTGATCGGTCTGAATAATTTCAATATC
Source organism: Litorilinea aerophila (assembly GCA_945897075.1). GTDB lineage: Bacteria > Chloroflexota > Anaerolineae > Caldilineales > Caldilineaceae > JACQGT01. The sequence continues at coordinate 22,233 of CAMDEX010000064.1, forward strand.
GTGAAATTTCCTATTCATTGCTACCTCACGCAACGATTGGCAGGAAAGTCCTGGGTAATTCTCCAAGACCTGCGACTCTGTCCAGCCGGCGGCAAAAAGACGCAATAGAAACTCAACCGACAGCCGAGTTCCCTTTACTACCGGTTTTCCGACAAGAATAGTAGGGTCTAAATGGATATACTCGGTCCAATCTATCATTTTGCCATCCATTCTTTTTGCTTATCAATCTCAAATAGGAAACTCAATGACCGTGACCAAACCCCCACCTACTGCCAGAGTGTTTTCCGGTGTATTATATGGCCGCTTGACCACCGCCAACGCCAGCGGCCCACCCAACGCGGGGCTGAATCCGCTGCTGGTGATGACACCCACCGCTCGCCCGTCGGCTGTCACCTGCGCGCCGACGGGCAGGGACGCGGCGCTGCGCAGACCGACGAGCGTTTTTGTCACTTTGTCGTAAGTGATCTGGCGGGCGATGATCTCCTGGCCGGTGTAGCAGCCTTTGTTGTCGGCCACGGCCCAGGCCAGCCCCGCTTCCAGCGGGCTGTATTCGCCGGTCAACTCCGTGCCGACCGCGGGGCGGCCCAACTCGATACGGCGGTTTTCGTAGCTTTCGCTGTCGCTCAGCAGCAGCGCGCCGGCAGCGGTCAGCCCGGCGACCAGATCATCCGCATCTTCGGCGGGAACGATCAGCTCATAGCCCGGCACGTCGTAACGTTCCTGGCGCAGGACGGTAACGGCGGCGGCGCTTTCGCATGTGTCGTCGTTGGCCGGCGCGGACAAACCCGCTGCCTGCAAGACAGCCGCGGCCTGTGCGCCCATCACCCGCCAGCGGCGCAACGACTGGCCGCTGTTTGCCACCTTCACTTTGTCCATAAAGAAAATTTGGCTGCGCAGTTTTGCGCTCAGGCGATCTGCCTCTCCCGGCGCGGGCAAGATCCAAAGTTCCTCTTCGTGGCAGAGGACAGTAAAGACGAATTCGATGCGCGCCACCGGGCTGGTCAACACCGTCAACGCCGCCTGTCCGGGGCGCAGTGCGGCCACATTGGCCGTCGTCATGCGCTGCAAAAAGTCCACGCGGTCGGCAGCGGTCAGGACGATCGGACCCGCGCCCATTCTCTCTTGCGCTGCCGCGCCGATGACCAGCGCGCTGTATTCCCGTTCGTTGATCGCAGATGTGATCGTTGTCATTCGTTTCCTCCAACACAGGCTGATCTTGAAAGTCTATCGCAGGATACGGTCATATATTTCGTGTTTGCCAATCCAAAACCAAGTGATAGTATCACCACGCAAGACCCCCAAAGCCCGATAGTGCCTATTAATTCGGGCTGAATAGAGAGATTCATCAGGATCAACCTGCTTGAATTGAAGGCCAGGATGCCCTGGATTTTCCAACCACAGTGCATAGGCTTTATCTGCCAGCTCCTGAACATCCCGTGGCAGTGCGTAGTAGAGTTTCCAAAAATGCTTTGTGGTGAGAGAATTCATCCGGGATGAATCTTTCCGTTTACAAATGTCATTTCCAGCGTTTCCCCTGCATCCAATTCACGAAGCGCCTGACGAGCTAACGCCCGAAAACTCTCTTTGTTTGCCTCGTATGTCGCCTGCCAGGCAGCTTCTTCTGCCTCCAACTCGGCCTCGGTTACATCGTCATCCAGAAATTCATCTGAGACGGGTTGTGTGTGGAGCCAGCGAGCAAAATCAAGCACTTGTACGACACGCTGCGACGGCAAACCCCTAACCGTTTCGAGCAACAGGCGTTCCGTTGTTGGCATATCCGCTGTCAGTTGTGATTTCATCGAGTTGACTCCTCTCTTATTCATAGCCGGTTCCGTTCTACTGTTTCAGATGATCATACTGCCCCTACTGTCTCCCGTCAAGCAGAGCAGCCTACAGTTCAGTCAACCCATCGAAAAGGCTATTGAGGCTATCGAATTCCAATTGTACGCAACACTGTAGAAGATGATACAATAAGCGTCCAAAAACAACAGACAGCGGTGATTCTCATCAAGTGAATGGATTCGTTATGCAATGTCCTAACGGTTGCTCCAATCCTATGCAGAACGTTCGCGTCGAGCGCATCTTCTATGACTCTGGCAGCCCGGTTGTCATTCGCAACCTGGAAATGAACGTTTGCCCTGAATGCGGCTGCGAATCCATGCCGGTGAAGTCTGCGCGCATCGTTGAAAACGTACTCAGCGGTCGGATGCAGGCGGTGGGCCAATTTTCTGCGCCCCTCTTTCAACCCGCCGCGTAGCTCTCCTTCTCTCTCTACGATCGCGTATACTTCCCCACAAACTCCATCACCAGCCAGAACATCGCCTGCCCCGCCTCGGTGATATCCTCCCCGATCTGCAAATAGTGGCTCACGTCCCGGTAGTAGAAGACCTCCACCGGTACATCCGCGGCGTGCAACGCGGCCTCCAACTGGTAGGCCTGGTTGATGGGAATGATGGCGTCGGCGTCGGTGTGGATGATCAGTGTGGGCGGCAGGTGCGCGGCTGTGTAGACCGGCGAGAAGCGCAGAAAGGGCACAGGATGGATATTGGCCGCGCCCAGCGCTGGGATCACCAGCCCGTAGGGGTCCGGGATGTCCAGCCGGCCCGCGTAGAAATCCGCGCTGCCGGTGAAGGCGTTGCTGATCCCGCCCACCGTCACCCAGGCGTTGAACTGATCCCGCTCGTCGCGCAACAGCCGGTGCAGAATGGCACTGCTAAAGCTGCCCCCCATCGCCACCGCGGGCGCGTCCGCCACATTTACCCCCAACAGACCGCGCCGGGCCAGATGCAGAGCGACACGGGCGTCCTCGGCGTGCGCGTAAACATCCAGCCCCCGCGCCCCGCTGGGCGAGATGGCGACGACTGTATAGCCCAGCGCGGCAAAGGCCACGCTCACCGGCTGCCAACCATCAATGACGCCGGGAAAGACGCCGAAGATCAGCGGCAGTGGCCTGTCACTCTCGGCCAGCGGGTGGTAGACGCGCAATGTATCAATCTCAGCGCCGTCTCGCTCGAATGTAAACGCCTGCCCCCAGGCCAGCGACCCGGCGGGAAAGGGCGCGGACGCGGTATACGGCTGCCCGGCAGAAAGGCGAACCGCCCCGGCCAGATCGTCCGGCAGGGGGGCGGCGACGTGGCGCTGGACGATCAGCCGCGGCGCAACAACAACCGTTCCCGCTTCCACAGTCACCAGCCAGGGCACACCCCACGCCCCGCTCAACGCGGCCTCGTCGCTCTCTGGCCCGACAGCCGCCACCACATACTGGCCGGGCGGTATGCCATCTATGCGATAGCGCCCCTCTTTGTCGGTTGTCGCGGCGTGCGGACGGCCTGTGCGCTCGGCGACCAGAACAGAGACGCCCGCCGCCGGGCCATCCTCCATCCAGATTTCACCGCGGATGGAGCCGACAGATGCGGGTGCCAGTGCGATCATTCCCCCGCGCAAACGCTGCTCCAGCAGATAGCCCACAACATTGCCTTCAGCGCTGGGCGCGCAGGCGGACAATAAAAGGGCGACGAAGAATATCCACAAACGGTGTGAACGCAATCTCAGCATAAATTACTCCCGTGGAACAGAAGAGATCGTAGGGGCGCTGCTTGCTGCGCCTGTT
>CAMDEX010000065.1 GCA_945897075.1 Litorilinea aerophila
GATTTGGTTCTCGCAAACCAGGCCATTCTACTCGAAAACTAGGCCATTCTATCGGATAAATTGACCCAAAACTGGTTCAAAATATCCATCTTCGGTTATTTTCGAGGCTTTCACAACCTCGTCAAAACCTTAACTTAATGACATTGAGTTACCAGTAAGCAGTGACCTGATTTCACTGCTTACTGATTACTGCTCACTGATGAGCAAGGAGAATGGGCAATGATTATCGGACTTCCCAAAGAGATCAAAGACAACGAAAACCGGGTGGGGATGACCGCCGGCGCGGTGCGGGTGCTGGCGCGCCAGGGCCACCGGGTGCTGGTGCAGAGCGGCGCGGGGGTGGGCAGCTCCATCAGCGACGACGAATACCGGGAGGCGGGCGCCGAGATCGTCACCGATGCCGCTGACGCCTGGTCCGGGCAGATGGTGGTAAAGGTGAAGGAACCCATCGCCAGCGAATTTGGCTTTCTGCGCCAAGAGATGCTGCTCTTTACCTATTTGCACCTGGCCGCGGACCGCACACTTGCCGAGCGGCTGCTGGCCGCGGGCACAACCGCCGTGGCCTACGAGACTGTGCAGACCGCTGACGGCAAGCTGCCTTTGTTGACGCCGATGAGCGAAGTGGCCGGGCGCATGGCGACGCAGGTGGGCGCGGCCTATCTACAACGCAACAACGGCGGGCGCGGTGTGCTGCTGGGTGGCGTGCCCGGTGTCGCGCCGGGACGGGTGGCGATTCTGGGCGGCGGTGTGGTGGGCACGAATGCCGCCAAAATTGCGCTGGGCATGGGTGCGCACGTCACTGTGCTGGACCTGAGCCACGACCGGCTGCAATACCTGGACGATATCTACCGCGGCCAGTTGGAGACCCGCACCAGCAACGAAGCCAACGTGGAAGAGGCGGTCTTTGCCGCGGATCTGGTCATCGGCGCGGTGCTGATCCCTGGCGGGCGCGCGCCCTGGCTGGTGACGCGGGCGATGCTGGCGGAGATGAAGTTTGGTTCGGTGATTGTGGATGTTTCGGTGGATCAGGGCGGCTGTGTGGAGACGAGCCGACCCACGACCCACAGCAACCCCACCTTTGTGATTGACGATGTGGTGCATTACTGCGTGGCCAATATGCCCGGCGCTGTGCCCCGCACCAGCACATTTGCGCTGACCAACCAGACCCTGCCCTATACCATCCGGCTGGCCGCCAAAGGCCGCGACGCCATCCGCGAGAGCAAGCCCTTGCAGAGCGGTCTCAACACCCATCGGGGACAACTGACCTATGCCGCGGTGGCCAAAGAGTTTGGGCTACAGTACGTCGATCCGCTGACCGCTCTGGGGTAAAGGTGATGTATTTCATTCTGCCCCAATTTGACCGGTGCGCCAACCCCTGCTATACTTTCTTCTGTTGTCGCATGTCCGCCCCCATCGTCTAGTGGTTAGGACACGGGCCTTTCAAGCCCGCGACAGGGGTTCGAGTCCCCTTGGGGGTACACAATTTCATCCCGTACGCCGAAGACCCGACTGTGCCAACTGTCTGGGTCTTTTGCATTTCCGGGCCGGTTGTCAGACATAAGAGAGGACGCAGATTTTTCTGATTTGGATTGATCGCCGCAGATAAGTGATTCCACGAAAGATTTTGGACGCAGATTTACGCAAATGAAGGAGAGTATATATGTCATCCACAGCAATTGCTACAATGACAAAGATGTTGGAATCTTTGCCGGAACCCGCACAAGAGCAAGTGGTAGAGCATCTGCGCGACTATCTTGAAGATCTGCAAGATGACCTACAATGGAATATCCTCTTCAAGAGAACGCAACCGCAACTGATTGCTGCGGCGCGACGCGCCAAACAGGAAATTGCGCAAGGTCTCGCCAAACCGATGGACTTTGACCAAACGTGTGAACGCTTCTTCTCGTAGCAGAAACGGCAGGATGTATGGCGATTCGCATCGAAGTTTCGTCCAAGCGGGCGGTGGATAGTGCCCGCTTTGTACAACAGGCCCGGCGGCTGGGGATCGACGCCGTGCAGAGTTGTCGTACCAGCCAACTCTATTTTCTGGCCGAACATCCAGGCACAGAGCAGCTTTCCCGGCTCTGTGCTTTTCTTTTGGCTGACCCGGTGACAGAAGCAGCCCAGTGGTTCGATCTCTCCGCCGGCGAGGTGCCGCCCGTTGCCACCCACGTCGTGGAAGTGGCCCTGCGCCCCGGTGTCACCGACGTGACCGCGCGCGAACTGGAGCGAGGCATGGCTGAATTGGGCATTCCTGTCAGTGGGGCCACCACCGCCACCCGCTATGAATTGACGGGCGATCTGAGCGAAGGCGACCTGCACCGGCTGGCCCAGGGACTGCTCTGCAACGGCACGATTGAGCATTACACCCTCGGACGTATCCCACCCCAATTCGAGCAGGAGAGCGCGGCCAGCGACTTTGTGGAGGAGATCAGCCTGACGGGGTTGGACGAGGCGTCGCTGCTGGCCCTGAGCGGCGAACGGATGCTCTCGCTGGACGGCGCGGAGATGAAGGCGATTCAGGACTATTTCGACGAACTGGAGCGTTCCCCGACGGACGTGGAGCTGGAAACGTTGGCCCAGACGTGGAGTGAGCATTGCGTCCACAAGACCTTTCGCTCCAAAATCATCTTCCGCTGGTGGAGTGTAGATGGGCACACCCGCGCCCTGCGCGAGATCCCCGGTCTGTTGAAGTATTACCTGCGCCGGGCCACCGAGACGGTCAACCGGGCCTGGCTGCGCTCGGCTTTTGTGGACAACGCCGGTATCATCGCCTTTGACGACGACTTCGACCTGGCCTTCAAAGTGGAGACGCACAACCACCCCTCCGCTCTCGAACCCTACGGCGGGGCCAATACGGGCATCGGCGGCGTCGTGCGCGATATCATCGGCGTCTCGGCGCGGCCCATCGCCTGCACCGATGTTCTCTGCTTTGCACCCCAGGATTTTCCCCAGAACGAATTGCCCGCGGGTCTGCTGCATCCCGCGCGCATCCGCGAAGGGGTGGTGGCGGGCATCGGCGACTACGGCAACAAACTGGGGCTGCCGACGGTCAACGGCGCGGTCGTCTACGACGCCGGCTATCTGGGCAACCCGCTCGTCTTTGCCGGCTGCGTCGGTCTGCTGCCCCGCCACAGCCACCCCACCGCACCCCAACTGGGCGACCGGGTGGTTGTCCTGGGCGGGCGCACGGGCCGCGACGGGCTGCACGGGGCCACCTTCTCCTCCGCCGAGCTGACCCACGAAACCAGCGAGAGCGCGGGCAGCGCGGTGCAGATCGGCGACCCCATCACCGAAAAGGGGCTGATCGAACTGATCGAAGCGGCCCGCGACGCGCGGCTCTACACCGCCATTACCGACTGCGGCGCGGGCGGGCTTTCCTCGGCCTGCGGCGAAATGGGCAAGGAGCTGGGCGTGGAGGTGGAGCTTTCCGAAGTGGCGCTGAAATATCCCGGCCTCACGCCCTGGGAAATCTGGCTCTCCGAAGCCCAGGAGCGGATGGTGTTGGCTGTGCCCCAAGAGAATCTGCCCCGCTTGCAGGAGTTGGCCGACAGTTGGGATGTGGAGGTGCGGGTCTTGGGTCTCTTCACCGGCGACGGCGCACTGCATGTGACTTATCAGGGGCGTCCGGTGGCGCATTTGGGCATGAAATTCCTGCACGACGGCTGGCCGGCGCGCCAGATGCAGGCGGAGTATCGGGATCGGAGACCGGAGATTGGAGATTGGAGATTGGAGATTAGGAGATTGGCCGCCGATCCCCAATCTCCAATCTCTAATCTCTCTAATCTCCTCTTGCGGCTTCTTTCTCACCCGTCCGTCGCCAGCAAAGAGGCGATTGTGCGCACGTATGATCACGAAGTGCGCGGCGGCACGCTTGTGCGTCCTTTCACCGGGCCGCAGATGGACGGCCCCAGCGACGCGGCTGTGCTGAAACCGCTGGGAACCTGGCAGCACAACAGAGCCTTTAGCCTGAGCGTTGGCATCAATCCGCTGCTGGGCAAACGTGACCCCTACGCGATGGCGGTCAGCGCCATTGACGAAGCCTTCCGCAACGCGGTGGCCGTGGGTGCAGACCCGGACCAGATCGCGCTGCTGGACAACTTCTGTTGGGGCAATCCCAAACTGCCAGACCGGCTGGGCAGTCTGGTACGCGCAGCCCAGGGCTGTTACGATGGCAGCCTTGCCTACAACGCGCCCTTTATCTCCGGCAAAGACAGCCTCTACAACGAATTCAACGGCCAGCCCATCCCCGGTACTCTGCTTATCTCCGCCATTGGCATTGTGCCGGACATCCACCACACCTGCACCAGTGATCTCAAGGCGGCGGGCAACCGGCTCTACCTGATCGGCGAAAGTGCCCCGGAATTGGGCGGCTCTCTGCTCTTTCATCTATTGGGCATAGACAGCGGCGACCCACCCAAAATGCCGCAGGAGCCTCTGGCCCGCTACACCGCCCTGCACCGGGCCATTCAAGCGGGTCTGGTACAAAGCTGCCACGACCTGAGTGAAGGCGGGCTGGCCGTGGCGCTGGCGGAGATGTGTATTGGGGGGAGACTGGGGTTGCAGGTGGAAGGTGGAAAGGTGCAGGTGGCAGGTGGCGATCTTTCCGCGGTGGAAGTGTTGTTTGGTGAAAGCAACGGGCGGCTGCTGGTGGAGGTGCGCCCGGAAGATGCGTCGGCGTTGGAGGCGCTATTTGCCGGGCTGCCGCTGAGCGAAATTGGCGCAGTCAGCACGGAAGGGCGTTTGGTGGTAGAATTAGAGGAAGGGTCAGTGCTTGATTTGGCGGTGGAGCAATTGGTCAGTGCTTGGAAGGGATTGTAAAGCAATCCTAGCGAGTAGAAGAGAAAGGAGTCAGTGCGATGATCGAAGTGATTCCGCTTAAATATGGCGTCACCTTCAAACGGGTCTTCAGCGATCCGGCGATCTTCAGTCAGTTCGCCTCGGATGTGCTGGGTATACCTGTGCGGGTGGAGCAGGTCTATACCGAATATGAGTACCCAGAGACGGTCGGGTATGTGAAAATCAAATATGACCTCTTTGCCGAGGATGCGGCGCAACGCACGATTATCGAAGTCCAACACATCCGCGAAGATGATTTCTTCGACCGCTTTCTCTACTATCACCTGATCGGTCTGGTCGAACAGGTACGCGGCTACACCGCCTACCGTTTTGAGCGGACTGTCTACACGATTGTAGTCTTGACAACGTTGCCCCGAGACGAGAGCCTGCAGTTCAGTTATGCGGTGAGCAACATGAGTCCGGTGAACGAACAGGGCGCGCAGGTGGAACTCTACCCCCATCGGCTGGTCTTTCTGGGGCCACGCAGCGTCAATGCGCAGACGCCGCCCAAGATACGTCCCTGGCTGGAGTTGATCGCCGACTCGTTGGACAGTCAGCTTGAAGAAGCAAACTACACATCGGATATGTTTCAACAGATTATCGAGCGCATGCGCAAAACCACACTTTCGCCCGCAGAGTTGGGTATCATCAAAGATGAAGCCGCCTGGGAAGAAAGCAAGCAAACTATGCTGGCAGAAGGTTTAGCAAAAGGTCAAGCAGAAGGACGAGCAGAAGGACGAGCAGAAGGTGAGGCAGAAGGGCGCAGGCAGGAGAAGCTGGCCATCGCCCGTGACATGCGGGCCGCTGGGATAGAGGTAGCTGTCATCGCCCGGGTGACCGGGTTGACGGCAGCCGAAATCGAGCAAATCAACCCATTTCGATTGGTTAACTGACCTGTGAAACCGAAAATTCTCATTCTTCACGCATCTGGTACGAACCGGGACGGCGAAGCAGCCCGGGCCTGTGCGTTGGCCGGGGGCGCGCCGGAGATCGTCCATAGCAACCAGCTACGCGCCGGAGAACGGCGTTTCGCCGATTACGACATCCTCCTTCTGCCCGGCGGCTTCTCCTACGGCGACGCGCTGGGCGCGGGCGGGCGTCTGGCCCTGGATTTGCAGGTCTTCTTTCACGACCAGTTACACGAATTTGTCGCCAGCGGCAAGCGGGTGCTGGGCATTTGCAACGGCTTCCAGACGCTTGTGAAGGCGGGGCTGTTGCCAGGAGAGCAGAAGGGAAGAAGGGAGGAAGGGAGGAAGGGAAGAGACAGTTTACGCAATACGCAACTCGCAACTCGCACTGTGACACTGACGCACAACGCATCCGGCCACTTTGAGTGCCGCTGGGTGCATCTGGCGGTGAACACCGGTGTCGCGGCCAGCTTTCTTTCCGCCATCCGCCAGCCGATCTTCTGCCCGGTGGCGCACGGCGAAGGCAACTTTCAGGCCGCAGACGCGGCAACGGTACGCCGTCTGGACGCGGCCGGGCTGGTCGCCTTTCGCTATGTGGACGCCGACGGCGTTCCCGCGGGTGGGCGCTATCCCATCAACCCCAACGGCAGTGTGGCCGACATTGCAGGCATCTGCAACGCGGCGGGCAATGTCGTCGGTCTGATGCCCCACCCGGAGGATCACGTGAATTCCATCCAGAACCCATTGCGCACTGGCGGGGGATTGGGTCTGGCACTTTTCGAGGCACTGATCAATGGACAATAAGAGACAATTCAAACCGGAAGATATCAGCACCAGAACAGTAATGATCGTTATTGCTGTGGCTGCCTTCATCATTTTGTTTGTGGCTACGGGCTATTTTCTTCTATTGGCCTGGCTGCTGACGCTGCTTGCCCCTTTGACTTTTGCCCAGGCCGCGGCGCTCTCCTTTCTGGTTCCGGCCAGTGGATTTGTGATTTTGGCCCGTCTGCCCAGATTTGATCTCATTACGATTTTCATGTGTGCTTTGGGCTTCGCCCTTCTGGCCCTGGTGGAAGTTCTCTTGGCACGTCTGGTCGTCCTCATCACACCCCTCGCCGTGTGGGAAGCCTCTCTGCTGATGGCTGGCAGCGCGTCGTTGTTGATGTTTATTATCGTCCAAACGATTTTGGACAGCTCCAACTATGAAGAAACGGAGAGCGACGACGACGAGGACGATACGACTGTTGTCCGCCGCTTCTCACCCGATATGTACGCGCTGCGGCCGCGCCGGATAGAACCCCCTCCGCCGCCACCAGCGCGCGCTCCCCGCGGACGACCTATAGTTTTACAGATAAAGATTTTCTCGGCCTTCTCTCTGGTAGCTCGCATAATTCCCCAGAGAGAGATGGAAAATGATTACCTGTAAAACTATAGAAAGAAGACCGATGAATCCGATACCGCTTGAGTACGCTCTGGCCCACCCCTTCGACGGCGTAGACCTGCCCTTTCTTGGCCCGAAACGAAGCGGGAAGGTGCGCGATATCTACGAATTGGATGACCGGCTGGTGTTGATCACCACCGACCGGCTCTCGGCCTTTGACCGCATTTTGGGGCTGGTGCCTTACAAAGGCCAGGTACTCAACCAACTGGCCGCTTTCTGGTTTGCGCAGGTGGCGGATATTATCGGCAGCCACTTCATCGAGTCGCCCGACCCGAATGTGACGATCGGGCGCAAATGCCGTCCCCTGCCCGTGGAAGTCGTCGTGCGCGGCTACATCAGCGGCGTCACCTCCACCGCGCTCTGGTACCGTTACAGCCAGGGCGAGCGCCACATCTACGGGATGGATTTCCCCGACGGGCTGCGTAAGAACGACGCTTTGCCCACACCGATTATCACACCGACAACGAAAGCCAGGGATGGCGGCCACGACGAACGCATCACCAGCGCCGAAATCGTAGGGAGGGGTCTCGTATCCCTCCCCCTCTGGGAGCAGGTCTGCGCGGCCGCTATCGCCGTCTTCCAGCGCGGACAAGCCATCGCCCGGCGCGCTGGGCTGATTCTGGTGGATACAAAGTACGAATTTGGCCTGACCGACGACGGGGAACTGCTGTTGATTGACGAGATGCACACGCCCGATTCCAGCCGGTTTTGGACGGCAGAGAGCTATGCGAAGTCAACCACAGAAAACACAGAAAACACAGAAAACACGGAAAACACGGAAGGCAGAGAGCCGGAGAATTTCGACAAGGAGTTTATCCGGCTTTATTATGCGGCCAATGGCTACCGGGGCGAGGGTGAGCCGTTTCCCATGCCGGAAGCGCTGGCCGTGCAGACCGCCGATCGCTACATCCGTGCGTATGAGATGCTCACGGCGCGGGCGTTTGCGCCGGGGGACTATCCCGCCGGGCCGCGCATCGAGCGGAATTTGCGGGCGTGGAGCGGACTTTAGCATTAGAAGGGCGAGGATTGTTAGATGCCAGTAATTCACCAAGAAGGACCGTACTCGTTCGTCTTTTTCAGTTCGGACAAGGGAGAACCGCCACACATTCATGTGCAGCGAGACCGCAGACTTGTAAAGTACTGGCTGAATTCTATTGCCTTTGCGAAAAATCGCGGTTTCCCCGAACACGAGCTAACTCGAATCGAACGGCTGATCGTCAAGCACGAGGCGATGTTTATGGAGGCGTGGCATGACTACTTTGGTTCTTGAATCTGATCCGGCTGTTGTTAGACTCGAAGTTACATCAGACAAATTGATTGTTCGTCTTCAGGATGACCGTCTATTGACAATCCCCCTGGACTGGTATCCCCGTTTGCAACACGCAACTGAACGAGAACGCCAGAATTGGGAATTACTCGGCGACGGTTACGCCATCCACTGGCCGAATCTGGACGAACACATCGGCGTTGAAGGTCTTCTGGCCGGGCGACGCAGCGGCGAAAGCGAAAAATCCTTCCAGCGCTGGCTGGCGACGCGCAGTAGGTCTGGGGCACGTTGACAGTTGAATGGATGGCTTGATTGCCAATGGGAGGCAAAATGCGAGAAGTAAATCGGATTACTGTCAACCCTGAGATTTGTTTGGGGCAACCAACGATCCGCGGGATGCGGATCACAGTCAGCGTTATCTTGAAAATGCTGGCGGCGGGGCGAAGCGTTGAAGATGTGCTGTCTGCTTACCCGGAATTAGAGGCTGAGGATATTCATCAGGCGATGTCATACGCGGCTTGGGTCGTTTCGGATCAACTTCAGATGGTTCCCACATGAGCGCGCAAGGCCATTTGCGTTTTCTAGCCGATATGAACCTGTCTCCTCAAACTGTAGCTGATCTGCAAGCCGCGGGCTGGGATATCCTGCGCGTGAATCAGGTATTGTCGGCTACGACTTCAGATAGGGACATTTTGACTTACGCCCGCCAGAATAATCAGGTGATCATTACACAAGACTTGGATTTCTCAACTTTGCTGGCGCTGGCTGGTTTTTCGTCTCCCAGTTTGGTGACATTGCGATTGTCCGTGACCGATCCCGAAACCGTGACCCGAAGATTGCTTCAGATATTGCCGCAGAGCGAGGCGGCCTTATTTGACGGTGCCGCAGTCACGGTTACTGACAATTCCTTGCGTGTACGTTCACTGCCAATGCGCTAGTCTGCATCAGAGCTTATTCGATATGTGCCGGAAGAACCCAACCTACGAAATACGAAATACGCAATAGGACAAACCCGTGACTACACCCCTTACTCCGCTCGTCGGCGTGATAATGGGCAGCCAATCCGACTGGGAACGCTGTATGCAGTTCGCCGCCGAGACCCTGCGCGATTTTGACATCCCCCACGAATGCCGGGTCGTCTCCGCCCACCGCACGCCGGAGTGGATGGTGGAGTATGCCCAGCGCGCGGCGGAGCGGGGGCTGGAGATGATCATCGCCGGCGCGGGCGGCGCGGCCCACCTGCCGGGAATGGTGGCGGGACACACACTGCTACCCGTCATCGGCGTGCCCGTGCAGAGCCAGGCGCTCAACGGACTAGACTCGCTGCTCTCGATTGTCCAGATGCCCGCTGGCGTGCCCGTAGCGACGATGGCGATTGGCAAAGCCGGGGCCATCAACGCCGCCCTCCTGGCCGTGGCAATTCTGGGCAACAGCCGCCCGGAACTGCGCGAGAAGCTACGGGAATTTCGCCGCAAACGAGCCGAACAGGTGATGAACGAAAAATTAGAGATTGGAGATTAAGAGATTGTCCACGCCGAGTTCTCAATCCCCAATCCCCAATCCCCAATCCCCTCCCGTTATCGGCGTCTTCGGCAGCGGCCAGTTGGGACGGATGCTGGCCCTGGCCAGCCACCGTCTGGGCATACGGGTACACACCTTTTCGCCGGAACGGGACACACCCACCGGCCAGGTGGCCGAGCGGGAAATCTGCGCATCCTACGACGACCGGGAGGCCGTGCGGTCTTTTGTACGCGGCGTGGACGCGGTGACTTTTGAGTTTGAGAACGTACCTGCCCACGTGGCCGAGATCGCCCGTGAGGAGGGCGTGGCCGTGCGTCCCGGCGGTCACGTCCTGCATGTGGCCCAGAACCGTCTGCGCGAGAAGAGTTTTCTGGTTGAAGCCGGATTGCCGGTGACGCCCTTTGCGCCGGTCCATTCGCTGGCGAATTTGCAGACAGCGCTGGCACAACTGGGCACACCCGCTGTGTTGAAGACGGCCGCCTTTGGCTACGACGGCAAAGGCCAGGTGAAAATTGACGACCCAGCCCAGGCCGCCGCGGCTTGGCAAGCGCTGGGCGGACAGGCGGCCATTGTGGAGTCTTTCGTCGCCTTCGAGCGCGAACTGTCCGTAGTGGCGGCGCGCGGGGTGGACGACACCTTCGCCGCCTTCCCGTTGGTGGAAAACCGCCACATCAATCACATTTTAGACGTGACGATTGCCCCCGCACAGGTCTCGGCGGAGGTAGCGGCAGAAGCCGAACGCCTGACACGCCGTCTGATGGAGGTGCTGGATGTGGTGGGCGTCCTCTGCGTGGAGTTTTTCCTGTTGCCGGAAAAAAATCCGCGAGAATCCGCCCCTTCCGCGTCATCCGCGTTCTATTCTTCTGGCCGTTTGTTGATCAACGAAATTGCGCCCCGCCCCCACAACTCCGGTCATTGGACGATTGAGGGCGCGGTGACCAGCCAGTTTGAGCAGCAGGCGCGTGCGGTCTGCGCGCTGCCCCTCGGCTCCAGCGAGCAGCTACGGCCCGCCGCAATGGTAAACCTGTTGGGCGACCTGTGGACGCAGGGCGAACCGGATTGGGCCGCGCTGCTGGCCTACCCCACAGCCAAACTGCATTTGTACGGCAAGTCCGCGGCCCGGCCTGGGCGCAAAATGGGCCACGTGACAGTGACAGCGCAGACAGTGGACGAGGCGCTGGCAATTGCACTGACAGCGCGAGCTTCTTTGGTGGGACGATAGACGATAGACGACAGACGAACGTTTGACACTGACTTCCTGGTGAACGTTCGTCTGTCGTCCTCCGTCTTCCGTCCTCCTATTTGGGAGGAAAAATGATCCCCTACGAAATCACACACGAAGACGAATGGTCCGGCGATGATCTCCACGAAGAATGCGGTGTCTTCGGCATCTATAGCCCCAAGCCAGACGCGGCGCGGCTGACCTATTTTGCCATCTACGCCCTGCAACACCGGGGGCAGGAAGGCGCGGGCATCGTAAGCTGTGACGGGCACACAGCTCACGTCCACAAGGGAATGGGGCTGGTCTCCCAGGTTTTCAACGAAGAGAATCTGAGCCATCTGCTCGGCCATCTGGCCATCGGCCATACCCGGTATTCCACCACCGGCTCGGTGAAGCTGCGCAACACCCAGCCCTATATTCTGGAAACCCTGAATGGCCCCTTGGCTATCGGCCACAACGGCAATCTGATCAACGCCCCGCAACTGCGCCGGGAACTGCTGGAAGATGGCGTCGGTCTTTCCACCTCCACCGACAGCGAAGTGATTATCCACCTGCTGGCGCGCTCCCGCGGGGCTGATTGGATTGCGCGCATCAGTCAGCTGATGGCGAAGGCCGAAGGTGCCTATACGCTGACGATTCTCACCAAAGACACGATCTACGGCGTGCGCGACCCCTGGGGTTTGCGCCCCCTGGTGCTGGGTGAATTTGAGGGCGGCTATGCCCTGGCTTCGGAAAGTTGCGCCTTTTCCGCCATCGGTGGACGGACAATCTACGAAGTGCAGCCGGGTGAAATTGTCTCTCTTGACAAAAACGGCTACAAAATTGTGCGGGGTGCGCAGCCTCAAAAGCTCGCCTTTTGCACATTTGAACAGATCTATTTTGCCCGGCCCGACAGCGTTCTGGGCGGCAAACAGGTGCATACAGTGCGCCAGGCCCTGGGCCGCCAGTTGGCGCGCGAAGCCCCCGCCGACGCGGATATTGTCGTGCCTGTACCCGACAGCGGCACGCCGCACGCTATCGGCTACGCCCAGCAAAGCGGGATTGACTACAGCGAAGGGCTGATCAAAAACCGCTATATCGGACGCACATTCATCCAGCCCACCGACCAACTGCGCAAAGTGGGGGTGGCGATGAAATTCAACCCCTTGCCCGACAACCTGGCCGGCAAGCGCGTCGTGTTGGTGGACGATTCGATTGTGCGCGGCAATACCAGTGGACCGCTGGTCCAGCTTCTGCGCAGTGCCGGCGCGGCCGAAGTGCATCTGCGTGTAGCCTGTCCGCCCATCCGCTTCCCCTGTTTTATGGGGGTGGATATGGCAAGCCAGAGCGAACTGATCGCCGCGCACAAGAGCCTGGACGAAATTTGCGCACACATCGGCGCGGATTCCCTGGCCTATCTCTCCATTGATGGGCTGATGACCGCCTTGCAGGCAGAGGATGGCTACTGCAACGCGTGCTTCACCGGCATCTATCCCTTCAATACACCGATTCCTTATATCGAACTCCAGCAGAAGGAGAAGTTTGCTGGGGTGTGGGGGGATTGATGTAGTACGTGGTGCGTGGTGCGTGGTGCGTAAAGAAGTAGTGGAGATTGGTTCGCACACCAGACACTACGGGTAGCGACATCAATTTTTTCCAAACAGTTTTCCAGGCGCAGTTACACGCCACGGGGAATGAAAATTTTGTATACACGGATCGGAGGGAACACAGATTTTTACTGATCCGTGTTCCTTTTTATCCGTGTATACAAGCCCATTTTCAGGGCAGAGAGGAGATCAGTGTCATTTGGTTCACGCACCACGCACCACGCTTTACCCGACAAAGCTCGGAGAACGTGCCCAATGAATCTTCTACTTATCGGCTCTGGCGGGCGCGAGCACGCGCTGGCCTGGAAGTTGAGCCAATCCAGCCAGGTGGGGCGCATTTTCGTTGCTCCGGGCAACGGGGGCACAGCGACGACGGCCAAATGTGAAAATGTCGCCATTGCTGACAGCGATCTCTCCGGGCTGTTGGCCTTCGCCCAGACACACGTCATCGATCTGACCGTCGTTGGGCCGGAAGTGCCGCTGGTGGCCGGGATCGTCGATCTCTTCCAGACCGCCGGTCTGCGCATCTTTGGCCCGGTTCAATCTGCTGCTCAGTTGGAGGGGTCGAAGGCTTTTTCCAAAGCCTTTATGCAGCGCCACCAGATCCCCACCGGCTGGGCGCGGGTCTACAGCGATTTTGAAGAGGCGGCAGATTTTGTACACAGCCTGGACGCTCTGCCCGTTCTCAAAGCCAGTGGGCTGGCCGCGGGCAAAGGCGTCGTGCTGCCCGCCAGCCAGGACGAGGCGGTGGAAGTGTTGCGACAAATGCTGGTCGAGCGCAGCTTTGGCGCGGCCAGCGCCACTGTGCTGGTGGAGGAGCGGCTGACTGGGCCGGAAGTCTCTGTGCTGGCCTTCTGCGACGGCAAAAACATCGCGCTGATGCCGCCCGCCCAGGACCACAAACGGCTGCTCACCGGCGACCGCGGCCCCAACACCGGCGGGATGGGCGCTTTTGCTCCCTCTCCCCAGGCCACACCCGCCTTTTTGGAAGAAGTGGAAAGCTCTGTCCTGCGCCCAGCCATTGACGGGATGGCTGCCGAAGGCACGCCGTATGTGGGCGTTCTCTACGCCGGGCTGATGCTGACCGCCGACGGGCTGCGCGTGTTGGAGTTCAACTGTCGCTTTGGCGACCCGGAAACCCAGGTCATCCTGCCCCTCCTGGAAAGCGATCTGGTCGATCTGCTGCTGGCCTGCATTGACGGGCGGCTGGATGAGGTCACGCCCATCTGGCAGGCGGGCGCGGCGGCGACGGTTGTGTTGGCGTCCGGTGGCTATCCGGGCCACTACGCCACAGGCAAGGAGATCCACGACATCGCCAAAGCAGAGGCAGCCGGGTCTACCGTCTTCCAGGCGGGGACGGCGCTGACCGACGGGCGGCTGCTCACCAGCGGCGGACGGGTGTTGGCCGTCACCGGGCTGGGGGAGGATCTGCCGGCTGCCGCGCGACAAGCCTATGCCGGGCTGGCCCACATCGCCTTTGATGGCGCGGTCTGGCGCACGGACATTGCGCGTAAATCCGTGTGAATCCTTCTCGTAGCCGCAATGGGCACAACCAGCAGTGAAAAATAGAACGCTGATTTGCGCAGAAACCACGGATTTACGCAGATTTTTATCCGCGTTCATCAGCCCGATCCGCGTCGTCCGCGTTCTATTCTTAAGCCGGGCAACTTTGATTTTCGCTGGGAAAGAGCCGATAATAGCTTCACCTGTGCTTATTTGTTTTCATTTATAGAGAGGATGACCCGATGGCGCTGATTCCCAGTATGTTGCTCAAACGGCTGTACACTTTTGGCAGCCTGGAAAATGTCGAGGGCGGGATACGTTTCAACATCAAAAACCGCTTGAGTGACGCCCAGATCACCGAATTTCAGGAAGTGCGCATTGACGGCAAAGCCGTGCCCAACAGCGCCATCAGCCTGAGTATCGGCAGCGGGCAAAAGGTGAAGCCGTCGGCCATCAGCGAAGCCACACCGATGGAGTTCCCGTTGCGCCAGGTTGTGGACATCAGCATACAGATCGACGGGTTGGCGCAGGGCAAACACGAGATCGAATTGACGGTCAAGACCAAACCCTTTGGCCGTATCAAATTCGCGGTGGACGACTCTATCTCAGCGCCCAGCAAACTGACCCGCATCCCCCGCGACCGCGACGACGACTACAGCCCGCAGATCATCGCCGCGCGCCAGCGCTTTGTGGCCGAGTATGCCAACAGCCCGGTCGAGCACATCGGCCACTACTCCTTCGATCCCCATACAACCGCGGGCAACATCGAGAATTTTACCGGTGTTGTGCAGATTCCCCTGGGTTTTGCGGGGCCGCTGACCATCAACGGTGAACACGCACAGGGCGATTTTATCATCCCGTTGGCGACGACGGAGGGAACGCTGGTTGCTTCCTACAACCGGGGCATGAAGCTGCTCAACCTGAGCGGCGGCGTCACCTGTACGGTTGTGGGCGATGCGATGCAGCGCGCCCCGGTCTTTATCTTTGCCGATGCGCGGGGCGCGCGGGATTTTGTCAAGTGGGTGGGGGCGAATATCGCGGCCATCCGCGAACACGCCGAGGCCACCTCCAGCGTGGCCAAGCTGGACAACATAGACCCCTACCAGTCCAACAAATTCGCCTTTTTGCGCTTCAACTACACCACCGGTGACGCGGCCGGCCAAAATATGGTGGGGCGGGCCACCTTTGCCGCCTGTTCGTGGATTCTGGACAACTACCCCGGCATCCAGCGCTTCTTCCTGGAGTCCAACTTTGCCACGGACAAGAAGGCCAGCCAGGTGAACATTATGCGCACACGGGGCAAACGGGTGACGGCCGAGGCGACTGTGCCCCGGGATGTGCTGATCCAGAATATGCGGGTGACGCCGGAGCAGTTGTCCTACCACTACGGCGTGGCCAATATCGGCTCGCTGCTGGCTGGTGTGAACAACAACGGGCTGCACTCGGCCAACGCCATCACCGCGCTCTTTATGGCTACGGGCCAGGATGTGGCGAATGTCTCCGAGTCCTCGGCGGGGATTCTCTACACGGAACTGACGCCGGAGAACGATCTCTACATCTCCATCACCATTCCGTCGCTGATCGTCGCCACCTACGGCGGCGGCACAGGGCTGGCGACCCAGCGCGAATGTCTGGGGCTGCTGGGCTGCGTGGGCAAGGGCAAAGTCCACAAGTTCGCCGAGATCGTGGCGGGCACAGTCCTGGCCGGGGAACTCTCGCTGGCCGCGGCTATCTCGTCGCTGGATTGGGTGAGCAGCCACGAGCAGTACGGGCGGAACCGATAGGAATGGAACGCGGATGGCGCGGATCAGGCGGATTGGCACGGATGAAGACAAGCAACTTTGCAGTGTTCCTGTATTGGAGTGACGAAGACGAAGCGTTTGTGGCCGAAGTGCCAGAATTGGCGGGTTGTATGGCCGACGGTCCCACCTATCAGGCCGCGCTGGCCAACGTTGAGGTGATCATCCAGGAGTGGATCGAGACCGCCCACGCGCTGGGGCGACGTATCCCCGAACCCAAAGGAAAGTTGATGTATGCCTAATTTTCATAGTGCGGCCACCATCACCCGCATCGAATGGCTGCCATGACTACCCAAGACATCCGCTGGATGCAGAGATTCAATCATTTCGACAAAGCCTTTTCTCAATTGAAAGAGGCCGTCGAACTGGCGCAGCAACGCCCACTCTCGAAACTGGAAGATCAAGGGCTGATCCAAGCCTTTGAATTCACCCACGAACTGGCGTGGAATACGTTGAAAGATTTTCTCGAAAATCGCGGCGTGCGCAATCTCTATGGCTCCAAAGACGCCACACGCGCAGCCTTCACAACGGGTTTGATCGAAAATGGTGAAATCTGGATGGATATGATCAACAGCCGCAATTTGACCTCCCACACCTACGATGAAGCCACGGCATCCCAGATTGTTTCCGCCATTCGCGCTCTCTACTTTGCAGAATTCGAGGCGTTCCGCAGCAAACTGAATAGTCTGATACAGGCAGAAGAAGAAGAACAGGTATGAAATACGGTCTGAAAGACGCCACCATCCAGAAAATATGCGCGGTCTTTGCCCGATTTCCACAGGTGGAAACAGCCGTGCTCTATGGCTCGCGCGCCAAAGGGAACTACAAAAACGGCTCGGATATTGACTTGACCCTGCGCGGCGACGCGGCGCTGACGCTCACTGCGCTGTTCAGAATCAGCGACGAACTGGACGACCTGCTTCTGCCCTATACGATTGACCTCTCCATTTTCGCAAACATCAGCGACCCCGATCTGATTGACCACATCCAGCGCGTTGGCGTCACTTTCTATGGCCGCGCTGATACGCCGTTCGCTGTCAATCGCCCTCAATCCAAGATTTCTGCCGAAGAAATCGTCACCGTATGAAAGAGATCGAAATGCCCGTCATCACCCGCATCGAATGGGCGCCTCTCGGCGGCGAACGGCCTCGGCTGGCCGGCTGCAATGCCCGGCTGGGCGTGCATGGCAAGCGCGTCACCTGTCCCATTGCCCGCATCACCAGCAGCGACGGCGCAAGCGGTTTTGGCTGGTGTCGTATCAGCCAGGCGGAGGCGCGCGCGTGGATCGGCCAGCCAGTGCCGGATACTTTGGACGAGATTCCCTTTGCCCTGGAATATCCCCTCTGGGATCGGGCGGGGAAACTGGCCGCCAAGCCGGTCTATGCGTTGGCAGATGAGAGCCTATCGAGTCTGGCCGTCCCCTGCTACGACACGACCCTCTATTTCGACGATCTGCACCTGACCGACGACGGGGCCGCGGCTGATCTGATCGCGGCGGAAGCGTTGGAAGGGCTGGCCCGCGGCCATCGCCACTTCAAGATCAAAGTGGGCCGGGGCGGGATGCACATGCCGGTGGCGGAGGGCACCCGGCGCGACATCGCGGTCATCCGCGCGGTGCGCGCAGCAGTGGGGGCCGAGGCGAAAATTCTGCTGGACGCCAACAACGGCTACAATCTCAACCTGACCAAACAGGTGTTGGGGGAGACCGCGGACGCCAATATCTTCTGGATGGAAGAAGCCTTTCACGAGGACCCCATGCTCTATGCCAACCTGCGCCAGTGGATAGCCGCCGAGGGGCTGTCTGTCCTCATCGCCGATGGGGAAGGGGATGCTTCGCCCCGGCTGTTGGAGTGGGCGCAGCAGGGGCTGATTGATGTGGTGCAATACGATGTGCTGCGCCCCGGTTTCACCCGCTGGTACACGCTTGGCCCGCAATTGGACGGCTGGAACGCGCGTTCTGCGCCCCACGCCTACGGCGGCGTCTTCGGCGTCTACGCCGCGCCCCATTTGGCCGCGCGCATCCGGGGTTTCACCTTCGCCGAGATTGACCCGGCCGACGTGGACGGTCTGGATGGCTCGGCCTACGTCATCCGCGACGGCAATATCCACGTACCCAGCCTGCCCGGTTTTGGGCTGGGGCTGGACGAAACAGTCTACCAGCGGGCTGTGGCGGAGAAGGGGTTTGTGGCGGAATGACGGCCAATCCATCCGCCTCTGTGATCATCTACACCGACGGCGCTTGTCTGGGCAACCCCGGCCCCGGCGGCTGGGCGGCCATTCTGCGCTACGGCGAACACGAGAAGGAACTCAGTGGCCGCTTTCGCGGTACCACCAACAACCGCATGGAGATGCGGGCGGCTATCGAGGCGCTCAACGGGCTGAAGCGCCCCTGTCCGGTGGAATTGTACACCGACAGCAGCTATCTGCGCGATGGCATCACCAAATGGGTGAATGGCTGGCAACGCAACGGCTGGCGCACTGCGTCCAAGCAGCCGGTGAAGAACCAGGATTTGTGGCGGGCGCTGCTGGCCGCGGTGACCCGCCACGCCGGGGCCGGGGGTGTGGAATGGCGCTGGACCAAAGGCCACGCGGGGAACGCCTACAACGAGCGGGCGGATATTCTTGCCAGCCTGGAAGCAGCCCGGACGACTGCCGACGATCCCGTGGACGCGGAGACCAGCCCCCAACAGCAGACAGGTTCGCTCCTTTAGAGATTGAAAATTGAAGATTGAAGACTTTCTCACCCCAATCCCCAATCCCCAATCCCCAATCCCCCTTTTACCCCGCGCTTGCGTAGGCAGCCGCGATCCAACTGCAAAGGTTCGCATCTACTTCGGACGGCTCGGTCAGACGGACGATGTAGTTGCACATGCTGCCTTTGGGCTGTTCGAGAAGCCGGTCATCGACCGGCAACTCTTTGGCGTTCAAGCCCACTTCGACACGGGTGGCGGTGGTGGGGCCAACCATTGCGAACTGTCGTTTGCGGCGCAGGCTGACGTAATTTTTCTTGGGCAACGTTTCAAATTCCCCCAATTTGACGATCTCTGCCCAGAGTGCGTCGTGGATGGGGCGCAGGTGGGCTTTCTTCCCCGCATAGATTTCGTCCACCACATCTGCGATTTCTTTGCCAGCGTTGGCCCGCTCTCCGTCGGATTGCAGCACAAAATGCACCAGTGTATTGGCGTCGCCATGTCCCAGGTCAAATGTGTTGCGGAAGTGGTCGCGCAGTTCGCTGTGTTTGGTCAATCCCGTGGCCGCGGCCAGGGCGCTGAGTTCAGCCAAAGATCTGCCTGTCTTCTTTTCAATGTTGTTCAATTGGGTTTGAACGGCCTGTTCGAGTATACTCACGGCGCTTTTCCTTTCATTAATGGTAAGAACGGTAGATTAAAAATAGAACAAATTTTCTAAAATGTCAAAAAACTGAGTTTTTGACGCGGATTCGTAACTACTCAGCCACCCCACCCTAACCCTCCCCAGATTGGGGAGGGAACTGTCACGACTCCTCCCCAAATCTGGGGGAGGTTGGGAGGGGGTGAGCAGTTACGAAAAAACTCAGTTTTCAGTCGAGCCATGAAATGCCTTTTATTCAGTGTCGCCCGCTCTGCGGCGCGTGCTGCATCGCCCCCTCTATCTCCTCCCCCATCCCCGGTATGCCGAACGGCAAACCGGCCGGCGTGCGCTGCGTCCAATTGAGCGACGACCTGCGCTGTTTGCTCTTTGGCAAGCCGGAACGCCCCGCTGTCTGCCAACGCCTGCAAGCCTCCGCCGAGATGTGTGGGGATAACGCCGGACAGGCGCTGGCCTATTTGATCTACCTGGAAGAGGCGACGCACCCTTAAAGTCCCCGGCACTTTGCGAAGTGCCGGGGACTTTTACGCGACTGTCGCGACTTCTTGAAGAAACGCTTGCCCGCGTCTACAATAGAAGACAAACAAACACTCCTTTCCGACGCACGCAGCACAGGAACTCTCTTTCGTGTCTTTGCGTTCGTGGGGAGGTAACGACAGCCGGCGGCAGCGGCTTTTGCGGGGGAGGCGTCTATGCGGGGAAAAGAGATGGCGATGCGGGCGGTCGGCCTGCTATTTTGTATCCTTTGGCTGGTGGGCTGTGGAGGCGACGAGCCAGAAACGTCCACACCCGCGCCGGTTGTCGCAAGCGGCCAGATGACGCCGGTCATCGCCACGGCCACGCCAACGGCGATCCCGCCCACCGCGACCGCGGCCCCCACAACCCGCCCCACCCGTGTTGTGATCCCGGAGATTCTGCCCGCCGCGCTCTACTTTTTGCAGGATGGACAGATTCAACGGCTGGAGAGCGATGGGGTGACGCTGACCCAACTGACCCAGGAAGCTGAGCCGATTACAGATTTTGATGTGTCGCCGGTGGATGCCCGGCTGGTCTACGTGGCGGGCAACAGCCTGATCGAGGCCAACCCCCAGTACGGCACCCGCATTGTGAAGGTCGTCGGGACGCAACTGGGAGACGAGCCGTCCGCGTACGTCGTCCAGCGTATCTCCGATCCCCACTTCTCGCCGGATGGGTCGCAGATTGCCTTTGGCCTGAATGGGATCAATCTGATCCCCGCGGGCGAGTCCACCGAATACACAACCCTTCTGCCCAGCGATCCCTACCCGGACCCGAACAACCCGCCCCGTTCCGCGGTGCGTTTCTTCTTCCCCGGCCAGTGGTCGCCCGATGGCACGCAATTGCTGGTCAACTTCAGCTATTGGCCGGAAGCGGGCGGTCTGGCGCTCTTTGACCTGCCCACCTCTGCGCTGATCGAAATCGCCGCCGCGGATCCCAATGCGACGCTCTGTTGCCAGTGGCGTTGGGGCGCCGATAGCGCTGTTGGCTATATCGCCAGCGATCAGCTCATCTACAGCACACCGGGCCTGACCCGCGTGGAGACGGCCAGCGGCCAGGCTGTTGCGCTGGTGCTGGGGATGCCCCCGGCTGGCCCCAGCGCACAGAATCCCATGCGGCTCTTGCAGGGCATCTTTGCCCACAGCGACGGCGCGCTGCTCAGCTTTGTCAGCTCCCCCCAGGCGTTTGGACAAGAGACCCCCTTTGTCCTGCGATCCATCGCCGCCGATGGCACGCTGATAGACAAGCCTGACGAGAATGGCTTTGCCTCCCTGCGCGAGGTTCTCTGGGCGGTGGACGGCAGCGGGGCCGCTGTTCGCGCTGCGGACGATCCAGCGGGGGCGGGCAGCCGGGTGGTCTGGGTTTCCAGCGACGGAGAAACCCAGACGCTTCCGGTCAATGGGGAACAGTTGCACTGGGCGCCCGGGATGAACGAAAGCAACCGGCAGGCGATGGCAGATAGGGAACTGGCTGTCACCCCGGCGGCAGCAGGCAGCGAACCCACCCCGACCGGCCAACCGCTTCCCGCAGAGGACGCGCCCCGGCTCGTTGCGCGTGCGCCCCTCAATCTGCGTTCCGGCCCCGGCACGCTCTACCCGGTGGTGGGCAGTCTGGCCGCGGACGAAGCGGTCGCGATTGTGGGTGTCTCGCCCGATCACACCTGGTGGCAAGTGACCGTCTCCGCACCGGATACAGCCACGGCCTGGGTGATCGGCGATGCGAACTTTGTCGAAGCGCAAAACGCCGGCGATGTGGCGGTTGTCACGCCACCGCCGCCGCCCTCGCCCGCGGGACGCATCTTCTTCCCCGGCCGCGACGTGGACGGGCAGATCGCTATCCTTGTCCAGGAACTGAGCGCGGGCGCAGCCCCCCAGATGGTCGTCTCCAACGCGTCCCAGCCCAGTCTCGCGCCGAATGGGGCGCGTTTAGCCGTGCGCAGTGTACGCAGCGACCTGTTGGGCATTGGGGTCTGGGAGCTGGTCGGCCAGCAAATGAGCGGTCTGACCAGCCATCCCGAAGATACTCTCCCTGGCTGGAGTCCGGGCGGTGATGCGCTTCTCTTTGCCAGCACCCGCCACGGCGATCGGCGCTGGCGCGTCTACATACAATCCAGCGTGGCGGGCGAAACCGCGCGTGAAGTTGCCTTTGGCCTGGACCCCAACTGGCATCCCGCCGCCGATCGGATCACATACAAAGGCTGCGACAGCACTGGCGAAAATTGCGGCATCTGGACAATGGACAGCCGGGGCGGAGGGCAGCAGCCCATAACCAACAACAAAACCGACTCGCGCCCGGTCTGGTCGCCCAACGGACAGGTGATCGTCTTTATGAGCGAGTCCAGAGATGGCAATTGGGAGATTTACAGCGTGGACGCGGGTGGCAACGTTGTGACCCGCCTGACCAACAACCCGGCCAACGACGGCTTGCCGGTGGTCAGCCCGGACGGACGACAGGTGGCCTTTGTCAGCAACCGGGGCGGCGAATGGAGCGTCTGGGTGATGCCAATTGTGGGCGGCAGCCCGGAGCGTCTGCTCCGTCTCGGCGCAGACCTGCCCAATTGGCTGGAGCAGGCGATTGATTGGACGCGGTAGGATAGTGGAGATTGGGAGATTGGGATATTAGGAGATTGGGCATTCAGCGATACGCCGACGTGACCCAATCACCCAATCACCCAATCTCCCAATCCCCAATCCCCAATCCCCAATCCCTTTCAGAGGTGACCTGTGGCGACAAAAGCAAAAGTGCGGTACGTCTGCTCGGAATGTGGCGGCGTGCAGATGAAGTGGATGGGCAAGTGCCCGGACTGCGACGAGTGGAATACGCTGGAGGAGGTGGTCGTCCAGCCGCCCGCGGCAGGCACGCCCAACAGCGGCGGGCTGGTGGGCGCGCCGGAGCCGCTCTCCTTGCCCTCCATCCCTGCCGAGCCGGGCCGCCGTCTGGTCTTGGGCAACGGCGAACTGAACCGGGTGCTGGGCGGCGGGATTGTGCCTGGCTCAGGGATTCTGGTGGGCGGCGATCCGGGCATCGGCAAGAGCACACTGCTCCTGCAAATGGCCGCGGATGTGGCGGGACAGGGGGGCAAAGTTCTCTACGTCAGCGCCGAGGAGAGCGCCTATCAGATCGGGCGGCGCGCGGCGCGGCTGGGCATCACCGACGAGCGTCTCTATATTCTGGCCGACACGATTTTGGAGCAGATTCTGGAGCGCATCGGCCAGATGAAGCCGGCGCTGGTCATCGTTGATTCGATCCAGGCCATCCACAGCAGCGCCAACTCCAGCGCGGCGGGCACAGTCTCGCAGGTGCGGGATTGCACGGCCCATCTGCTGCGGCTGATCAAACAGGAGAATATCCCCCTCTTTCTGGTCGGCCACGTGACCAAAGAGGGGACGCTGGCCGGGCCGCGCGTCTTGGAGCATATGGTGGACGCGGTGCTGCAATTGGAGGGCGAGCGCTTCCACGCCTACCGGCTGCTGCGTTCCATCAAAAACCGCTATGGCAGCACCAACGAAGTCGGCGTCTTTGAGATGAGTGAAGAGGGGATGACGGAGGTTGCCAACCCGTCCGAGCTTTTCCTGGCCGAGCGGCTGCCCAATGCGTCGGGCAGCGCCATTGCGGTGCCGATGGAAGGCAGCCGTCCGCTGCTGGTGGAGGTGCAGGCTCTTGCCAGCGCCACCGCCTTTAGCCAGCCGCGGCGCACAGGCAACGGCGTAGATTTCAACCGGCTGCTGCTGGTGACGGCTGTGCTGAGCAAGCGGGTGGGGCTGAATCTCAGTACGCAGGATTTGTTTGTCAATGTGATCGGCGGCATGAAAATCGGCGAGCCAGCCGCGGATATGGCGATTGCCGCGGCGATTGCCAGCAGCTACCGCAACGTGCCCGTGGCCGCGGATATGGCGATTCTGGGTGAGGTGGGGCTGAGCGGTGAACTGCGCAGTGTGGGCCATCTGCCCCGCCGCCTGCTCGAAGCGGCCAAATTGGGCTTCAAGCGGGCAATTGTCCCGCGCAACGCGCTGCGGCGCAAAGGTGACGAGTTCCCGAAGGAGATTGAAGTGATCGGCGTGCGTACCCTGGTCGAGGCGCTGGACGCTGCGCTTGTTAAGTGACCCACTTATGCAATTCACCGTCGATCTGCAACCTGAAGAATACCGACAGGCGATGCTCTGGCAGCAGTTTGCCAGCACGCCCGCCAAGCGCCTCAACGATTGGGCGGCCTGGGCCATTCTGCTGGCCGTGCCGCTGACCGTCGTTGTGCTGCTCATTTTTGCGCCCGACGCTCTCTCGCTCTGGTTTTGGCCGGTTGCGTTGCTGGCCCTGCTCTATTCGGCCTACAGCACACTGGCCCTCCGCTATCAGATTGGCCGCCAGGCTGCTACGCTCTTTCAGACCAATCCGGCCCTGGCCTGCACGCGGTATCACGTCCACGCCAAAGGGATGAAGCTGACCGACGCGGCAGCAGAAGACGAGACAAACGGCGTCTTCTTCCCCTGGAAAGAGGTAGAACGGGTGGCGGAAATCAAAGCGAGCTTCCTCTTTTTTGTCTCCAATGAGAACATTCTGATTGTGCCGAAACGCTGTCTCACAAATGAGTCTCAGTTTCGCCAGCTATTGCGCCATCCGGGATGATTATCACAAAGACCCGAAGAAAAATCAGTGAAAATCAATTCAAATCAGGAAAATCTGCGTCCCGCATTTCGCTGGGAATCCAAAGCTATTGCGCCATCAGGGATGATTATCACAAAGACCCGAAGAAAAATCAGCGAAGATCAATTCAAATCAGGAAAATCTGCGTCCCGCATTTCGCTGGGAATCCATAGAGTCACAGCCAACGGAGCCAATCGAATGTCCAAACTGAGCGATCTTTCCCCCTACGAACAATTCCTACGCGATACTTTTCATGCCGACGACGCCGGGCTGCAACGGCTACAGGCCGCGGCCGCAGAGGAGGGGCTGCCCGCCATCAGCATCGGCCCGGAGCAGGGCAAATTTTTGCAGCTACTCGTCCAACTCACCAGCGCGCGCAAAGTCCTGGAAATCGGCGCATTGGGCGGCTACAGCGGCGCGTGGATGGCGCGCGCCCTGCCCGCGGGTGGCAAGCTGATCAGCTTGGAATTGGAGGAGAAGCACGCCGCCTTTACCCGCCGCCAATGGGCAGCGTTGGGGCTGGACGGCAAAGCGGAGGTGCGCGTCGGTCCCGCACTGGACTCACTCCCCGGCCTGGCCGACGAAGCGCCCTTTGACCTGATTTTTATTGACGCGGACAAGAACAACTACCCGGCCTATCTGGAGTGGGCGCTGCGCTACAGCAGACCCGGCACAGTCATTCTGGGCGACAATGTAAGTATGGGCGGGCGGCTGGTAGACCCGGATCAACAACAGAGCGAGTGGATGCGCGGCATGCGCCGCTTTGTTGAGCGTATGTCCACGGACGAACGGCTGGTCAGCACAGTTGTCCCCTACGCCGACGGCATCGCGATGGCGGTGGTGAAATGACAATCACCATCCACTCGATTTTTGTCGGCCAGCCCCAGACCATCAACGATGCGTCGGGCACTTGGCGTTCGTCCATCTTCCGGGAGATGGTGGAGGGGCCGGTCGAACTGACTGTGCGGGGGCTGGCCGGGGATCAGGTGACAGATACAGACAATCACGGACGGCTGGGCTACCAGCAGGTCTGCTGCCACCCGCTGGATCACTATAGAGAGTCTTGAAAAAATAGTCATGCAGGGTCCAACAGTCGATGCTTTTTTGCAGATTAACAACTGAATAGCAGAGAGATTGAGCATCACCACCTTTTACAAGAGCAGGTACTGTATGGGAGCGGTCTGGACTCCAATTATTGT
>CAMDEX010000066.1 GCA_945897075.1 Litorilinea aerophila
TTCTCCTCGCCTGTCACTAATCGGTTATTCCCAACTTCTATACCTTACTCTGCGTCGTCCTTTTGGGCAAGCTTTTCCCGCTTGCTGCTCTCCCAGCCCACTTCGCCACCTCTCGACACTCCCTTTTGATTTTTTCAAGACTCTCTATATGCAACAACACAATGGCGAAATCCCATTGGATTTATGGTTAGTTGGCACCGAAAGGGCTGGCTATAGGCCAAACGCAATGTGGAATCGGTTAGAGAGGCTTTTGAAGAAAGGTTATGTATATCGATCTTCTGGTCGTGTTGGTCTCAAGCCGAAGGCCCACGACTTTTTTACTTCTTTGATCAACCAAGAATTTGAATCTAATTCCCTGATTCCAATTCCTGCACAAATCAGAATAGTCGGTCAAGTTAAAGCAGGTAAGACTTCAGCAGATGTTCTTGAGTTTGATCCACAAAATCATGCAACAATCTTAGTGCCAAATGTTAGAGATGAAAGACGAACTTTCGTATATCAAGTAGTCGGCGACAGTATGAATACGGAGAATATTTTTGAGGGTGACTTTGTAATCGTTGAAGAATTCGCACATACCTCTGCTGAACAACCGAGCATTGGAGAACTGATTGTTGCGCGTTATCTTCCATACCACATGAGAAATGAGTTTGAGGATCAGCAATACAGCGAAGATGATTACGAGGGTCCAACCCTTAAACGATATTATACTCGACAAATTGACTCTCGCGAGGTCATTGAACTAAGCTGGCGTGGAGGAATAAAGGGTAGCA
Source organism: Litorilinea aerophila (assembly GCA_945897075.1). GTDB lineage: Bacteria > Chloroflexota > Anaerolineae > Caldilineales > Caldilineaceae > JACQGT01. The sequence goes on from CAMDEX010000066.1 coordinate 771, forward strand.
GTGAAAAGTTGATGGCCGTTGATATCATTCCAATAGGACGGGTTATTGGGTTGTTCAGAGACTTAAGATCATGATGCCCAAGTGCAATTAGCGAATTAGCGAAGGGAGAGCAAAGTAAAAAGCACATCGAAGTAATCCCACAAATGCGGAAAGAAAAATATTACTACTCCGACTACAGTGGCAATTATTGCTTTGTTTGAGAGTTTTATACGTACATTTGTAAAACCATTCTGCTCGGTGATTCTAAGAATAGTCCGCGACGTATTTTTAGTTTGGTTTTGGGTTTTCATTATCGAAAAGCCTTATGTGATAGAGTATGTTCCAAAACGAATTGTCTATATTTCAAATATACCAGAACATATGTTCTAAAATCAATACTTTTTTTATCATCCGTGATCAATCGTGATTAATTGATTCGAGTAACCTAAATCTCATGCCCATCACCGAACTCCCCGCCCTGCGCGGCTACTTGCTTGCCAAACCCGGCACGACCGAAGAACTCCCCTTTGGCCCGGACGCGCTCGTCTTCAAAGTGCTGGGCAAGATGTTTGCCATCGTTTCCTGGCAAGCGACGCCCCTCTCCATCAGCCTGAAGTGTGACCCCAACCTGGCCCTGCTCCTGCGCGACACCTACGCCGCTGTCACGCCCGGCTACCACCTGAACAAACGCCTCTGGAATTCAGTCAGGCTGGATGGCGAAGTGCCGGGGGATGAGGTAGAGGAGATGATCGACGCCTCTTATGAATTGGTGGTGAAAGGATTGACAAAGGCGCAGAAAGCCCAACTGGGGGCGTGAACAAAATGAACGACAAATTACCCCCAATTCACCCCGGCGAAGTGTTGCTGGAGGAATTTCTCAAGCCGATGGGCATGAGCCAAAACCAATTGGCCCTGGCTATGCGTGTGCCTGCGCGCCGTGTCAACGAGATTGTGCATGGCAAACGGCGTGTCACCTCCGATACAGCACTGCGGCTGGCGCGCTATTTTGCGATGTCTCCCCAATTCTGGCTCGGCTTGCAGATGGACTACGATTTGGATGTTGCTGAAGACGCGACCGGGGCACGCATTGAGCGAGAGGTAGCCCAAATGGTTGTGTAGAGGAAGTGTGGCGAATTTCACCACCTCTGCCATACTTCTTCACATTTCTTTCACAGGTTGGGCGCAGACTGGGGATGTACGCAAGACAGCGTACCTGCTACAAAAGCAGAACAATTCTCACCACTGCATCTGTGAAAGGATGGCACGCAATGAACGAACGACAAATGCCCCGCTGGGCGCTGGCCGCTGTGGCGCTGGTTGTCCTCTTTGGGCTAGGCTCACTGCTCTACAATGCGGGCTGGTCATCGGGGATGGCAACCGGTCTGCTGGCCGCCAACAGCGAAGGCGGCAGTCTCAACCCCTATCTGCTCTCGCGTATGGGTGGCATGCACGGCGGCATCGGCTTCTTTGGCGGGCTGCTGCGCATCGGCTTCTTCCTCGTCGCCCTGGCCGTGATCGCCCGCGTATTTGGCTTCATGCGCTGGCGGATGCACCAGCACAACGGCGGCGAAGCGGCCCACGCCTTCCACGGCCACTGGGGTGGCCCCCACGGCTGGCGTCATTGGGAACAGCCCACTGCGCCCGCCCAGCCCGCACCGGCCCAACCCGCACCGGCCCAGCCCGTGTCCCCGGTGGAAAAGCCCGCAGAGGCTGCTCCCCCGCAACCGCCGACAGAAAAGATGTAACGCTCGGCCAAAAACGTGATGCGAGTTGCGAGTTGCGGGTTGCGAACACCAATCGCAACTCGCAACCTGCAACCTGCAACCTGCAACCTGCAACCCGCAACCCGCAACCCTATGCGCGAACTCATCCTCATCGTAGACGACGAACCCAAAATTGTGCGCCTGGCCAAAGACTATCTGGAACGCAGCGGCTTTCGCACGCTACCCGCCAGCGACGGCATCACCGCCCTGGCCGCGGCCCGCCAGGAACGCCCGGATCTGGTGGTGTTGGACCTCAACCTGCCGGGGATGGATGGGCTGGATGTCTGCCGCGCCCTGCGCCGGGAATCCAGCGTACCGGTGATTATGCTTACGGCGCGGGCCGAGGAGACCGACCGGCTGATCGGTCTGGAACTGGGCGCTGACGACTATATCGTCAAACCCTTCTCGCCCAGAGAACTGGTGGCCCGCGTGCGGGCTGTGTTGCGCCGCACACAGGGCGAGGTGCAGACGGCGGGCGTGATCCGGGCAGGCGATCTGGAGATCGATCTCAACGGCAACCGGGTGACGCTGCGCGGGGAGGCCCTGCGCGTCACCCGCATCGAATTCAACCTGCTGGCCATCCTGGCCCAGCACCCCGGCCAGACCTTCAGCCGCGCCCAACTGATTGACCGGCTGCACGGCGCGGCGGAGGGCGGCTTCGACCGCAGCATAGACGCCCACGTCAAGAATCTGCGCCGCAAAATTGAGGACGACCCGGCAGCCCCCCGCTATCTGCTGACCGTCTACGGCATCGGCTACCAGTTTCAGTAGACGGCAGACGGTAGACCGCAGACAGCAGACCACCGACCGCGTGGGTAGCTGTAGGTTGGGTTCTCCCGGCAAGCAAGCGCCCTCTGCGCGACCCGCCTGCGCCGGGAGAACCCAACACGCACCGAGAAAAACAATGAATGAAACAGACGACGACAACCGGCCCGTATGGGCACGACAACCGGGCTGGCACGCGGGGCGCTGGGGTGCCGCGCACGGCCACCAGCCGCCCTGGGCCGCGGCCTGGGGTCAGCGCAGACGGCGCATCTTCCGCGGGGTTGGCTGCGCTGTGGGGCTAATGGCGCTGCTGGTGGTGGGTGGCATGGCCGTTCTGGCCTTCTTCCTCTCCCGCTTCTACGGCGGCAGTGGGCCGACCGCTCTGCTTGTCTGGCTGGGCGGGATGGGGCTGGCGCTGGGGCTGCCCGTCCTGGCTGTACTGATCGGGCTGCGCACAGTGCGCGGCTTTGCCCTGCCGCTGACCGATATTCTGGCGGCGATTGACGCGGTGGCCGAGGGCGACCTGAGCGTGCGTGTGCGCGAGCGCGGACGGGGGGAGATGGATCGGCTGGCCCGCTCTTTCAACCGGATGCTGGGCGAACTGGAACGCACAGAACGCCAGCGACGCAACCTGACCGCGGATGTGGCCCACGAACTGCGCACGCCGCTGCACATCATCCAGGGCAATTTGGAGGGGATGCTGGACGGCATATACCCAGCCACCCCGGAGCAGATCGAGGCGACGTTGCAGGAGACACGCCTCTTGGCGCGGCTGGTGGACGATCTGCGCACCCTCTCCCTGGCCGAGTCGGGCGAATTGCCGCTACAGCGGGGGGCGGTGGATGTGGCCGATCTGCTGGCCGATGCAGTCACGAGCTTTAGCGGCCAGGCCGAGGAGGCCGGGGTGGAGTTGCGCTTGCTAGAGACAAACGAAGGCTCATTGACGGTCAACGGCGATGCGGACCGGCTGGATCAGGTGTTGGGCAATCTGCTCGCCAACGCCCTGCGCCACACGCCCGCAGGCGGAACGGTGACACTGCGCGCCGAAAGTCACGCAGAAGGGGTGCGCATTCTTGTAGCCGACACCGGCGCGGGCATCTCCGCCGACGATCTGCCCTTTGTCTTTGACCGTTTCTGGCGGGGGGATCGGGTACGCACGCAGCGGGAAGGCACGGGCAGCGGGTTGGGTCTCTCCATCGCCAGCCAGCTTGTCCAGGCCCACGGCGGCACACTCTCTGTGCAGAGCGAGTTGGGAATGGGGACAGAGTTTATCATCCGTCTGCCGGGCGGAGCGGGGTGATCTGTTGCGTAAACGAAAAGGGAGGCTTCTCGTCAAACGAGAAGCCTCCCTTTTCGTTTTATCAGTTCTCCTGCACTATCGAGCGTCACGCGCAGTGAAAAACAGAACGCAGATTTGCGTAGATTTTTATCCGCGTTAATCCGCCCTTTCAGCGTCATCCGCGTCCTTATTTTCAGGCCAAAACCAGCTCCCGCTCCGCCTTCTGGGGCGTAAAAGTGCAAGATTCTTGAAACTCTCTGGCGTCCATACCCGCGCTGTGATAGCCTTCCGACTCCATCTCGGCCAGGAACTTCTCTGTCTGCATGGCCGCAGCGCAGCCCTGGCCCACGCTTGTCGCGATCTGCTTGTAGATTTTGTCCTGAATCTCGCCGGCAGCGAAGATACCCGCCACATTCGTGCGCATCTTCTTATCGGTGATCAGGTGGCCGTCCTCGTCCAGATGCAGCTTGCCGTGGTAGAGATCGTTGTTGGGCAGATGGCCGATGTAGACGAATACGCCGTCGGTCTTGATTTCACCGGCGCGGCCGGTGATTGTGTTTTCGGTGCTGACGCTGGAAACCGAACCATTGCCGTTGATGGAGGTTACAACGGTATTCCAGACAAATTCAATTTTCTCGTTGGCAAAGGCCCGCGTCGTCAAAATCTTGCAGGCGCGCACTGTGTCCCGCCGGTGGATGATGCGCACTTTGGTAGCGAATTTGGTCAGAAAGAGCGCCTCCTCCAACGCGCTGTCGCCGCCGCCCACCACCACAAGCTCCTTGCCGCGGAAGAAGAAGCCGTCACAGGTGGCGCAATAGCTGACGCCTTTGCCGGTCAATTCCTTCTCGCCCGGCACCTCCAAAAAGCGCGGGCGCGCGCCGGTGGAGAGGATCAGCGATTTGGATTTGTATTCCTTACCGTTGGCTGTACGCACAACAAAGGGGTGCTGGTCGGTAACGATCTCCGACACATGATCGTACTCAACGGTCAGGCCAAACTTCTCGGCCTGTTCCTTCATCTTCTCCACCAATTCCGGCCCACTCAACGCTTCGGGAAAGCCGGGATAGTTTTCCACCTCGTAGGTCAGGCTCACCTGGCCGCCGTAGTCGTTGCCGGTGATGAGCAGTGGGTTCAGATTGCCCCGGGCTGTGTAGAGACCCGCCGTCCATCCCGCGGGGCCGCTGCCAATAATAATCGTCTCTTCGACTGCTGGCCGCGGGTTTTTGTTGTCCGCCATCGTCAAATCCTCCTAAAAAGAAGTCCGGCTGCTGATAAACGATTGTTTCACCAGTACAGCACAGGTCGGGTTGTGATTGAAGCGCCCAAAACAGCAGGGCACTATACTTTCTGTAGCGCATTATACGCCCTACACTCTATGCCGGTCAAATTGAGAAGGCTGTAGGCAAGCATACACGACCTTCCGGGAAGGGGTCGGGGAGATGAGGGCAGGCCCACTCTGGTTTTGACCCCTTCCCGGAAGGTAGACAATCGAACTGTGTGGTATACTGGATCAGTTGTGATTGTAGGGCGGACTGGTAGTCCGCCCACTGGCCATTGTGCGGGGGGCTGTCTGTGTCTGAAGAGCATCGTTTTGATCCCAGCGAATTTGAGATGGTGGAGGGTAGGGCCATCGATCTGGTGGAGTTCTTTGGCGAGGGGGGCAACATCGCCGCGCCCCGCGCGGATCACCGCAGCGGCTATGTGGCGGTGATTGGCCGCCCGAATGTGGGCAAATCCACCTTTTTGAACCGGGTGTTGGGGCAGAAGATTGCGATTGTCAGCAGCAAACCGCAGACCACCCGCGATCAGATTTTGGGCATCCTGACCGAGGAAAACGCCCAACTGATCTTTCTGGACACGCCGGGCATCCACAACCCCAAGCACAAATTGGGCAAGCGGATGGTGCAGGTGGCCGAGGAGACCGTCATGCGCGACGCCGATATCGCGCTCTGGCTGGTGGATGTAAACACGCCGCCCACGGACGAGGACCGGATGATCAGCGAGCGGCTGCGCGTTCTCCACCAGATTACGCCCCTGCCCCTGCTGCTCATCGGCTGCAACAAAATTGACGAGTGGCATAAAAGCGACGAGCTTCTGCAACAGCGGGCGGCTGAATACCGGGCGCTGCTGGCGTGGCTGCTGGACGAGGACGAGGAGGACGAGGACGGTCAAGCCGAGTTGCCCGTCTACCCCATCAGCGCAGTCACCGGCCAGGGCATCGCTGATCTGCTGGCCGCTCTACGCGACTTCTTGCCCGAAGGCCCCAGCTTCTACCCCAGCGATCAGGTGACAAATCTCAACCTGCGCTTTCTGGCGTCCGAGGCCATCCGGGAACAGGCACTGAATCTGCTCCATCAAGAAGTGCCCCACAGCATCGCCGTGGGTGTCACCGACTGGGAGGAGCGCGACGAGAAGATGACGTACATCGCCGCCACAATTTACGTGGAGCGCCACTCGCAGAAGGGCATTGTCCTGGGCCAGAATGGGTCGATGATCAAACAGATCGGCCAGTCCGCCCGCCCGCAGATCGAAGAACTGGTGGGCACGAAAGTCTATCTGGAGTTGTGGGTGAAGGTGCTGGAAAAGTGGCGGGGGAAGGAGAATCTGTTGCAGCGGTTGGGATACGGGGGGTGAGGTGGCAGGTGGAAAGTTGCAGGTGGCAGGTTGCAGGTGGCAGGTGGAAAGTGCAACTCTGCCCGCTTTTTCCCTGAAGGCTGCGCTGTGCTATGATCAGCCCGACGCTGCGACGAAATACCCATGCAATTAAGGACCAGCGCCGGTTGAGTAGGCTGGGGCTTTTTCCAGCCGTATCGAAACCCAGCAGGTAGACCCGTTCGCTCGATTTCGATACGCCTCGCAGACTCGGCTACTCAATCGGCGCTCACTGATCCAGTCTGCACGCACCTTTGGAAATACGAAATACCCAATACCCAATTATCTCTCAATGAACCCACACACCATACGCGTTCTGGAATACGACAAAATCCGCAACCGGCTCGTCACTTTCTGTGCCTTTGAGGGCGGCATGGAACTGGCCCGTTCGCTGCTGCCCAGCGACGATCTGCGCACGGTGCAGGAGGCGCTGGAGCTGACCGACGAGGCGTGGCGGCTGCTGGACCAGAAGACCGACATCCACTTTGGCGGCGTACACGACGTGCGCCCGCTGGTGACACGCGCCGAACGGGGCGCTGTGCTGCTGCCGTTGGAACTGGTGGACGTACGCACGACGCTTCTGCGCGCCCGCAGTCTGCGCCAGACCTTCACCCGTCTGGGGCGTCAGTTTCCCCGCCTCTCCGACATCGCCTTTGTCATCGAACCCTGCGACCCGCTGATCGCCGAGATCGGGCGCTGTATCAACGAGCGGGGCGATGTGGTGGACGGGGCCAGCAGTGAATTGTCGCGCATCCGCTCCCAACTGCGCGTGGCCCAGGACAGGCTGCTCAGCACGCTGGATCGGCTGGTGCAGAGCAGCGGTGTCAAAGAGTATTTGCAGGAGGCGATTGTCACCCAGCGCCAGGGCCGCTACGTTATCCCCGTGCGCGCCGAACACAAAGGCCAGATTCAGGGCATTGTACACGACCAATCGTCCAGCGGCGCGACCTTTTTCATCGAGCCGCTGAAGGTAGTGGAGCAGAACAACGCGGTGCGCGAATTGGAGTTGGAAGAGGAAAAAGAGGTGCGGCGCATTCTGGCCGAGCTTTCCGACATCGTGGCCGACGAAGCGCCTTACATTGCGCGCAATGTCAATACCCTGGCCCTGCTCGATTTCACCTTTGCCAAAGCCAAATATGCCTACGCCCTGGACGCCCGCGCCCCCAAAATTCGCGCTTTTCAGGCCAAACCGCCGCTGATCCCGATGGGCAAAGACGACGACGGCAACGAAATCGAACCGATCGCCCATCCCGGCTCGGTGCTGGATTTCCGCCAGGCCCGCCACCCCCTGCTCGATCAGAAGACAGTCGTCCCGATTGACGTCTATTTTGGCGACGACTACTATATGCTGGTTGTCACCGGCCCCAATACCGGCGGCAAGACAGTCACGCTGAAGACTGTCGGTCTGCTGACGCTGATGGCCCAATCCGGGCTGATGATCCCGGTGGATGAGGGCAGCGAACTGGCGATCTTCGAGGGCGTCTACGCCGACATCGGCGACGAGCAGTCCATCGAGCAGAACCTCAGCACCTTCAGCAGCCACCTGACGAATATCATCCGCGTCCTGGAGGAGGCCGACCCCACCAGTCTAGTCCTGCTGGACGAACTGGGCGCGGGCACCGACCCGGACGAAGGCTCGGCATTGGCGATGGCGCTGCTGGACAATTTGCGCGACCGGGGCATTACGACCCTCGCCACCACCCACTACAGCGACCTGAAACTCTACGCCCACAACACCCCCGGCGTGCGCAACGCCTCGGTGGAATTCGACGTGCAGAGTCTCAGCCCCACTTTTGAACTCAGTATCGGTCTGCCGGGCCGCTCCAATGCGCTGACGATTGCCCGCCGTCTGGGGCTGAACCCGGTGATTGTGGACAAAGCCGAGTCTATCGTGCGCCCGGAAGCGCTGGAAGTGGACTCACTGCTGGACGACGTGCGCAGCACCCGTCAGGAGGCGCATCGCGTCCTCGAACAGACGAAGGAGCGGGAACGCCACGCCCAGGCCATCGAAGCCGACCTGCGCTACCAGTTGGCAAAGATCGAAGAGGCCCGCCGCCAGGTCATCGCCGAGACGCGCCAGACAATGCAAAACGAACTGGCCGAAATGCGCCGGGAGATCGAGAACTTCCGCCGTCAGATCGAGCGGGGCGGTGTGGGCGGCGAGAGTGTGCATGACCAGTTTCTGGCCGAGGCGCGCGAGATTCTCAACCAGCGCGAAGGCGAAGTCGAGGGTCGGGTGGAGCGGGATGTGGCTACGCCCCAATCCCCCGCCGAGCGGCTGGCTGGCCCCATTGAAGTAGGGGATCGGGTCTTTGTGCCTACCCTACAGGCCAGCGGTGAAGTATTGGGCATAGATTTCCGCGGCGGCGAGGCCAAAGAGGCTGACGTGCAGGTGGGCAACTTCCGCCTGAAGCTGCCCATGCGCCGTCTGGAACTGCGCAGCAAAGCGCCGAAGGAGCAGACCCCACTCGCCCCCATCCGCGTACACATGCGCACGGCGCGCAGCGACGGTCCCGGCATGGAATTGGATCTGCGCGGCGAGCGGGTCGAATCCGGTCTGGAACAATTGAGCAACTATCTGGACAACGCCTATCTGGGCAACCTGCCCTGGGTGCGTATCATCCACGGCAAGGGCACCGGGGCCATGCGCGATGCTGTGCGTACCGTCCTGCGCGAACACCCGCTGGTGAGCAAATACCGGGCGGGCGATCTGGGCGAAGGGGGCGACGGCGTGACTGTGGCCCATTTGGTGACGGACAAAAGTGGTTGATTGGTTCATTAGTTGATTGGTTCACTGAGTGATTGGTTGATTAGTTCACTGGTTTATTGGGCGATTGGTCGATCCTTCCAATCAACTAATGAACCAATCAACTAATCACCCAATTAACTAATCACCCAATCGGGAGAACATACGTGATTCTACACAAAGAGACCATCCGCTGTAGTATCGGCGTGACCGCCTATAACGAGGAAGAGAATATCGGCGCGCTGATGCAGGCGTTGTTGGATCAGCACGTGCATCAGGCCGAGATCGTCGAGATCGTTGTGGTCGCCAGCGCCTGCACAGACCGCACTGTGCCGATTGTGAAGGAGTATGCGGCTCTCGACCCGCGGGTCAAACTCATCGAACAGGCGGGGCGCGAAGGCAAGACCAGCGCCATCAATCTCTTTCTGGCCGCGGCCACCACCGACATTTGTGTGCTGGAAAGCGGCGACACCCTGCCCGACGAGTACGCGGTGGAGCATCTGGTGCGGATGTTTGTTGACCCGGAGGTGGGGATGGTGGGCGCGCAGAAGGTGGCCGTCAACACGCCGGATCACATCGCCGGGCTGCTCAGCCACATCCGCCTGCGTATGGAGCACACCCTCTGCCTGGAGATTCCCCGCCTGGGCGAGATGATCGCCTTCCGCAAAGTCTTTGACCGCATCCCGCCCGATGTGGCAATGGACGAGGCGTTTGTCGAGGCGATTGTGGTGGAGCGGGGCATGCGCGTGCAGTACGCGCCGGATGCGATTGTCTACAACACCGGGCCGGATACCATCAGCGATTTTATCAAACAGCGGCGGCGCAACCACGCCGGCCACCTTTACCTGAAGCACAAATACGGCTATGCGGTGAGCAGCATTCAGAACCGCCGCGTGTTGAAGATCGCCCTCAAGGAAGTCTGGGGCGTCATCCAATTCCTCTGGATTTTCTTCCTGCTGGCCGTGCTGGAAAGCTGGAGCCGTCTGTTGGGCTGGTACGATTTTGCCGTGAAGGGCGACCGTCACGTCGTCTGGGATATGGCGTGGAGTCAGAAGCAGAATGTGCGCGATGTCAAGGCGCGCAACGGCGAGAAGTCGGAGATCGGGCAGAAGTCGCAAGTGGCAGGCGGCAAGGGGCAGGTGGATGTGCTGAAGAACGCGTAGAAGGCGGTGGGCGATGGGCAAGGAAACGACATTGGAAATTACCGGAGAACTCTACAAACGCGTCGAGCGTTTGGCGGCTTGGCGCGATCAATCCATTATGGATGCCCTACAGGAGATGCTGACTCTTGCAGAGAATCGCATAGCCTTGCTGGATGACGAAGCACAAATGGACTTTGAGGAGGCAGCGTATGAGATACAGCACAAGGAGCTATTCGAACACTTTGCTGGGCAATACGTCGCAATCCATAAAGGCAAATTAGTAGATCACGACACAGACGAAATGCCACTCTATCGCCGGATTAATAGTCGCTATCCTCACGATGTAGTCTTGTTGAAAAGGGTACAGGAACTACCGGAACCCGATCTTTACTATCGTTCTCCGCGCTTCTTTCGGGAGGAATGAGTGGTATGGCACAGTTCCTCTACGATTCCTCTTACAGTCCATCCGCACCTGTGTTGACAATTGGAATTGGTCTGCCTGACGAGGATACTCCACATCGACAGGTACAAGCTCTAATCGATTCGGGAGCAGATGCAACGATGCTTCCAAAGTGGATACTTACCGAAATCGGCGCAAGATCCGTCGGACGAAAATATTTGCGCGGTGTTACGGGAAGTAGAGAATTAGTGGGCCTCTATTTGGTGGTTATCCACATGCCAACCGGTATCTCCTACGGGATTCGAGCGGTTGCTACTATTGACAGTGGCGAAGTAATTCTGGGCAGAGATGTCCTTAACCAGTGGCGCATCACACTGGACGGCCCCGGCGAAACCGTGGAAATCGAAGGCTAATTGGAACCCCCACTGTGAATTCTTCAGGAGGTGTTCTTGCCACGAAGGATGACCGCCACGCGTTCACATAGAACACGCGTTGTAGGGAGAATGGAAGATGAATAGAGAAACAACACTGGCAATCCCTGCGGAACTCTACGAGCGGATCGAGCGTTTGGCGGCTACGCGGGAAACGCCAGTTGCCTATCTGCTGGAAGAAGCGCTGACGCTTGTGGAAAATCAGCCGATTGAATTGGTGCGTTCCGGTGCGATGAGTCGTGAGGAATCTGCGTATCGGAGCATGCACAGAGAGTTACTTGAAAAATACGCTGGATGGTATGTGGCGATACACGGCGGAAAATTGGTGGATGTCGATAAGGACGAATTGACCCTCGCAGCCAGAATCAATGCCTGTTTCCCAAATACAATCATTCTTCTCAAGCAAGTACAAGAATCACCTATGCGTGAAATCAACTATCGCTCCGTTCGCATCATTCGCGAGGGATAGGATGGCTCAGTTCGACTACGACTTTGCCTATGACCCGCCTGCACCTGTCATTCCGATTGGTATTGCCAATCCCGACGACGACAGACCGCCATTGCGTCTACATGCGTTAATTGATTCTGGCTCTGACGCAACACTGATTCCGCTCTCATTTCTTCAGCGCATCGGTACTTATAGCGGGGAACAGGTGAGTTTTCGCGGCGTAACCGGTAGCAGGATGATAGCCGATGTGTATCGTGTGCTTATCCATATGCCCATTGGCATTTCCTATGGGATTCGAGCAGTTGCTACACGCAGCAGCGGCGAAGTAATTTTGGGCCGCGACGTCCTCAACCAGTGGCGCATCACACTGGACGGGCCGGGCGAAACCGTGGAAATCGAAGGCTGATTGGAACCCCCGCCGTGACCTCTGCCCGTCCGCATTTCCTCAACCTCCTCAAAGTCGCCGTCGGACTCGGACTCCTCTATTTTCTTTACAGCCGTCTGGAAGACCCGGCTGCGCTCTGGCAGCAGACGCTGGCCGCCAACCGTTGGATGCTGCTGCTGGCTCTGCTCTCCCACGCGCTGGCCGTGGCGTTGAGCGCCTCCAAATGGTGGCTGCTCCTGGCTGCCCAACAGATTCACGTCCCACTCAGCCGCCTGCTCGCCTTTCAATGGATGGGTATCTTTTTCGACAACTTTTTCCCCGCCCAGGTGGGGGGCGATGTGCTGCGCGGCTACAATCTGGCCCGCGACACCCAGCGCACAGCCGACGCCGCAGCCAGCGTTCTCATTGACCGCTTCACCGGGCTAACCGCCTTTATGCTGGCCGCGGCCCTCTCCTCCACGGCAATTCTGCTCACCGGCGGTCTGCCCACGCCCGCCTCCAGCCAGGAATTGGCCTTTCTGCGCTTTGTCGATCTGCGGCTGATCGCGCTGGGCAGCAGTGGCGTGGCCGTGGCGCTGTTGACCAGTTTGGCCCTGCTCCTCAGTCGGCGCACAAAAGTGCTGGTGGAGCGCATCCTGACCCGTCTGCCGCTGGGCAAACGGGTGCTGCCCGTCTGGCAGAAGTTGGCCGCGGCCATTAACGCCTACCGCCACGCCTACCCGGCGATGCTTGTGGCCGGGCTGGTGAGTCTGCTGATCGTCGTTGTCACCAGTGTCACCATCTGGCTGCTGGCCAACGCGCTGGCACCGGGCAGCATCCATTTTGTCCAGGTGCTGGTCATCAATCCGATTATCGCCTTTCTCTCCGTCATTCCGCTCTCGCCCGGCGGACTGGGCGTGCGCCAGGTGGCCTTTGCCGCCCTCTTCGTCAGCGTCGGCGTCGGCGCGGAACTCGGCTTTCTCGTCGGTCTGCTGCAACAGGTGATCACCTATCTGGTCAGCCTGCCCGGTCTGCTGCTTTGGGTGCGCGGGCATCGGGCAACAGGCAAGCAATCTGGTGACGTTTTATGATATACTTCGAGTCAGCAATTGCTGGAAGCGGTGTGAAGAAAGGTGCAAAATGACTGTTCAGGCGGTTTTGGAACCATTGATCCGACGAAGAATCTTTGCTGATGAGGAGAGCGCGGTCCGTACTCTCGTTTTGCACTACGTTTTGGATCAGGTCGACGACCTGCGCCAGCAGATTCAAGCCCTCGAACAGAAATATGGCATGAGATACGATCAGTTTGACGCTTACTTGCACGAGCGATCTCAATCGCTTGTAAGCGGTACATTAGATGATGACGAACGTCGTATACTAGGACAAGCCATTATGCAAGAAGAAGATGATTGGTTAGACTGGAAAAGCAGCATTGAACTGCTGGAAAGTTGGTTGGGTCTCGAACCGGAGACCGAACTGTGAGCAAGTTGACTGCACTGGTGAATGTAATCACCGGCTATTTGCAGACAAAATCTCTCTGTAGCGAGATACGCATCGTTGAAACCAAAGAATTCTCGTCCGAGCGATTTCGTTTGAAAATTCGCACGCGTCTACCAGAAGAACACAATTTCCAGATCAGCCTCTACGTGAACTACACGCACATTGATTATTCCTATCAGATGTTCAGCGATCACTCACTGCTTCGTTGGGATAACAAAGAGGAGTACAGATACCTCAATACGTTCCCTCACCATCACCATCAACTCGACGGTTCTGTTGTCCCATCTCCTTTGACTGGTAACCCAATGCAGGATTTGCGTATTGTCTTGCATACCATTGAGCGTTATTTCCGGGAACTTGAGTGACATTCATCACCAACCCCACCTGCCTCTGGGAGACGGGTGCTGCTCGTCTGGCCGATGCCACCAACGCCTTTTGGTCAGCCTGTATCTCTACTCCACGGGCTGGCTGCTGCAGGAGAGCGGTATGAGCGCGCACGCCTGGTCGGGGAGGAGCGGCTGTGTAATCTCTACAAAGCCGATGGGGAGTTCATTCCCGCTGGGTCGGCCATCTGCGTCAAAGGCGGGCAGCCGCTCACCGCTGGCGGGATCGTAGAGGCCGATGACGAACTGATACTGACCCGGCGACAGGTCGGCGGGGATGGACAACTGTCGCCAATCCTGCGTCACCGGTCCGGGCGCGACGGGGATAAAGAAGCGGGGTGCGCCGTCGTTCTGGGCCACGTTACCGTTTGGGCCGCGCAGGTGGACAAAGACCCGGTAGCGTTGCCATAACGCCGGATTCTCTGTGCGCCATTCCAGCCGCAGATCAGCCATCCGCCCGGCCCGCACCGGACTCTCTAGCCTGACAGCAACCGTCACCTCTTCGCCCTCCGCCGTTGTGAAGAAAGCCACGCCCGCGCTGCCGGGCCGGGTAGCATCGCTTTTGCCAGTCGCCAGTTTGCCATCCACCTGGCGTTCAAACCAGCCAGCCAGCCCCAGTGTGCCCGTTGCATCCACCCGACCGCCCGTTTGCTCCACAACGGGCAGACGATTCACCGGATCGCCGCGCACTGTCCCCACAGCCACACCCCACTCTCCAGGCAGAAAGAGCCAGAGACTCTCCAAGCGAATCAGCTCCCCCACCCGCCAGCGTGCGGGCGGATACCAGACCAGCGCGGGCGCGGGCAGTTGGGCGCTGTCGAGAACTGTTTCTCCGCCGGGCGTGCGCATTTCCAGCCACGGCTGGACGTCCCCCGCGAAGCCCTCCTCCACCCGCCAGAGCGTTGTCACTTTTGTCTGCCGCCAGCGCGACCAGTCGCTCACTTCCAGACCGAGGAAGGTGAGGGGGCCAAAAGAAAATTGTGAATTGTGAATTGTGAATTGTGAATTGTGAAGGGATGATTCGTTGGCAACATCCTCTGTGCCTCTGCGTCTCTGCGTCTCTGCGGGAGGAACTCGCGCAAAGTCGTAGAAGGCGTCAGGGATCGTCGCGTTGGGTGCGCCGCGACGGAGGAGGAGGAAGCCGTCGGCTGCGTCCACGACACCCCAGCCGTTCGCCAGCAGCCTGTCCACTTGCGCTTTCACGTCGCCGGGGGCCATATCCGTATTGCTGGTCACGTCGAGCAGCGCCCACTCCGCCGGGACTGCCGCTTCTGGCCCGAAGGGGAACTGGTAGATGTAGCGCCGGTGGCTCAGGTGCGGGTGGACCGCGGCGGTGGCGGTCACTGCCGCATCGCCGGGAATCTGGCTGGTGAAGCGATCCAGCAGCCGGTGGTGGGCGGTGACGGGCGTGGGATCGTAGCGTCCGCCGCCCGGCCCGCGTCCCGCGGCCAGGTAATCGTTACCCGCCCAGAGCAGCAGCCAGAGGATCAGCCCGCCCGCCAGCAGAGGACGCAGGGCAGCGCGGCTGTTAGTAAAGAGGGAGACCAGCGCCATCACCGCCGGGTTGGCCGCGGGCAAATGTTGGAAGCTGCCCGATTCGCCTGTGAAACGCCGTCCCAGCCAGCGCCAGAGCCGGGCCAGGCCATAGACCCCGGCCACGGCAAAATAGGGCACAAGCGGCGCGCTGTAATGAAATTCGCCGTAGTATTGGGCCGGATAGGCGCTGAGCAGATTGGCGAGCAAGACGGGCAGACAAAGCAGCAGAATCTCCGGCGCAAGCAGCCCAAACAACCCAAAGCCAGCCAGTAGACGCCAGATGTAGGCAGCGCGCACCGGTTCGCTGGCGATCTGCCAGACCAGTTGCGGTTGGGTGAAGAAGCTCTTGGCGATGTCCAGCGGCGAATTGCCCAGGCCGCCGTAACGCTGAAAATAGACGCTCGCGTCCGTAGCATAGACCGGCGCGGCGTGGGCAGGCACGATGACAAAAGTGGCGAGGTAGAACCAGAGGAGGGAGAGGAGGAGAATGGAGATTGGGGATAGGGGACTGGGGATTGGGCGTCGCCTCCCAGTCCCCAATCTCCAATCTCCAATCCCCAGTCGCCAGACACCCCACACCCCCAATCCGGCGACCAGCAACGCGGCCTCCTCTTTCACTGCCGCCAGCAGCAGGGCGGCGATGAAGAATTGTCCCCAGCGACGCTTCTCCGCGGCCCAGAAAGCCCACACAACCAGCGGTGCGGCAAAGGGGATAGCGTGGAGTTCTGTCAGCACAGCCGACTGCAGGTGGGGCGAGAGCAGCCAGGCCAGAGCGACAGCCAGGGCCAGTGGGCGGGTCATCTGTTGCAGGGGTTCGTTGTGCCAGATCTGGGCGCGCTGACTGGCGGGGAGCAGCTGGTCCAGTTTTTCCAGGGCCAGGGCGTAGAGGGGGATTGCCCCCAGCGCCACCGCGATCACTTGCAGGAGCAGGAGGGCGCGCACGTCGTCCCACAGCCAGAGGACCGGGCTGATCAGCGCAAAGAAGGGTTCGACGTGATCGGTCAGCCGGGTGGAGACAAAATCGTCTTTGATCTCCTCCACAAAACGGCCCTGGCTGGTGTTCCAGATCGCCTGATCGATCTGGCCCAGATCGGCCTTGTGGGTGCGCATCCCCGCGTGCTGGTCAAAGGCCAGACCAGCAAAAATCCAGATGTAGAGGAGAATGGCGACAAAGAGGAAGAGCCGGTGGGGATCGGCGAGGGGATTGGGGAATGGGGATTGGGGAGTAGGGAGTGGAGACATTCGTTTACGATCTCCGTGCCCAAAGGCTGACCGTACCCGCCGCGACTACCTCCAGAATTACTTGCCAGAGACGGATGGCGAGCGCGGCAACTGTTGTCGGCCCGCCGCCCAGGATAGGTGCCAGGAGCAGATAAAAGACGCCCTCGCGCACGGCTAGCCCACTGGGGGTGACAAAACTCAGGTAACCTACGGTATAGGCGATGGGAAAGGCGGCCAGCAGATGGGGCAGCGCTGTCCACATCTGTTCCGGCGTATAGACGCTCAGGGCAAAGGTAATGGCTGCAAATGCGCCTCCCCAGCAGAGCCAGGCCACAACCCCAATCGTGAGCAGGAGGAGCAGATGGCCGCTAGTGAGCTGTGTATCCAAAGGCGTGCGACGGGCTTTGGTCAACGTCCAATTGAGTATCCCGATCAACCAGCCGGGACGCAAAAGAAGGAGGGCCACCCCTGCCCCGGCCAAAGCGACAAGCCAGTTTGTGATCCCACCCAGCCAGCTATCCAACAGTCCGAAGTCGCCGACAGTAAGCAGATAGACACCGGCAATGGGCAGCACAGATAGCAGATTCACCACTTGGCAGAGCGCGATACTGCCCACTGTCGCCTCCACGCGCACGCCCTGCTGCCGGGCCAATACAGTCATGCCCAGGGGCTGCCAGACATTACCGGGGATGTAGCGTACAAGAATGCTGGCAAACCAGATGCGCAGGGCAGCGGTATAGGGTAGCCAGCCGCCCAGCCGGGCCAGGGCAAAGCGCCAGAGCCAGATTTCTAGGGACCACCCGCCAAACATCAGCAGCCCGGAAACAATCAGCCAAATGGGATCGATGCGCCAGGTGTGGCTGCGTAGTTCGCTCCACTGGCTGCGCAGAAGCAACGCAATGAAGACCAGCGCCAGAGCCAGAAAAATGGGCTGGGCCAGACGCTGCCAGGGGCGGGTGGGGGCAGCAGCAGCGCTCACGGGTTGGCCTCGCATGCTTCTGCGCTGCTCCCCGCACTGCATAGGACGTAGAGTACGCGATGGACGGTATCCGGGCGATCCAGCGGCAGGGGCGTCATTTTCACCTCCCCACCCATCGCGGCCGCGGCGTGGGGAGTCAACTCCGCTGGCATGGGCAGGAGGCGACTGTAGAGCAACCGCTTGAGCGTCTGGGCGAAGACCCCCGTGGCAATGGATGGATTGGCTTGCAGAACCCACCGGCGTAGATGGTGGCGCAGACGGGTGAGGGGGCTGGCAGCCGATGAGGGCAGAATCCCGAAAAGTTGGAGATCGGTGAAGCCAGCGTTGAGCAGACTCTGGGCCAATGCTGGCGCGGTTGGATAGTGAGTGGTCAGCAGTCCTGGCACAAAGTAGCGCCAGTCGGGATTGCTGACCGATAGGAGTAGTGTGCCGCCAGATGTCAGAATGCGTCTGCTTTCGCGCAGAAAATGATTGTAATCAGGCAGGTAATAGAGGGCTTCGAAGCAACAAATCACATCGAATGCGGCGGCTGGAAAGGGTAGCCAGGATGCGTCACCGCAGACGAGAGGGTAGCGTCTGGTGTAATGGGCCTGAGCCATTTGCAACACCGAGAGCGAATAGTCTGCGGCCACAAGCTGCTGCACGCTTTGGGCCAACAGGCCCAGTCCTGCTCCTGCGCCGCAAGCCACTTCCAGCACACGCTTCGCGGTGACCAGTCTCGCCCCCAGAAGATAGCGGTGGGACAGGCGCATCAATTGTTCAGTGTTTAGCAGGCTATCGGGCAGTTCGGTAATCGAACGATAATCCTGACTCACGAAATAGTTGCCTCTACGGTGGGTCTGCACGAATTCTGCCGATCCAGCAGCGTTTCTTTCCTATCAAAGATGACGACGCAGATCATAAGCTGCTCACAAAATCGGCAAAAGTGGTCGGTTTTCTGCCCAGCAGCCAGCCGAGAACGTTTGGGTTGCCGATCAGCCCGTGACGGTCGTAGTAGCGGAACATCGCCAGCAGCGTTGTGATGGCCTCGTCGCCCATCCCCCGACGCCGGGCATCGGCTTCCCAGCCATCCCAGGCCACCCGCTCTGCTTGCATCGGGCGGCCCAACGCTTGCGCCAGCAGCGCCGCCACTTCCGTTTGGGAGAGAGGCTGCGGCCCGGCCAGCTCGTAAATCGCACCGGCGTGCCCGGCTTCGCTCAATACCCGCGCTGCGACCGTCGCCACATCGCGCAGATCGACGAGGGAGAGGCGGGCGTCCAGACTGTAGGGGACCGGATAAACTCCCCGTGCGCTGATGGACGGCCAGTAGGCCAGCACATTTTGCATATACGCACAGGGCTGGAGGATTGTGAAGGGCAGGCCAGAGGCAAAGATCAACTCTTCGCTACGGAGTTTGCGCCAGTGGTGGGGCATTGAGGAGGTTTGGGGATGGAGAACCGAGTGGTAGACGAAATGGGCTACACCGGCCCGGCTGGCCGCCTCGACGGCCAGGTGGCTGATGGCGACCTCCTGCGGGTGCAGGTTGGGGCAGATGTGGTAGATAGCCCGCACGCCTTTACACGCCGCATCCCAGATCGGCGCGTCGCGCATATCGCCTGCGATCCAAGTGGCGCAGGTCAACCCCTCCATCTGTTCTGGGTGGCGCACCCAGACCCGCACAGGTTCGGTCTGTGTGGCGAGCGCGGCGACAACCGCCTTGCCGGTTTTGCCCCCGGCCCCGGTGACGAGAATCATTGGGGGATGATTTCATCAACGGCGATGGAGAAGCCCGACAGTACCTGGGACGCTACTCTATCACCTGACCCATACTTTTCCACCAACACATAGCGATTTTCTGTCAAGACAAAGACTTCTATACTCTGTTTGTTGGGATCAACAATCCAATACTCGCCAATGTCTGCCTCAGCATAGATGTCCAATTTGGTGCGGCGGTCATCCACCCAATTTGAAGGGGAGAGAATTTCGACGACCAGATCGGGTACGCCGTCAATAGTGGCCTCGCCGACGATATGTAAATTGTCGCGACGAATGAACAGAATGTCGGGCTGCACTGGTGTACCCAAACGGCGAGGAAGGATGACGTCAATCGGGGAAATGAATGTCTCACCCAATTGATGCTGGCTGACAAATCGTTCCATTGCCGTGGACAGACGGAGGACGGCTCTCTGGTGGCGGGGACTGGGGGCAGGCGACATATACAGTTCTCCTCGCATGACTTCGTATTTCCAGCCGTCGTTGGGCAGACGCGCGTAGTCTTCATAGGTCCACTGGCCCTGGGGCGGCCACTCCTGGATAACCGGCCGCACCGCATATTCCATTGTGGC
This sequence comes from Litorilinea aerophila, assembly GCA_945897075.1. GTDB lineage: Bacteria > Chloroflexota > Anaerolineae > Caldilineales > Caldilineaceae > JACQGT01. The sequence continues at coordinate 20,683 of CAMDEX010000066.1, forward strand.
TGTCTCGCGCAGGCGGGGCATCGGGCACTCCTTTCGGTCAGCGTGCATTCATTCGTTGCGGTCTATTGTACAACAGAAAGGTGAAACGTGAGGAGTGAAACGTGAGGAATGAAACGTGAGGAATGAAACGTGAGGAATGAAACGTGAAACGTGAGGAATGAAACGTGAGATCACTGAACGATCTCACGTTTCACGTCTTCACGTTTCACGTCTTCACGTTTCACGTCTTCACGTTTCACGTCTTCACGTTTCACTCCTCTTTAACAAAACTTACTTTGTACACAAATCTTCGATCAACCGGCTATAGACCTCCACTGCCTCTTCCAACTGGGCGATGTCGATCCACTCGCCGACGGTGTGGGCCTGGGCGATGCTGCCGGGGCCGAGAACGACCGACTGCATATAGGGCTGGTAGGTGACGGCTTCGGTGCCGTAGGGTACGGTGACGGCCCGCGCCGCGCCCGTAGCCCGGCAGGCTGCCTGCACCGCCGGGCTATCTGGCGATACATAGAAATGGGAGATGCTTCTCCCAGCTACTTCCACTTCCAGATTGTGTGCCCTGGCCCGCTCCACCACCATCTGAATCGCTTCTGCAAAGGCGGCGTTGGGCATGGCGCGCAGCCCCAGCGTCGCTACGGTTTTGCCCGCCGTCACATTGATGGGCGCGCCGCCATCGTTCAAGACCAGATTGAAGCCGTTGGTGGGCGGGCTGAATTCGTCGTTCTGGAAGCGTTTGTCCGTGCGAAAAACCTTCGCCAGATCGGACATTTCGGCCAGGAATGGGGCGATTTTGAAGTTGGCCGATTCGCCTTTGTCGGTGCTGGTGTGGGCGGCGACGCCGTGTGCCGTGACGACAATGCGTGTACCTCCCTTGTGCGCGTAGACCGGGAGCAGCTCGGATGGTTCGCAGACGACGCAGTAGGCGGGCCAGCCACCGGTGAGCAGCTTCGACTCGGCCACGATAAAGTAAGAGCCGATATGCCCGTTCTCTTCGTCCGACGTGACGGCGATGAAGAGAGGCTTGGTCAGTTGGGCCGCGTCGAAGCGGGACGCGGCCACAATCGACGCGGCCAGCGGCCCTTTCATATCGCAACTCCCCCGTCCATAGAGTTTGCCCTCCTGCACAACTGGCGTAAAGGGATCCCAGCCCGCGTCGCCAGGCACAGTGTCCGAATGGCTGAAGAGGCCCAGCCCCCCAGAGCCGCTGCCCTTCTTGCCCACCAGATTGACCTTCTCCTCGCCGTTGGGGTCAATATAGCTCAGCCGCTCCACGGCAAAGCCTGCTTGCACCAGTACCTTTTCTAGAAAATCGGAAACCGCGCTGTTCGTCGTGGGCGTCTCCGATGGGATAGCGACCAACTGGGAGGTCAATTCGACAACATTCAATGACATCAGACTCTCCTCATTCACAATGCAAAATTCACCATTCACCATTCACAATTTCTTCTACGTCAACTTCCCGCGCGCGCTGACCGGCCAGACCGCCTCCACCCGCCCGCCGCGCACGCCCACAATTTCGTCGTGCAGAAAAACGGTGTTGTCGCCGTAGCCCACGACAAAATCGAGGAAATCACCCACGCGCAGGCTGTCGTTGGCCCTGTCCAGGGTAACGATGCCGTGTTCCGCCGACGCAGCGAATTTCACCACACCCTCCACACCGACGGGCACAGGCTGGCCGATCCAGGCAGGGAGCGTCTTCCAGCCCGCGTCCACGATAATTCGATCGGGCGCGGGGCGGCTGGCAACGACTGTGCGCACGAAAAGCGCAGGCCGCGTGGGCGCGTGCCAGCGCTGGTAGGTGGCGTCGCCAAAGATCGCGCCGCCCGCCTGCATTTCGGTAATACCCGCAATGTGGGCGGTGACGGTCATTGTGCCGCTGCCCCCACAACTGACAATTGACACGGGCAACCCGACGCTCCGGCACGCCTCTACACTGGAGAGGAGCAGCCCCACAGCTTTGTGGATGGCCGCGGCCCGCTCGGCATCGGGCAGGGCCAGCGTATGTCCTTCCCAGGCCATCAGCCCGTCCAGACGCAGACCTGGCGTGTTGTGAAGCTGATGGGCCAGCTCGACGGTCGCCTCGCCCGGCTCAGTCCCGGCCCGGTTCATGCCGCCGTTGACCTCCACCAGCAGACCGATCTCCACGCCGGCAGCCTGGGCCGCCGCGCCCAGCCCCGGCAGGACAGACGCATCATCCACCGCTGCCTTCACATTGGCCTGGCGTTGCAGCGCGGCCAGCCGGGCATATTTGTGCGGGCCGACTGTCTGGTTGGCGATGAGAATCTCCCGAATCCCCGCGGCGGCCATCACCTCCGCCTCGCCCATTTTGGCGCAGGTGATGCCCAGCGCGCCGGCCGCGATGAGTTTGTGGGCGATGGCCGGGGTTTTGATGCCTTTGGTGTGCGGTCGCCAGCCCACCCCCGCATCCCGAAAATAGGCGGCCATCGTCCGAATGTTGGCGTCAAGCAGCTCCACATCCGTCCATAGAAAGGGGGTATCCAGTTCGTCCAGAGAAAGTCCGATTGCGTTCACATCTGTCTCGTTTCATTGGGAGTAGCAAATAGCGAATGGCGAATGGCGAATAGCGAATGGCGAATGGCGAATGGCGAGTGGCGAGTGGCGAGTGGCGAATCCTCCCTTCCTCCCTTCCTCCCGTCCTTCCGTCCTCCCCCTACCACGCCGTCCAGCCGCCATCCACCAGGATATTCTGCCCGGTGATGTAGCTGCCCGCGTCGCTGGCCAGGAGGACGACCAGCCCCTTCAACTCCTCCGGCTCACCCATACGACCCATCGGCACTTTCTGGTTGAGCCGCTCGACAAATTCGGGCATGGAACCGCGTACCCGGGGCGACGGAAAGGGGCCAGGGCTGATGGCATTCACCCGCACGCGGTCGGCGGCCCAATAGACGGCCAGGTGGCGGGTTAGGTGGATTAGCCCCCCTTTCAGCCCGTGATAGTTGGGCGGGCTGTTGACGGGCAGACCGCTGTAGGCGTCCGGGTAGCTGGCGACGACGCCGTACATACTCGCGATGTTAACAATCGAGCCGGACGCACCCCGCCCGCGCAGGTGGTGGACGACTTCGCGCGCCAGCAAAAAGTAGGCGGTGACGCCCGCGTGATAGGCCCGATCAAAATCCTCGGCGCTGGCGCTGTCAATGCTGGGCGCGGTTGTGCCATAGGCGTTGTTGACCAGCACATCCACCCGGCCCAGGCGCGCCACCACCTCTGCCACAAAGCCGGGGATCTGGTCGGTCTCCTCCTGCGAGAGGGGCAGGCCGATGTGTCCGCTGCCGGGGAGGGTGGCGGCGAACTCCTCTGCCCGCGCCGCCTCCCGGCTGGTGACCACAAGCGTTGCGCCGGCTTCGGCCAAAGCGCGGCTCATCGCCGACCCCAGCCAGCCCGCCGCGCCCGTGATGACGACGACTTTGCCCGTGAGATCGAAAAGTTGGTGAATGGAACGTTCGGACATCGTGGGACTTCCTCCTTTTGCATTAAGTTTAACCATTTTAACCCGTCAGTGCTTGTGAGCCACAGGCGCGCCGGTAGCCGCAATGGCGGCAGCGTGTAATCTCCTGGTGATCGCGGGCCACATCCGGCGCGCTGCGGGCAGAACGAATCCCATCGGCTGCTTCCAGCACCTGGCCACGCAGTTCGTCGCTATAGGCGATGCGCAGGGTGGCGTCGGCGTAGCGCAGCAGACCGTAGGGGGGGCGCACTTTGAGTACATCTTCTACGAGCAGGCAATAGGTCGCCAGTTGCAGAATGTGGCTGGCATAGGCTTCGGCGGGGCGACGGCGGCTCTTCACCTCTACGGGCACAGGAACGCTCTGCCCGTTTTCCATCACCCGCACCAGATAGTCCGGTCTGCCCACCAGCCCATAGCGGCGGCTGATCAGCGGCTGCTCCTGCTTCTCCCACTGACCCGTATCGCTGTAGACCACCTCGCCCGCGGGCAGGCCGCTCTGTCGCCAGGTGGCCCGCCCGCGCCAGAGCAACCATAGGCCGACAGCCAAAAGAAGCAGTACGGCTACCCAAAGATAACCCATCCCTCACCCATTCCTATCCAACGTCTGATCGAGAGTCTACAAAATCCCAAAATATGCCAAAACTGGTGGTTGCTTTTTTACGCAAGATATACTATAATCGATTTCACAGGTGTTCTCAACTCCACCAACACATCCCACATCGCAAGAGAACTCCTGGTTCGAGCGTGCTGCCTCTCCGTTGTCCGTCGTTCGTCGTTCGACATCGTTTCCAAACGTCATTCAGATAGTTGCGCGCGCCTTCGCTATTTGGGAGGATGCGTGATTTGGCTGTGATGCCGTGCGGGTGGCGATGGCAATTCCACCATCCTTTCACTTTCACAGGGGGTATGTTATGCGTATTCAGACCAGTCGATTTGCGCTACGTGGATTTGTTGCTTTGCTGCTGCTGTCAGCTTTGCTGCTGGTTGCGGGTGTTGCCGGCGCAGCGAACGAAGCGCAGGGTGCAACGCCGATTGATGTTTTCTGTGTGACAGGCAGTGTGATCGATCATGCCGAAAAGCCAAGCAGCGGTTGGACGATCACAGCAGTCATGTACGATCCAGCCACCGGTCTGCTTGATCCCGGCACGGCTGTGGACACAGAGACGATCAATGTAGAGAACGATCCAGCCGGGCCAGTGGGATCGTTTCGGTTTGAAGGTCTGGCTGTGGGCATCTGGAACTTTTCCATCGGCAGCCGCACAGGCTGGTCGCCAGTCACTCCCGCCAGTTTCGACGTGACGCTTGCTTATGGACGCACAGACTGCGCACCAATCCGCTTCAAGATGCGTCAGGATGTGATCGTCATCGTGCAAAAGATTGGGGCGGATCACATGCCTCTGCCCAATTGGGTGATCCACGCCAAACCGGGTGCGGGCAATTTCTTTGCCTTAGCCAAAAATGCTACCACCGACATCAGTGGCACCGCAATGTCATTAAGTTAAGGATTTGGTTCTCGCAAACCAGGCCATTCTACTCGAAAACTAGGCCATTCTATCGGATAAATTGACCCAAAACTGGTTCAAAATATCCATCTTCGGTTATTTTCGAGGCTTTCACAACCTCGTCAAAACCTT
>CAMDEX010000067.1 GCA_945897075.1 Litorilinea aerophila
ACTTGGGCTGGAACAACCATACTTCGTTTTCTCCTCTTCTCCTGGTTGCTTTTTCTTGGCTTTCCCAGAGACTACCTGAGAACCCCTATTCCTGTCAACTGCCCCGACTGGGGCTTCTTTTTCGGGGCGCAGTCCCCGAAAATGGCTAGACTTCTTTGTGGCCCAATTGCAAGAAAAACTTGATCAGCAATTAGAGAGCGGCAACCCGCCTGATGCGCCTACACTCTCTGATCCCGGTCTTACCTGATTTGTCATGCAAAGTTCTTCCACATTTCAACCTTCACTCTTCAAAGAGAACGACCTCAACCGGGTGGTGAACGTCGCGTCCGTCCCCTTCCGTAGCCCCTTTCGCTATCCCGGCGGCAAGACGTGGCTGGTGCCGCGTATCCGTCAATGGCTGCTGTCCAAAGCGGTGAAGCCCAGACTGCTGATCGAACCCTTTGCCGGTGGCGCGATTGTTGGCCTGACAGCCGCCTTTGAATCGCTGGCCGAGGAGGTAGTTCTTGTGGAGCGCGACCCCTGCGTGGCTGCGGTCTGGAAGACGATTCTGGGCGGGGATGGGGAATGGCTGGCAGAGCGTATCGTCAAATTTGATCTGACCGCCCGTTCCGTGGATGCTGCGCTGGCAAGCGAAGCCGCCACGACCCGCGATCTAGCCTTCCAGACAATCCTGCGCAACCGCATCAACCGAGGCGGGATTTTGGCGGACGGTGCGGGTCGTGTGAAGCTGGGCGAGAATGGCAAAGGGCTGACTTCGCGCTGGTATCCGGAGACGCTGCGCAGACGGATTCTGGAAATCGTCCAAATACGCGAGCGGCTGACATTTACCGAAGGCGACGGCATTCAGACGATGCGCGAGAACGCAGCGCATAACGACACTGTTTTCTTTATCGATCCGCCGTATACAGCTACGGGGAAACGGGCGGGCAGCCGTCTTTACGCCTACTCCGAACTGGACCACACGGAACTCTTTGCGGTTGCCTCTACACTGCGCGGCGACTTTCTGATGACCTACGACAACACGCCGGAAATCGAAGCAATGGCCCGCCAGTACAAGTTTGATGCGGAATCTGTGGCGATGAAAAACACCCACCACACCCAAATGACCGAACTGCTCATCGGTCCAGACCTGGCCTGGCTACGCTAGAAATCACCCAATGCACCCAATCACCCACCCCAACGGCGTCATCAGCTACGCCTTTGACAATCTGACCGCCTTCCCCGTGTCCGCGCATATCAGCACCCGCCACGGCGGCGTCTCCCCCGCGCCGTGGACTTCCCTCAATTTCAGCGTGAGCCGGGGCGACGAGCCGGCGCGGGTGACGGCAAACTTCGCCCGCTTCTGCGCCGCGGTGGGCGTGAACCCGACCCGCCCTGTGCGCACCCATCAGGTCCACGGCACGGCTGTGGCGAAGGTGGACAGCGATGACGCGGGCAGCCGCCAGACAGCCACCGATGCGCTGATCACCGATGCGGTCGGCCTGCCCCTCTTCCTCGTCTTTGCCGACTGCACACCGATTCTGCTCTACGACAAAGAACGACACGCGCTGGGCGTCTGTCACGCGGGCTGGCGGGGCACGGTCAACGGCGCGGGCGCGGCGACGCTGTGGGCGATGCAGGCGGCCTACGATACCGACCCCGCGGATGTGTGGGTGGGCATCGGCCCCAGCATCGGCCCGACCAGCTACGAAGTCGGCGACGAAGTTTTCCAGATGGTTCAGGCCAAGCTCCCCGGCCCGGATCGCTTCTTCACTTTCCCCAATGGCCCCGACGCCAACCCCTATTTTGACCTCTGGCAGGCCAATGCCGCGCAACTGATCGAAGCGGGTGTGCCCGTCGAACAGATCGAAATCGCCGCCATCGACACCGCGCAGAACACAGGCGACTTCTTCAGCCACCGGGCCGAGCGGGGCGCGTGTGGTCTCTTTGGGATGCTGGCCTGGCTGCGACCGATTGTCAGCTCGTAGGTTGGGTTCTTCCGCTACCAGGTGAGCAGGATTCGTGATACAATTCGGGCTAGATTTGCGATGCCCGAATCCACGTTCCCAGCTGAATTCCTCCTTTTCCCTTGCTCACCTTTCACCCGTTACGCTCCCCACCCTACGCCTGTGGTACAATGGCAGAGAACGTCCATTCTGACCGTCGAACCATCTACCACCAATGACCGAACCTTCTCTCTGGGAACGTATTCTGCAAAGTTGGGGTCTGGACGGCTTTCCGTCTCTGCAACAGATCAGCGCTTCGATGGACCCCATCGCGTGGACGCTTGTCCTGTTGTTGGTTGGCGCTGTGCTGATGGCCGTCTACTTTTCCCTGAGTACCCGCTACGCCTTCACCAAACTGGACGCGGTGGAGGCCACGCCGGAGACGCTGCTCTTTCGCCTGAAACAGGAGCCGGCCCATCTCACCCCCCAATCCATTCTCAACCGACTGGGCGGCGAGGCCACGCTGGAACTGTTGGAATTTGGCGATCAGATGACGACAGCCAGTTGGCGCTTTCAGTGGAGCGCCATCCGCGAGGAGCTGTTGCGCCTGCTCAGCCGCCAGAACGCTTTTGGCCCAGTTCACATCCTGGCCCGCTACTACCAATCCACGGATACGGCAGAACCGGATTCCCTGCGCATCCGCCGCACAGTGCTGATCCACAAGCTGGGCCAGCGCCGTTATCTGGAACCGGCCGCCGATGGCACCCCGGCCCAGTTGCGCCTGCACCGCCACCCCGCCGAGCAGATCGGCGAACTGGGCTTTGACGGCCCTACTATCTGGCTGGATGAGGGGCAGGAAATTCGGGAGGCGGATGGCCCGCTGGTGGAGATGGATGTGGTGGACTTTGCCACCGTAGAGGATGCAACGGTGCGTCTGCGTATCCAGCGCACAGCGACGGCTGGGGGCGGTTTTGTGCTGCGCCTGGAAAAACGGCGCAAGACGTGGGTTGTCATCAGCGAATCAATCGAATGGACGCTGTAGAAAGCAGCGCAACCACCAAGACACAAAGACACGAAGAACAGCAAGAGATTCCCTTTCTTCCTTTGTGTCTTCGTGCCTTTGTGGTTAAAGTGTTTGCGCCTTTGACAAGAATTTCAGTGGTAAGGTAGCCATAAAATTCGCATGGAACCATTTTCTCTCTCTCTGCAGGACCTTCTCACCTTTGCGAACGTCCTGATTTCATCAACCGTTGTCATTCTGGCCTTTTCCCTGCTGGCCTATACGCTCACCTATAACTTCCGCAACCCGGTGGCGCGGCGTTTTGCCTTTCTGCTGGGGCTGGTGATGGTTGTCTACGCCGCGGATGTGGCGCTGACACGGGTGATTTCGCCCGCCTCGGCTGGGCGCTGGCTGCGTTTTCAATGGCTGGGCATCGCCCTGCTGCCCTACGCCTATCACACCTTTTCCAACGCGGTGCTGCGCACGACCAACTACCGCACCGAACGGCGGCGCTGGGTGAGTCTGATCAGCGGTCTACTCTCCGCGGTCAGTGCCGTTTTCGCCCTCTTCAGCGAGCTGCTCGTCAGCCAGGTCAACTACGACCCGCCTATCAGCTATCTGGACGCGGGGCCGCTCTTCTGGCCCTTTGCCACCTTTTTCGCGCTGGTGACGCTGCTCTCGCTGCAAAACATCCGTCTGGCCCGCCAGCGCTGTCTGACGCCGGAAAGCCGCCAACGGCTGACCTATCTGCTCCTGGGCTTTATGGCCCCCGGCATCGGCACCTTCCCTTATCTGATCGCGCTGGGACGCCACACCGCCGGGGCTGATTTTGCCACGCCGATCTTTGCGCTCTCGATTATTGGCAATGGCTTTGTGGCGGCGATGCTGGTGGTGATGGCCTATACCGTCGCCTATTTCGGTGTGCTGACGCCCGACCGGGTGGTGCGCTACCGGCTCATCCGCTTCTTCACGCGTGGCCCGGTTGTGGCGATTCTTGTCATTCTGGCCGTGCAGACGCTGCCCACCGTCGAGCGCATTCTGGGGCTGCCCAGGGATATTGTGCTCTTCAGCGTCATTACCGGCGTGATTATCACCAGCCAACTCATTCTCAGCGTGACCAAATCCCTGGTGGACCGGGCCATCTACCGCGAAGACCGCGAGGAGATCGCCTGGCTGCGCGAGTTGGACCGCCGTCTGCTCACCACCAGCGATCTGCGCCAGTTTCTGGAAAACCATCTGACCAGTCTGTGCGAACTGCTGCGCGTGCCCGCGGCTTTTGCCGCGGCCACCGTCGGCCCGGAGCTGCTGCTGGAGGCAGTTGTGGGGCCGGACGGGACACGCGCCGCGATTCTGGAAGTGCATGACTGGAGCGACACCCTCAACAGCGCGGTGCGCGCCCGCACGCCCAACGGGGTGGCGCGGCGGGTTGTCACCCCGCGCGAGGCAAACGCCCCCACCATCCAGCATTTCCAGCCCATCTACCACGCCGGTTATTGGGTCTGGCCGCTGGTGGAGAGCGGGGAGGAGAGCGGGCGCGAGACGGTTCTGGGCATTCTGGGCGTGCAGGCGCGCAGCCAGGCCGCGCTCTTTACCAGCGACGAACAAATGGTGCTGGATCAGATGATTGACCGCATCGGTCTGGCGTTGATGGACCGCAAGCTGCAAAAACAGGTCTTTGTGGCCCTGCGCCGGATCATTCCCGGCATTGACCGCATCCAGCAGATACGGGGCGTTGTGCCCTATGCCGCAGCGCAACCGGACAATGCGTCGGCGCAGATGCTGGAGCCTAGCCCGGTCTACAACCCGGAGTTTGAGAGTTGGGTCAAAGAGGCGCTCACCCACTATTGGGGCGGTCCGAAGTTGAATCACAGCCCGCTCTTCCAACTGCGCGTGGTCAACCAGGCCATCGAAGATGCCGACGACAACCCGACCAAAGCGCTACGTTTGGTGCTGGGTCGCGCCATCGAAAATCTGCGACCGGATGGCAAACCGGATTTGAGTACACCCGAATGGCTGCTCTACAACATTCTGGAGATGCGTTTTATCCAGGGGCGCAAAGTGCGCGAGATTGCCGAACGGCTGGCGATCAGTGAGAGCGATCTCTACCGCAAACAGCGCGTCGCCATCGGCCAGGTGGCCCGCGTGCTGACGGAGATGGAGCAGATCGACTGGGAGGCGCTGATCAGCCCGCCGCCTGACTCCAACGGGGAACAGAAAGCGGAGAGCGCAGGCGTTCGGGACAAGCGGCTCAATTGACCAGTGAAGTCCTGGCTGCTTGCGCAAGAGTTTTCACCACAAAGGCACAAAGACACAAAGAAAAAAGAAAGAAGCAGAGCTTGCTTTTCTCTTCTTTGTGTCTTGGTGTCTTTGTGGTTGGCCTGTTTGGTTCCAGTTTGTTCAGGGTAGGGGTATAAACAATGGCGAAGTCCCATCGCCCGCGGCGCAACGACAGACCGACAACCGCTCTGACCAGTCTGCTGGCAGAACTGCGCGCCAATTTCAGCGTCGAAGCGTTGGGGCTGGTCTTCTTTCTGCTCGGCGGCTACTTTGGCTTCACCCTGCTGGCCGCCACCGACGGCGTCTCGTGGATCGAGCGGATGCTGGGCAGCACGGCTTTCCTGGCGATTGCCGGGCTGCTGCTGCTGGGCGCGGTCTTGATGCTGGGTGAACGGGCGGGCTATTGGAATCCCCAGGCGGTTGTGGGCGGGGAGCTGCTGCTCCTCGGCCTGGCCGCGCTGGCCTTTGTGCGGGAAGAGAGTGCGGTGGATTGGGTGCCCCCGGTGGATGGGAGCAGCGGCGGGCTGCTGGGCTGGGGCGTGGGCAGTCTGTTGCTCTCTCTGCTCGGTCGTTGGCCGGCGGGACTAGTGGCTCTGCTGCTCGCCGCGCTGGGCCTCTACCTGCTCATCCGCCACACACCGCTCGTCTACGCCGTTGGCTATGCGCAACGTTGGCTGACGCCGCTGGCGCTGCTCACCTATTTCGGGATCAGACAGCCCGCGCCAGTCACGGAAGAAAGCCGCCTGCCGCCGCTGCCCACCGACCCGGCGGCCAGCCGACTTGCCCCGCCCAGCCCCAAACTGGTGCAAGAACTCCTGCCGCCGATGGCCGAAGCGCCCGCGGCCGAGCGTCCCAAACGCCCGGAGACGGGCAAACGCTCCACCCCGACCCCCGCCCAGAACAAACTCCAGCCGGTGCGTTCGGCGGGCAATCTGCCCCCCCTGGACTTTCTCAACGCCGACTCCGGGCAATACGGCAGCCGGGACACGGCGGAGGTGGGCAAACTGATCGAAGAGACGCTGGCCGATTTCGACATTCCTGTGCAGGTGGTCAATGTGGAGAGCGGGCCGACTGTCACCCAATTTGGCGTCAAACCGCTCTACATTGTGCGCGGCGGGCAGCAGCGCAAAGTGCGCGTCAGCCGCATCGTCAACCTGGCCGATGACCTGGCCCTGGCCCTGGCCGCACCCGCGGTGCGCATCGAAGCCCCCGTGCCCGGCTACCCTTACGTGGGCATCGAAGTGCCCAACACCACCAAAGTGGATGTGGGGATGCGCGGCATTCTGGAGAGCGCAGTGATGCAGAGCAAAGGCGGTCTGCTGCCTCTGGCCCTGGGCCGCGACACCGCCGGCGCGCCCGTCATCACAGACCTGACCCGCGCCCCCCACCTGCTCATCGCTGGCTCCACCGGTTCGGGCAAGTCGGTCTGTATCAATGCCATTATCGTCAGCCTGCTTATGCACCACGGCCCGGAGTCTCTGCGTTTTGTGATGGTGGACCCCAAAATGGTGGAGTTGCACGGCTACAACGGCATTCCCCACCTGATCGGCAACGCCATTACCGCCGTGGAACAGGTGACGGGCGCGCTGGCCTGGCTGCTGCTGCAGATGGACGACCGCTACCAGAGCTTCCGCGAGCTAAAGGTGCGCAACATCACCGCGTACAATGAATTGGCCGCCAAACAGAAGGAGCTGCCGCCGTTGCCCTATCTGGTGCTGGTGGTGGACGAGCTGGCCGATCTGATGATGACCGCGCCGGAGGAGATCGAGCGCCAACTGGTGCGGCTGGCCCAGATGGCGCGCGCCGTGGGCATCCATCTGATCCTGGCGACGCAGCGCCCGTCGGTGGATGTGGTGACAGGGCTGATCAAAGCCAACTTCCCCACGCGCATCGCCTTTGCCGTCACCAGCCAGATTGACAGTCGGGTAATTCTGGACACGCCGGGCGCGGAACGGCTGCTGGGGCGGGGCGATATGCTCTTTATGCGCCCGGACGCGGCCAAGCTGGCGCGTGTGCAGGGCTGCTGGGTCTCGGACAGCGAGATTCAGAAGGTCGTCCAGTTCTGGAAGAGCCGCGACGCCGAAGAACACCCCAACGGGCCACCCGTGAAGGTTGCGCCCTGGCTGGGGTTGATGGAACGGATGGAGGACGAGGACGAGCTTGTGCTGGAGGCGCTGGACGCGCTGGCCGGCCAGAAGACGTGCAACACCAGTTTCATCCAGCGCAAGCTGGCGATTGGCTACCCCAAAGCCGCCCGCCTGATGGAGCAGTTGGAAGCCAAAGGCGTCGTCGGCCCCGATCTGGGCGGCGGGCGCGGGCGGGAGGTGTTACTGAAGGAGGAGGAGGAGGAGGAAGAAAATGGTGAATTGTGAATGGTGAATTGTGAATGAGGGAGGGAGCAGATGATGATTTCTAACCCGCATGACCGCTATTTTCGCGAGATATTCTCGGATCCGGTCGTTGCTCAGGATCTGCTGCGCAACTATCTGCCCGCGGCGGTCGTGGAAAGCCTTGACCTGACAACGCTGGTTCTGCAGAAGGAGAGTTTCATAGATGAGGATCTTCGCCAGCACTTCACGGACCTGCTCTATACAGTACAGCAGAAAAACGGCGCGCCTGCCCACGTCTACATTTTGTTCGAACACAAAAGCTACCCCGACCGCCTGACCAGTTTTCAGCTATTGCGCTATCTGGTGCGCATCTGGGAGCGAATGCTGCGTCAAGGCGAACCTTTGACGCCCATCATCCCGCTGGTCTTTTATCACGGGGTGACGGAGTGGAATGCGCCGCGCAGCTTCGCCGATCTGCTCCCCGCGGCGGAGGGGCTGGCTGCCTATGCGCCCCATTTTCACTACGAACTGCTCGATCTGTCGGCTATCCCAGAGCAGCAGATCAAAGGCGAAGTGCTCTTGCGCGCAGTGCTGCTGGCCTTTCGCAGTGTATTGCGGCCCCACGTCGGCGTGCGTTTGCTCGATATCGTGCGCCTGTTGAGCGAATTGACACCCGAACGCAGTGCGTTACAATATATCGAAACGCTGCTGCGCTATCTGGTCGCAGCGCCGAGCGACCTGACAATGGCGCAGATTCGCACTGTGCTGGAGACTGTCGGAAAGGAGAAACGAACAATGTTAATATCACCTGCGGCCCAGGAGTGGCTGGAACAGGGCCGGGAAGAAGGGGTGGAACGAGGACTGGAACAGGGCAAGCGTCAACTCTTGCTCGATCTGATCACCTATCGCTTTGGCGCACCGGAGCCTGCCCTGCGCGCCGCGCTGGACGCGTGCAACCGGGAGCAGCTTTCTGCGGTCAGTCACATTGTGCTGGATGCCAGCAGCGCGGCAGAAGTGCTGCGCAACATTCGGCGGATGGCGCTGGCAGATGTGTAAATAGAACGCGGATTGGGCTGATCAGCGCGGATGAAATCTGCGTAAATCTGTTGTTTCTGCCCAATCCGCATTCGCTTTATCCTCTGCCTGAGCAGTTACGCCAAAACCTTTTAGGTACCATAATACTCTTGCGCTATAGCGATCGGGATAGTAATCTGATAGAAGGACAACCCGCGACCGGATTGGTTGGATTGGATGACCGTTATTCTTTTGTCCAAACTCGGATGTATCTGAATGGTGAATGGTATGCGGGCCGATAGTAAACCAGTAGAGGTAATTGATATGCAATATCCCAAAAAAGTCTACGAAAACAGGCTGCCCCGGTTATTTTCTGTCGAGGGTGCGGCCTTTTTGCGCGTGGTGTTGATCCTATGCCTGCTCATCGGCGGTCTGCCCGCACTGGGCACAGGCATAGCTATTGCCGCGCCCCACACGGACCTTCACGTGGCCCCATCTGCCGTTGAAGACGCCCAGACGACTACGTTGACACCAGTCCAGGATACCTGGATATGGAAAAACAAGACCAACCATAACTTCGGGGTCTGTGATCGGATGACCCTGGATACCTCTCAGGACAGTTTGGGAAATGGACGCCCGCTGCTGCGCTTTGATCTCTCTGTCATTCCAGTCGGTTCTGTTATCACATCAGCCCGGCTGAAGCTGACCAAAACCGGCGGCAGCACAGCTACGCACAATATCGAGGCCCACGCAATCACAGCGGCCTGGGCAGAAGGGCTGGGGAGTTGCGCGGGCGTAAGCGACAGAGCCGCCAGTTGGAATCGGCGTCAGGATGGCGTGGACTGGAGTAACTCTGGCGGGGACTACGCTTCAACGTCTGCGGCTACGACTATTGTCAGCGCCAATGGTGTCTACACCTGGAACCTGACCTCCCTGGCGCAGAGCTGGGTTTACAGCCCCGCCGGTAATTATGGCGTGCTCCTGGGCACGCCCGATCTGGGCGCCGATTTGTACGAATTTGCCAGCCGGGAACACGCCACGACCGCCAGCCGTCCCCAATTGGTGGTTGAATATAGGCCAAGCGCCAACAACGCTGTCACCGGCCAGGTTTGGGATGACGCCAATCGGAACGGCACGCAGCATTTCAGCGAACCGGGTTTGAGCGGCGTGACCGTGCGTTTGTCTGCGCATAGCTGCGCCATCGTGGACACTTCCCCGCCGCTCAGCCGCACCACCGACGCGTTTGGCTTTTTCTCCTTTATCGGTCTCACGGCTGGCAGCTACTGTGTGCGCGTGGACGAGAGCAGCTTGCCTCCAGCCTACGGGACAACCACCAATCAGAATCCCTTTGATCTGACCCTCAGCAATGGCCCTGCCATCGTTCCCGTAAACTTTGGCTATGCCAGCATTTACGCCACCGACCGCCTGAGCGTAGGCACGTTTGCCCCCTGCACCGACTACACTTGGCTGCAAACCCTGGCCGCTGCCCACAGCGCGGCCATCGTCACCGCCGACACGGATGCCTGTGTCTTCACCCTGGCCGCTACCCCGGCCAATCTCGCGGCCCTGCGCGCAGCACTCGCCAGCCATCCCAGTGTGCGCCACGATCAGCCTGACGTGTGGGGCTATGGCACCTACACCCCCAACGACCCGGATTACAGCAACCCCAGCCTGGTCTACGCTCCCCAGCAGATCAACGCGCCGGCGGCCTGGGATAGTACGCTGGGCAACCCGGCCCTGATTCTGGCCGTGATCGACACGGGTATTGACTTTGCCCACCCGGAATTTGCCGGGCGCATCCTGCCCGGTTATGACTTTGTAAACAAAGACGCCAACCCAGCGGACGACAACGGCCACGGAACCCATGTGGCTGGCATTGCTGCGGCCGGCATCCACAACGCCCTGGGCATGGCTGGCATCGCCGGGACGGTCAAGATATTGCCGGTTAAGGTACTCAACGCCAGCAACGTGGGCTGGATGGGTGATGTGGCCGCGGGCATCACCTATGCCGTGGATCAGGGAGCCAGGGTGATCAATCTGAGTCTGGCCGGGAGCGCGGGTTCCCTCTCTGTGCGCGACGCCATCGCCTATGCCGTGAGCAAGGGCGTGGTGGTGGTGGCCGCGGCGGGCAACGACAATACCAGTGCGAACCGCTATCCCGCGGTCTATGAGACTGTGGTGGCGGTGGGGGCCACGGACTACAACAACGCGCGCTGGTCCTTGTCGAACTTTGGGCCGAATGTGGATGTGATGGCGCCGGGTGCGTCGGTCTGGAGTACCCGACCGGGCAATACCTACGCCTTTATGAGCGGTACCTCCATGGCCACGCCCCACGCCGCGGGGGTGGCCGCGCTTATACTCAGTATCAACCCCAACCTGACATCGGCAGAGGTCAAACAGGCCCTGCAGGATACAGCGACGGATATGGGCGACCCCGGCTACGATAGTATGCACGGCTATGGGCGCATCAACGCCGGCGCGGCTGCGGCCTCCATCCCGGCTGCGGCCGCCATTCCCCCCACCACCAGCCTGGAAACCGAACTGCTGGTGGACCTCAACAACAACGGCCTGCTCGACCCGGGGGATACGCTGGGCTATACGATTGTGGCGGCCAACAGCGGCCCTACCACCCTGACAAATGTGGTGATCAGCGCTACTGTGCCCGCCTATACGACGTATGTGCTGGGCAGCACGCAACTAAACGCAATCCCCGTGTTGGATGGGGGCGGCAGCTTCCCCCTGGACGAGGGCGGTCTGAACATCGGCTCTGTGCCCGCCAACAACAGCAGCAGAGTCAGCTTCCGGGTGGTGGTGGGCACAGTGCCGCGGGGGGTCTACACGATCTTTGCCACTGCTACCGTCCAAAGCGCAGGTGGCAAGGCGACAATCGTTGCCGAGCGCGCAGTGGCGGGGAGCCTGCTGAAGGCGAATGTGGACAAAGCCGCGGCCCGCTCCGGCGAGAGCCTGCTCTATACCGTCACCAGCGATTACGCGGGCGCCGACCTGCTGCAAAATGTGGTCATTACCGCCGCCATCCCTGCGGGGACAACGTATGTGGCGGGCAGCGCCAACGCCGGTGGCAGCGAAAACAGCGGGGTGCTGACCTGGAATTTGGGCAGCAACACAGCCGGTGTGTCGTGGACGGTTGCGCCTGTCGTGGGTGCAGCGACATTGACGGCAATCAAGGACACCTTCGTCGATGTGAGTGGCCCAACGAAGAACAACGGCAGCACAGCCGTTACTGAATTGAAGATCAGACGTAAATCCGATGGCAGTACTGACCTGCGCCCTTTGCTGCAATGGGACCTGAGCAGCCTGCCCGTAGGCGCGATGATCAGTGCAGCCACTATGCAATTCGGCGTGACCCGTGCCGATGCTGCCAACGAAGTGGTTGGCGTCTATCAGCTAAACACAGCGTGGGTGGAAGGAACCCAGAACAACGTCATCTGTACGACGGGAGCTAGCTGGAACGATCCAGATTGCAGCACAAGCAGCGGTCTTGCCTGGACAGGCGGTGGCGAAGGCGCTTACAACACGACTGCCGTGGGCACATTTAGCACCGCCGCCACGGGCTACCAAAGCGTGACTGGTGCGGCTGTCGTCGCTCTGGTGCAGAGCTGGGCCAACAACGCCAGCGCCAACAACGGGGTCATCCTCAAAGGAACGAGCATTCTGGACAAGGATGTGCGTATCGGCTCCCTGAACAATGCGGGGAATGAACCAAAACTCAGCATCACCTACTCTATTCCGGGCCGGGGCAATGCCATCACGGCCAGCCCCACACTGGTCACGGCCGGCAGCCAGATACAGCTTTCTATGCTGTTGACCCAATCCCAGCAGGTCGGCAGTTCGGGCACAGTCGATGTGCGGGTGGCTGCCAGCAGCGATGATGTGGAGGAATTCGGGCCAGGGGTAGCCGCGCCGAATACGCTCGGCCAGATGTACATCATCAGTTCAGATCTTGAAATGGTGGAGGATTTCGAGTCGCCCTCATCGGGCACGCAGAAAGTCGGTATGCGTTTTACCGGTATCACTATTCCCCAGGGCGCAACGGTTACTAACGCCTACATTCGTTTTCGGGCTGTCGCGCCCGATTCGCCCAGCACCAACAACAACACGGCCAACCTGACCGTGCGCGGGCAGGCGGCGGACAACGCAACTACATTTACTACAGCAACCAATAATATATCAAGCCGGATCACCACCACCGCTTCGGTGGCCTGGGTTCCGTCTGCTTGGACGACCGGGACAGAGTACGATACGCCAGACATCAAGACGGTGGTACAGGAGATTGTCAACCGTAGTGGCTGGGCCAGCAATAACGGTATGGTCTTCATCATCACCGGCAGCGGTTCGCGCAGCGCCGACAGTTACGATGGCAGCACGACCACCGCGCCTCTGTTGCGCATTGACTACACCGCGCCAGGGAGCTACCCGTCGGCAGCAGTGACGCCATCGCTGATCGTAACCGGAACCAACGGCGTCACCGCCAGTCTGGTCAGCGGACCCACACCGGCCAGCGCGGTCGTAACCGGCACAGGCACACTCTACACCTGGAGCTATCAGGTCAACGCCAACGGCAATATCGGCAGTCTGCTCTTTGGCGGCAGCGCCACAGATGGGAGCAAGAGTTGGGCACAGGCCGTGAGCAACAGCGTCCTCGTCGCCCCGCCTCTCACCTTCCGGGCCACGGTGAACAACCCGCCCGGCGTGCCGACTGTGCAGACCACAGCCTTTATCACCGACACGGCCAATCGGCTGCCCTCCCACGCCAGCAACACCCCGGCAACCCAGCTCCCCGCGTCTGTGGGCGACCGAGTGTGGAACGACCAGGACGGGGACGCCATCCAGGACCCCGGCGAAGCGGGCATTCCCAATGTGACGCTGCGGCTGACCCAGAGCGGCGGCGCGATCGTCACCACCCTCACGAATGGGAACGGGGAGTACGACTTTACCAATCTGGCAGCCGGGAGCTACACAGTCACTGTGGATGCAGCCAGCGTCCCCGCGGTCTATAAGTTTATCACTACGCCTGAACTGGTGGCGGTGGTACTGAACAACGGCCAGGATTACAACGCCGCCGACTTTGGCTTCAAGGCCCAATCCAGCAGCATCGGCGACACAATCTGGTACGATGCGGACGCGGACGGCCTGCAGGATGTGGGCGAGCCGGGGTTGGGCAACATCAGTCTGGACTTCTATCTGGACGACGGGGATGGGGTCTTCGAGCCGGTGCCCTCTTTGGGCAGCGACACTTTTGTGGGATCCACAATCTCCAACGCGGCGGGGGCCTACCGGCTGGCTCTGCCCGTGGACGGCGGCTACTTTGTGGATGTGACCGATCAGCGGGGATTGCTGGCCGGTCTGGCGCATACGGTGGGCGGCCAATCGGTCACGGACCCCTCGCCCCTGATCCCAGTGGCGGTGGGTCAATATGCGCAATCCGTAGACTTCGGCTATATGCGTCCGCCTGCTGCGGGCCGCGCCATTTTGGGAGACCAGGTCTGGGTGGATGAAAACCAGGACGGCCTGCGCCAGATAGCCGAGCCGGTGGTCATTGATACCCAAATCTGCGCCACGCCCAGCGCAGGCGGCGCGGCTGTCTGCGCGCAGACCGACGTCAACGGGCGCTATCTGCTGGAATTGCCCGCGGGCGGCTATACAGTTGCGCCCACTTCCCCGCCTTTGGGGCTGAGCGTTACCACCCCCAGCCCGTTATCGGTTGTTTTGAGCGGAGGCGGACAGTATCTGAACACTGATTTCGGCTTTGGCCCGAACGCAACGACTTTGGGCACGGTCAGCGGCCAGATATGGCAGGATATTCCAGTGAACGATGTGGTGGATGGCTTCTACAATGCTGGCACGGAGCCGGGGCTGCCCAATGTGAGTGTGGATGTGATCGTGGACGTCAACAAAGACGGCCTATGGGATAGCGGGGATGTCTATGTGGCTGCGCTCAGCGATTTGGGCGGAATCTTCCAATTCAAAGGGCTGTTGACCAATTCATATCTGGTGCGGGTGTCGGACACGCTGGCTGTTCTGCGCCGCTTCGCCCCTACGGTGGCCGCCACCACAGGCAGCACCCCCACGGACAACACCAACAAACCCCAGCCCTTTGCCATCGATCTGGCCGCCGGGGAGACCAACAGTCTGGCTGACTTTGGCTATCGGGAATACGAAGTCTTCGGCACAGGCAGCAGTATAGAACCGGGCATTATCGGCGACCAGATCTGGCTCGATGTCAACGGCAACGGTATCTACGAAATCGCGGCGGGCGATCAGCCCATCCCCGCTGTCACAGTGGAAGCGCGCAACGGCGGCGTGGTTATGTCCACGGCCACCACAGGCAGCGACGGCAAATATCTGCTCATGGATTTGCCCCTGGGCCAGACGTACGATGTGCGCGTGACAGACCTCTTTGGGGTGCTGGCATCCTACCAGCCTATCGCGCTGGGCAGCCCCGGCCAGGACAACCACAACCAGGCCCAGCCCTATACGGTCACGTTGGGCCTGGCGGCCAGCAACAGCACGGCTGACTTCGGTTATATGCCCGCCGGTTCCCAGATCAGCCTGACCCAGCAACTGCTCACCCCCAGCCCCGTGCGCGCGGGGACGACGATTATTTTCAGCATCCGCATCACCAATACTGGCTCTACAGTTATCACCGATCTGCCCCTGCAGGACAGTTTCGACAGCCTATACCTGGTCTATGCAACGGCCTCGGTTGGGCCGGACAGCGGAGCGGCCAGAATGCCGCTGGATCAACTGGTCTGGAACGACCTGACCGGCGCAGCAGGCGAACTGGCCGTAGGCGCAAGTTTGGAAGTGAGCGTCACATTCAGCACCAAAGGGGATACCTCCTTTGAACCTGGTTCGGTTACGGTCAACACCGCCACCGTATCCGGCGTGAGCGCGGATGCAGACGGTGCGGCTGGCAGCGCGCCCCGCTTCCAAACGCTCTTGTCGAATCAGTCGGCTGCGGCGGCGATCTGGGTCATCATCCCCACGGCTGTGCTGGCGGTCAACGGCCAGGCCCGTGTGACCGATGCTGGGGTCGAACTGAGCTGGCAGACCACCTCGGAAATAGAGTTGACCGGCTTCAATCTGCTGCGCACGGATGGGAATGGTCTGGTCACCCGGCTGAACCCGACTCTCATCCCGGCCCAACTTCCCGGCCAGTCGGAGGGTGCGCTCTATACCTGGCTGGACGCCTCTGGCTCAGACAGCCAGAGCGCCGAGTATACGCTGGAGATTGTCGGGCTGGATGGCTCTGTGTACCCGGTAGGGTTGGAAAGAGTTTTGGACAGCTATCAGATATTCCTGCCCATCTCCATGAAACCGTAGGCGTGAGAAAGAGTTCCGCTGGTCAGGTGAACCGGTTAGCCGCGGCTTGGCGCACCGGAGCCTGCAACCGGGAACAGCTTTCTGCGGTCAGTTATATTGTGCTGGATGCCAGCAGCGCCGCGGAAGCGCTGCGCAACATTCGGCGGATGGCGCTGGCAGACGTGTAAATAAAACAGCGACCTGACAGTGGCGCAGATTCGCACTGTCAGGGAGACTGTAGGAAAGGAGAAACGAACGATGCTAATTTCACCTGCGGCCCAGGAGTGGCTGGAGCAAGGCCGAGAAGAAGGGTTGGAGCAAGGGCTGGATCAAGGCCGGGACGAAGGGCTGGAACGAGGATTGGAGCAAGGCAAGCGTCAACTCCTGGTCGATCTGATCACCTATCGCTTTGGCGCGCCAGATACTGCCTTGCGCGCCGCGCTGGACGCCTGCAACCGGGAGCAGCTTTCTGCGGTCAGTCATAGTGTGCTGGATGCCAGCAGCGCGGCGGAAGTGCTGCGCAACATTCGGCAGTTGACGGTCTCTGTCGGGTGAGTATGGCTATGGGATAGAGCTTTGTAGCTTCTATAGGCCGCGTACAGAGCCTGTGCGCGAGATACAGACCCGGTGCTTCGTATACCGGGCCTGTGCGCGAGATACCGACACTGTACACGGGCGCACAGGCTCTGTGCGCGAGATACAGGCGCTGTGCGCCGCGTACAACGTCGGTGCGCAAGATACAGACGCTGTGCGTCCCGTACAGCCCCTCTATGCTGGGAATCGAAGGGACGCCCCTCACCTTTCCCGCAACTCCTGTCACCGAACAATCCGCAGATTCTTCAAATGGGCCAGGGGCGCGACATCCACCATCTGCGTATTCCTCAGATACAGGTTTTGCAGGCTGATCAACCCCGGTAGAGCTTGCAGGTTCTTTATCTCATTTACTTGTTAGCACGGACGACCAAACGAACCTTTGTAAGATCTCTCAAACAACTTTGCAAATGTGCAATCTGCTTCTCGCTGAGTTGTATAAGTAGTTCTCCGGTGGCAATGCGGTTACTGAGTGCTGACAAATCTGCCACTGGTGTATCACACAGGGACAAGAATCCAAGGCGGGGCAGACGCGCCAAAGGCGACATATCCGCTACTTGTGTATCACTCAGGGACAGTGATTGCAGGTTGGTCAAGCCTGCCAGGGGTGATACATCCGCCACCTGCGTATGCCTCAAATCCAGTAATCGCAGGCTGGTCAACCCCGCCAGGGGCGTCACATCCACCACCTGCGTATTCTTCAGCTCCAGACTTTGCAGGCTGGTCAACCCCGCTAGAGGTGTCACATCCACTACCTGCGTACCGTCCAGGTCTAACCTTTGCAGGCTGGTCAACCCCGCCAGGGGCGTCACATCCCCCACCAGCGTATTCATCAGGTTCAGACGCTTCCCGGCATCCTGACAGAGAGCGGCGGCGTGGCTTGCCATCCATTGATTAGCCTCGGCGGTACGCTCATCCAGCAACTCCCAGAAGGCCCAGGCCAGCAGATGATAGGTGCGGGCCTCCTCTGGCTGGTTTTGGGCGGCAGAAAGCAGCGTGTCCAGCAATTTCTGCTGATCCCCCGCCTGCACAAAACCGGCCAGCAGTACGATTGTCTCGCGCCACTCCTTCTGCCCCGCGTACTGCTTCGCCACCTGCACCACCCGGTGGCTGGCAGCGATGTGTTGGGCGGCCAAAAATTCCTGAAAGGTGCGATGCGAGAAGTCGTAGACATCCTGGGATTGGGGCTGCAACAGCCCGGAGCGTTCGGCCAGATAGCGGGCAATTTTGCCGCCGTCCAGCCCATCACTGGCGATCAGCCGTTCGGCGTCGGCCCGCTCAATCGTGGAGTGTTCCGACTCCAACATCCAGCAGGCGATGTGGCCCAGATGACGGCGAGCGCTCTCCGGGCGCAGGGCCACGCCGTAACCCGACGTATCCACCTGGCCCGCCTCGTCCCGATCCAGCAGCATATCCACACAGCGGTTGTAGAGACGGATGCGGTCGCGCGGCAATTCCCGGTCTTCGGTCAGATTGAGCGCGCAGAGCATCGCCGCGATGAGGGGGGTGGCTGATAACTGGCGCAGTTCGGGCCGTTGGGACAGCGCGGCCAGCAGCCGTCTCTCCCGCTCCGGGATGCGGCTCTTGTCGCTGTACTTGCAGTTGGTGTCGGTCATAGCCGCGTGCCACTGGGCTACAAAGCGGTCAATCATCCCCTCGTCCAGCGGTTGCAGGTAGACAAAATCAAAGCCCAGGCAGGTCAGTTCGGGCTGGGCACTCTCGCGATCCACTGCATTGGGCCGCCCGGAGAGGACAAAAAGCGTCTCCGGCTCTATGCGCAGCAGCTCCTCCACCCAAGCGATGGCCTCCTGGCGTTTGGCCTCATTGATTTCGTCCAGCCCATCCACAAAGATGACGGCCCGTTTCTGGCGCAACTGCTCTCTGGCCCAGCCCGCGGGCGCAGAACCGGCCAGCAGTTCCATCCCGTCGGCCCGGTAGGCCAGGGGCAGGTCAGCAATGGCGGGCAGATTTTCCCGGCTGTAGTCGCGCAGTTGCAGATAGAAAGGCAGCCGTCCCTGCCAGAGGGGGATGTCGTCCGCGCCTTTGAACTGGGCCATCTGCACCGCAGCCCAGCGCAGCAGCGTCGTCTTGCCCAGACCGGCGGGGGCCACCACCACCAGCCTACGGCTGTGGGCAAAGGCTTCAGCGACAGAGAGAATTTCTGTGCGCTGGGGCTGGGGCTGGCGCTCCCGCCGCAGATGGGCGTCCATCTCCTCCATCTCAGATTCGTCGCTGCTGTGGGCCAGACGCATCTTCACAAAAGCCACGCTCAGCGGCTGGCGCGCCCCGTCCACCAGCGGCACGCCAAAGAGACGTAGCCGGTCCAGGGCGCTGGCCAGAGCCGTGCGGTAGTCCTGCTCAAACTGGCTGCGCTCGTCCTGGCGCTGGACGCCGTAACTCTGGGCCAGAATCTCCCGCTGGTTGGCCAGCCCCCGGCGCATCCCGTCCAGCAGGTGATTGGTGTCCTGCAACAACTGGCCGGTGGTGTCGCGGGTAAAGTGGGGGATCTGCTCCGCGGCCGCAAAGAGGGCGTCCGCGCTGATAGCCAGCAGACGGCTGTAATAATCCCGCTGCTGCGCAGACCAGCCAGGGGCCGGGGGCGGCGTGGCGCTCAGTTTGTTGCGAAAGGCGATGCGCTCGAAGCGCGTCTCGACGAGGAGGGGCAGGGCGCGGCGCTCCATCACCGCTTTGGCCGCCTCCACCGCCTGCTCCACTTCTCCCTCCGCCGGGGCTGCGTTCTCCCCCACAGAGAGTGCGGCCACCCGCTCGGCCACCTCATCGCCGATTGTGTCGAAGATGTGCTGGCCGTTGCGCCGGGCTTTGCGGTCGCCGCCGCTCAGCTTGTCCACCACCCCGCCGATGTCCAGGCTGTCGGCCAGCGTCTCGGCCACATCGCCGCCGGTGATGAATTTCCAGTCGCCCCCGCGCAGGGCATAGGCAAAGAGGATACGGGCAAAGGTGGGGCCAAAGAGCTTTGCCAGCAGAGCAGCCAGTTCCATTGCATACTCCTTAAAACAAAGAACAGGGATGGAGACGGATAGGAGGGATTCCCACGGATAGTATACCCCATTCCTCATCATCTCATCATTCCACATTCTTTGACAACAACCCCCACTCCGGGTATAGTTATCCGTGTAAATTCGCGCAAATCCGTGTCCCTTATTTTTTCCATGGGCGAATAGCTCAGTTGGTTAGAGCACCTCCCTTACAAGGAGGGGGTCGGGGGTTCGAGTCCCTCTTCGCCCACACCGCCCAACGGGCAAGCGCAGGCCAGCCTCTCCGGGCTGGCCTTTTCTGTTGACGAATGGGGATGCCTGTTATTGATTCCGGGAATGGCCCAGACGATTTCCTATCTGCAATCCGGTGCTGGGCCATTCCCGGAATCAGGTACCCCCAACTGCGTGGAATAGAGCCAATGGCCGAGACCCAAGCCGAATACCGCAAGCTGCCCAGCGTTGACGCCCTGCTGCACCGCCCGGACGTGGCGGAAGTAATGGCGCGCTACGGCGCGCAACAGGTTACAGAGGCCATCCGCGCCCTGCTGGACGAGAGCCGGGCCGCCATTCAGCGCGGGGAAAGAGCGCCCACGCAAGCAGCACTGCTCGTTCTTCTGGACGAACGGCTGCAACGCAGCAACCAACCCTCGCTGCGCCCGGTGATCAACGCCACCGGCGTCATCATCCACACGAATCTGGGCCGCGCCCCCCTCAGCGCAGCCGCGCGTGGGGCCATCGCGGCCATTAGCGCCGGCTACAACAATCTGGAATACGACATCGCAGCCGGCGAACGGGGCAGCCGCTACAGCCACGCCCGCCAGCTTTTGCAGGAATTGACCGGCGCAGAAGACGCGCTGGTGGTCAACAACAACGCCGGTGCCGTCTTTCTCGTCCTCGCTGCGCTCTGCGCCGGGCGGG
The DNA here is from genome assembly GCA_945897075.1 of Litorilinea aerophila. Taxonomy (GTDB): domain Bacteria; phylum Chloroflexota; class Anaerolineae; order Caldilineales; family Caldilineaceae; genus JACQGT01. The sequence goes on from CAMDEX010000067.1 coordinate 20,375, forward strand.
AAGTGGTCATCAGCCGCGGCGAACTGGTCGAGATCGGCGGCGGTTTTCGCATCCCGGATGTGCTGCGCCGTAGCGGGGCCAGGCTGGTGGAGGTGGGCACGACCAACCGCACCCACCCGCGCGACTACGCCGACGCCATCCACAGCGACACCGCCGCGCTGATGCGTGTCCACGCCAGCAACTTCCAGCAGATCGGCTTTGTCAGCAAACCCTCTCTGGCCGAACTGGTGGAGATCGCCAAAAGCAGCGGCGGATTTTTCACACCGCTGGTCATAGACGATCTGGGCAGTGGCACGCTCATTGACACTGTGCCTTTTGGCCTGTCGCCCGAACCGACCGTACAGCAGAGCATTGCGGCCGGCGCGGATATTGTCACCTTCAGCGGCGACAAACTGCTGGGCGGTCCCCAGGCCGGGCTGGTTGTGGGCAAGGCGGAGTTCATTGACGAAATCCGCCGCCACCCGCTCACGCGTGCCCTGCGTGTGGACAAATTGACGCTGGCCGCGCTGGAAGCCACGCTGCAAGCCTACCAGCGCGGCAAGGCTGTGGAGGAGATTCCCGTCTGGCAGATGATCAGCGCGACAGCCGATAGCCTGCGGGTGCGCGCCGAAAGCTGGCAAAGAAGGCTGGCTGCGGCTGGCTTGCCTGTAGCAGTCGTCCCCGGTCAGAGTACCATCGGCGGGGGCAGTCTGCCCGGCGAGACACTGCCCACCTTTCTGCTGGCTTTGGCCGCGCCCCACCCGGACGCGCTGGCCGCCCGTCTGCGCCAGGCCAACCCGCCGCTCATCGGGCGCATCCAGAAAGACCGGCTGCTCTTTGACCCGCGCACTCTCCTGCCGGACGAGGACGAAGGGCTTGTATACGCCATTACTTCCAGTTGCACCTGCCCTGGAAAATAGCTTGTATACACGGATCAAAAGAAACACGGATCAGCCGAAAAATCTGTGTTCCTTTCGATCCGTGTATACAAACTTGTACACGCACCACGCACTACGCATAACAGAAAGTTGTGAAACGCTACGACACTTCCTATGCCACACCTCATCTTCCTCAAACTGGGCGGTTCGCTGATCACCGACAAACGGCGGGCCGAGACGCCGCGCCTGGATGTACTCCAGCGGCTGATGATAGAAATCGCTGTGGCCCTCCGCCAAAACCCGGCCCTGCAACTGGTCATCGGCCACGGCTCCGGCAGTTTCGGCCACGTCACCGCCCGGCGCTATGGCACGCGCGACGGCGTGCATACGCCGGAGGAGTGGCTGGGCTTTGCCGCCACCGCCGACGCCGCAGCCCGCCTCAACCGCATTGTGACCGACTGTCTGCTGCTGGCGGGTCTGCCCGTCTGGTCAATCCAGCCCGGCGCGACATTGCGCTGCGTGGATGGCCGCATCGTCGCTGGCCCCGAAGAAACCGTTGCCCTGGCATTGGCGCGCGGGCTGATCCCGCTGGTGCATGGGGACGTGGCGCTGGATAGCGTGCGCGGCGGCACAATCGCCAGCACCGAGGAGATTTTCGACTGGCTGGCGCGCTCCCTTTCACCCCAGCGTATCATTCTGGCGGGGGAGGTGGACGGTGTTTACACGGCGGACCCCCTGCGCTTCCCCGCCGCCCAGCCCATCCGCCAGATCACCCCGGTCACGCTTGCCAGCCTGGGCAAAGGCGTTGGCGGCAGCCACGGCACGGACGTCACCGGCGGGATGGCGGCCAAAATTGAGCAGGCCCTGACGATGGCGCGCCGCCAGCCTGGTCTGGAGGTCATCATCTGCGGCGGGCTGTTGCCGGGCAATGTAGCGCGGGCGCTGCTCGGCGGGGACGATTGGCCGGGGACGCGAGTCATCGTTCACTGATAAAGATTACAGACTACCTGCCCCACCCGCGCTACACTATTGGCTTGTAAACTCACTTCATTTGCCAGTGCAGGAAAGCCACCTGTATAATGCACTGCGAATTCAGACTGCCAGTCTGCACCTTCGGCCACTGTCGCTGGGATGCGAGGCAGCGTATAAGGACAAACAATGCTACTGACAATCGTTTCTTTTCTGCTCCTGCTTGGCGCGCTGATGTTCTTTCATGAACTGGGCCACTATCTGGCCGCGCGGCGCAACGGCATTGAGGTCGAGGAGTTCGGCGTCTTCGGCTTCCCCCCGCGCATCATCAAACTCTTTACCTACGACGGCACACTCTTTTCCATCAACGCCATTCCCCTCGGCGCGTTTGTGCGTATGAAAGGGGAAGACGCCGCGGATATGTCGCCCGGCTCGTTCAACGCGGCCAGCGCCCGCGCCAGGGCAGTGACACTGGTGGCGGGGCCTGCCATGAACTTCCTCATCGCCATCATTTTCTCGGTTGCCAGCGTCCTCTCTGGCTTCCCCGCCAGCATCGCCCACCCGCTGCTGGAAGATGTACCGGCCACGAGCGCGGCCGCGGCCGCGGGTCTGCAGAAGGGCGACATTCTGCTCAGCCAGGCGGGCGACCCGTTGCTGGTGACGGCCACGGACGGCGAACCGTTGGGCGCGACCAGTTCGCGGACATTGGCCGACGGCACAACGGCCCCGGCTGAGGGGCTGTTTGTCCTGCGTGGCGGCGAACGTTTGACGCTGGCAACTTCGGGCCGCTCCGCGGTGGAGCTGTTGGCCGGCGTAACCTACGCACCGGTGCTGGGCACACAGGTCACAGCGGTGGTGCAAGACAGCCCCGCGGCCCAGGCAGAATTGGCCGCGGGCGATATTGTCTTTGCCATCAACGACATACCGGTCACGCCCGGCAACTCTCTGGGCAGACAGGTCAGCGCGTTGGCGGGCAACGAAGTCACCCTGACCGTCGTGCGCGGCGACGGCTGGCTGCAGATTCCCGTTCTGGCCCGTAAGGATCCGCCCGCGGGCCAGGGATCCATGGGGATTGCGATTGACGGCGTGCAGCGGATGGTGGCCTTGCCCTTCCATCTGGCCGTTGTCGAAGGGGTGCGCAACATCGTCGGCTATGTGGGGATGGTGGTTTCGCTGCCTGTGATGCTGATCGCCGGGCAGCTTGCCCCCAGCGATGCCGGCTTCTCTGGACCGGTGGGCATCGCGCAACTGGTGGGCGGGGCCGTGAGCGCCACAGTGGACACGGGTTTCTGGTTCCCCATCTGGCAGTTGGCCGCTATCATCAGCGCCGGGTTGGCTGTTGCCAATCTCTTCCCTATCCCGGCACTGGACGGCGGGCGTCTGCTCTTTATCGTTTTTGAAAAACTGCGCGGACGGCGGCTGGATCCGGAAAAAGAGGGGATGATCCATCTGGTCGGCTTTGCCCTGCTCCTGGGGCTGATGGTTGTGATTACCGTCAGCGATATTCGTTCCGGGCCACAGGCGATTGATTGGCTGCGCATTCTGGGGCAGTAATACAACAGGACTTACGCAATTACTCCCGGGAACGCCAGCATCCTGCTGGCTGCCGCCAGGGATGGCGGCGTTCCCGGCTGCGTAAGTCTTGACAAAAGAAGCTCGATTTTTGGCAAAAGTCGAACTTCTCAATTTCTGATCCAATAAGAAAAGAGTGGCCCGATGGAGATCGAGAACTGCCCCGGTTGTCGCGCGCCTCTGCAGCCGGGGCAGGCCGTCTGCGCTCAATGCGGCACAGTGCTGCACGTCCAGCCAAAGCCGATTCGTTGCCGCCATTGCCGCAAGGAGGCGTCGTCGGCCTACGCCCTGTGCCCCCACTGCGGGCGGGGATTGGTGGCTGCGCCTTCGCTCCTCTTCACATTGGGTATACCGACCACTGCGCTGCTGCTCCTAGCGCTGCTTTTGCTCAGCCAGACCGCGGGCAGCCCGTTCAAATGGGCCGAAAAACAGATGGACGCGGCCCTGGTCGTCGTCGAAAATCCGCTGCTGACCCCTGTGAGCGCGTCTGCGGGCGCGGCAGAAGGTGAACCAGCCGCGGGGGAGGTCTCTGTCCAATCCGACGGCGCGAGCAACGGCGCGCTGACGCTTGCCGCTCCGACGGACGCTCCGACAGACGCTCCGACGGATGTTCCGACGAATACACGCGCAGCCGCTCCGCCCACAGATACGCCACAAGCCACGGCCACGCCGACGGCCAGCCCCATCCCGACCGCAACGGCAACGGCAACGTCCACAGAAACGGCCACGCATACGCCAAGCGCAACGGCGACGACGATTCGACAAAGTGTACTTGTGAGCGCCGCACAAACGATCACCGCCACTTTGCGCAGCGCGGCGACAGCCACGGCGCGCACCTACACCGTCCAAGAAGGCGACACCGCCTTCTCCATCGCCAACCATTTTCAGGTCACAGTGGCGGAACTGTTGACGGTCAACCAGCTTGCCCCGGTTCAAGCCCTGCAACTCAAAGCGGGCACAACCCTGAAAATCCCCGGCAGCGGCCCACTGGTCAGCGCCGAGCCAACAGCTACGCCGACCGTTTCCACGCCCACCCAGACCGCTACACCCACCCAGACCGCCACGCCGCCCCCCACCGCCACCCCGACTGCGCCTGTTCAGACCACTCTGCCGGGGCAGGAATTCTATACAGTGGAAAGCGGCGATACATTTGTCGGGATCGCCCTGCGCTTCAACACCAGCACAGAGGCGCTGCTGGCCGCCAACGGGTTGACCATCACCCAGGCCAGGGAACTGCGCCCCGGCCAGAAACTTGTCATCCCGTTGGTGGGGCAACCCCTGCCGCCCACCGCCACGCCGACGCCGGGGCTGCGCCGTTATGTTGTGCAGGCCGGGGATACAATTATCGGGATTGCGACCAGCAACGCCGTCTCTAGCAATGTGCTGCTGGCGGTGAATGGGCTGAGCGCGGCCCAGGCCACCACCCTGCGTGTGGGCGACGAGCTGATCATCCCGCCGCCCGGCTACGTGCTGCCCACGCCTACGCCCCGGCCCACTGTTGCGCCCACAGCGACGCCCACGCCCAAAATCACCATTCGCCTGGATGCGCCCAGCCTGGTTGACCCGGCCCCAGCCATCAATGTGCCCTGCAGCGGCGAACAGTATATGCGCTGGAACCCGGTCAACGGTCTTGCCCCCGACGACGAGTATGTCCTCTTTTTGGGCTATGTCAATTCCGCGCCGGACGCAGCGGGCGCTGTCCAGGTTGTGCCGGTGTTGGAACAGCGCACCGATCAGCGCACCAACTGGCAGATGGACGGGGCATATTGCAATCTGGCGCCCCAGGCGTTTGGCCGCGCCTGGCGCTGGTATGTACAGGTGTTCGAGGGCGCGACACCGGTCAGCCCGCCCAGCCCAATATGGGAGTTTACCTGGCGTTAATCCGTAGGCCAGATTGGACATTTTGTGGTATGCTACACAAATGTATTGACTTGATCCGTAGGGGCGCTGCTGGCTGCGCCTGAA
>CAMDEX010000068.1 GCA_945897075.1 Litorilinea aerophila
TTGCCAGCCGTGTCGGGGATTTTCTCTTTGATCCCCCAATGGTGCTTGGGATCCGGTCGCGGGATGGAGCCGATCAGTAAACGCGTGTAAGGATGCTCAGGCTGCTTGACGACCTGTTCGACGTCTCCGGCTTCGGCGACTGCCCCCCGGTAGAGAACGATGATGTTCTCGCTGAGCTGGTAGGCCGTGGTGAGATCGTGGGTGATGTAGATGAGCGAGATGTCGAAGCGACGGTTCAGGTCGCGCAGGCTTTCGATGACAGTGGCGCGCAAGGATGCGTCGATCATAGAGACCGGCTCGTCGGCAACGATCACGCGCGGACGCAGAAGAAGCGAGCGCGCCACCATCACCCGCTGCCGCTGGCCGCCGCTGAGCTGGTGCGGAAAGCGCCCTAACGTCTCCTCTGGTCGCAGGCCGACGGAGACGAGCGCCTCCTCGATCAGCTCCCGGCCCTGCGCCCGCGATGTGGCCAGGCGAAAATTCGCCACAGGCTCCTCAAGTACGTGATCGATCCGATAGAACGGGTTGTAGACCTCGTAGGGATCCTGGAAGATCACTTGGACCTCGCGCAGAAACTGGCGACGCTGATCCCGGTCCAGTCGCCGCATGTCAACCCCGCGATAGAGGACCTCGCCACTGGTCGGCTCGGTGAGGCCGAGGATCAGTCGCGCAAAGGTTGTCTTGCCGCTGCCACTCTCGCCCACAATGGCGGTAATCGTCGGCGGCGCTTCCTCGATGGCGAGCGACAGGTTGTCCAGCGCCACCAGGGAGTTGCTGCGATGGAGCATCCCACCACCGAAGATCTTGGTCAGATGCCGGGCTTCGAGCAGAGCAGTCATACTACCTCCCTAGCGTCCGAGTGCAGATGGCAGGCGACGTCGCGGTTCGTGCGCACCGTGCGCAGCGTCGGCTCTTCCACCATGCAGCGGTCGAAGGCGTCTGGGCAGCGGGGATGAAATGGACAGCCCACCGGCTTGTTGAGCAGGGAGGGCATCATCCCGGGGATGCCCCTGGCGGCCTCCTTCTGTTCGAGGGAGGGCAGGCTGGCCATGAGCAGTCTGGTGTACGGGTGCAGGGGATCAGCGAGAAGCTCCTCGACGCCGCCCGTCTCGACAAGATCACCCGCATACATCACCCCAATGCGATCGACAGTCTGCGCCATCAGCCCCATATCGTGCCCGATCAGGATGACCGACGCGCCCAGTTCTGCCCGGACACTCTCCAGGGTTTCCATCACCTGGTGCTGGACCACAACGTCAAGCGCGCTTGTAGGCTCGTCGGCGATGATGACCCTGGGTTTCAAACAGATGGCGATGGCGATGCAGGCGCGCTGCTTCATCCCACCACTCAACTCGTGCGGATACATTTCCGCGGCGCTGCGGGGAAGACCGACGCGCTGCAACAATTCGCCAATCCACTCGCTCCGTTCGCGGCCTGTCAGCTTCACATCGTGGTCGCGCAGCGCGTCCTCGATCTGCCTGCGCACCCGTGCCACCGGGTTCAGCGAATTCATCGCGCCCTGAGAGACCAACGCGATCTCGGCAAGCCGGATCTGGCGCATTCGTTCATCGGGCAATTCAAGGAGGGAGAGACCGTCGAGCAGCACCTGACCACCCTCGATCTTGCCGGGCGGCCTGATCAGACGCATCAGCGCGAGGGCAGCGGTCGACTTACCGGAGCCGGACTCGCCGACCAGCCCGAGGCGCTCCCCGGCGTGCAGGTCAAAGGATATACCGTTAAGCGCCTGTACAGCGCCCTGACGGGTGTAGTAATGTACACGAAGATCGCGCACCTGAAGGGTGATCGAGTTCAATCCACACCTCTGGGAAAAATACAGTAAGACAGTGAGTCAGTAAGACAGTTTGTACTCACTGTCCTACTGTTTTGCTCTGGCATTACGCTTTGCTCTGGAGTCTGGGGTTGGCGATCTGGTCCAGGCCCTGGCTCATCAAAAACAACCCTAAGAAGAGGATGACAATGATAATGATGGGCGGCATGAACCACCACCACATCTGGCGGATCAGGGCACCGTAGGTGATGGCCCAGTAGAAGGTCAGGCCCAGCGACGGCTTGGTCATCGGCCCTAGCCCGAGGGTCGAGAGTCCCACGGAGGCGAGGATCGCTCCAGAAATCGCGCTGACCAGGCTGGCCGCCAGGTAGGGCATCAGGTTCGGTAGCAGCTCCCCGATGATGATCCGCAAGTTGCTGGCACCGTTGAAGCGGGCCACCTGGACATACATGCGCTCGCGGATGGTGAGTACCTGGGCGCGCACGGCGCGAGCCGGCCACATCCAGGCCAGCGCCGCGATGATCAGCGCCATCCCCTCGACCGAGACGACGCCAAACATGGAGGCGACGATGATCAGAATCATCAGGCTCGGTATCGTCAGCAGGATATCCACAACAATCCGGATCACCTCGTCGACGATACCGCCGGTATAGCCAGCGATCAGCCCCATCAATGCGCCTATGGCTACACCGAAGACGCCCGCGATCACACCGATCTCCAGCGAGGTGGGGGTGCCGTAGATGAGGTCAGCCAGCACGTCCCGACCCTGCTGATCGGTGCCTAGCCAATGCTCGGCGGAAGGTGGCTTGGCCGGGCGACCGGCACCCACCTCCGACATTTCTACCGGCACAAAAAGACGACCCACCAGGCCGAAAAGTGAGACCAGCGTGACCAAAATGGCACCTGCAATCAGCAAGCGATAACGACCCAACACCCCAACAAACCTGCCTTCTTTGCTTGCCATCATGCTACCTAGCCTTGTCCATACTTGATGCGCGGGTCAATGAGTGGGTAGAGCAGATCCAGCGCCAGCAGCGAGACGCCGATGGATAGAATGATGAAGAGCGAGATGCCCTGGATGACAAAGTAGTCGTTGCCTGCGATAGACTTGAAGAGGAGGTTGCCCACACCCGGGTAGCCGAAGATCACCTCTACCAGCACGGCCCCCGACATCACCATCGCCAGCGATATGGCCAAAGAGGTCACCTGCGGCAGAAGCGCGTTGCGCAGCGCATAGTCCATGAAGATAGTCTTTGGCTTCAGCCCTTTGGCCTCCGCCATCTGGAGATAGTCCTCGCCCAGCGTGGTTGTCATCATCGCGCGCATACCCAGACCCCAGGAGCCGACGCTGCTCAGAACGATGGAAGCGGCAGGCAGAATGGCGTGACGGCCAATGTCGAGCGCCATCTGCCAGCTCAAGGTCAGGTTCACACCGGACGTGTAGGCCCCGCCGACCGGCAGCAGTCGCCAGCGCATAGCTATAAGGTAGATGAAGAGCATGCCCAGCAGATAGTAGGGAATGGCCGACAGCGTCATAAAGAGCGGCGATAAAGCGGTGGCAATGCGGCTCGTTCGGGGCCAGGCCATCAGCGCGCCAAGAAGCGTACCGAGGCCGAACGAAATCATAGTGGATACGATCAGGAGGCCAATCGTCCACGGCGCCGAACGCGCGATCATCTCGATGGCCGTTTGCGGGTAGTAGGAGAAGGACATGCCGAGATCAAAGTTGAGCAGGTCTCGCCAATAGATCAGGTATTGCTCCCAGAGTGGCTTGTCCAGGCCGAACTTCTGGTTATAAATCTTGATCAGTTCCTGAATCTGGTTCTCGTAGACGCCGCCCTGCGCGGCGAGCTGGTTCATACGAGATTGGATAGGATTCCTCGGGCTGATGCGGGGGATAAAGAAGTTGAGAGTGACCGCAGTAATCACGATGAGGAGGAACACCCCGATCCGTCGAATAAGATAGCCAATGGTCATGCCTGCCACCTCAAATGAGTCCAGAATTCTTGCACCGTGCGATGCCCTGCGCTTTCCAAAATATCAGCGCCAAACGAGGGGTGCATTTTGACTTACAAGTAGGACGCCAACGGCAACGTCTTTGGCGATGGGTGTGGATATTCGTCTTATTGCGTGGACAATCATTAACCCCAGCAGTTTCGCCCGCGTCCGCGTAACTACCCAGGCCGTGCCTCATAAAAATCTTTAGCCTGCTGACTGGCTGCCACTATACAACCGATTGTTTGGTTTGTCAAATGCCTTTTCTGTGCTGATTACCCATAAATCGGCGCTATTCCTGGTGAAAACGGTTGGTTTGTAGGCGTATTTCCGGAGGGAAACCCGATAATTATGGGGAATCACCCCATCATTCCACATTGCCGAAAAACCCACTTCCGTCTACAATAGAGAGCAGCAAGTCTGAACCACAAAGGCACGAAGACACAAAGAATAGCTATGAAAGGTTTGACCCTATGAAATCATTGGTCTGGGAAGCGCCCCGCGCGCTGGCCCTGCGCGAGACGTCCCTACCCACCGTTCCCCCGGACGAAGTGCTGATCCGCGTCGCCTATGGCGGCATCTGCGGCTCGGAACTGAGCGGCTATCTGGGCCACAACGCGCTGCGCGTGCCCCCGCTGGTGATGGGCCACGAGTTCTCCGGCGAGATTGTGGAGATGGGCGAGCAGGCCGCGTCCATCAACCCGGCCCTCTCTTTGGGCGCACAGGTGACCGTCAACCCACTCTTTTGCACGGACGAGAGCATCTGGGACAGACGTGGGCTGAACCAGCTCTGCCCCAGCCGTCGGCTGATCGGGGCGCACCGGCCCGGCGCGTATGCAGAATTTGTGGTCGTGCCAGCCCAGACAGTCACCCGTCTGCCCGCTGGGATGTCGCTGCGCACGGGCAGCCTGACCGAGCCGACGGCCTGCGGTGTGCGCATCGGCGAGCTGGCCGGCGCGGTAGCCGGGGAACGCTGTCTGATTATCGGCGCAGGCCCGATTGGGCTGCTGGCTTTGCAAGCGCTGCAACTGAAGGGGGCGCGCGAAGTCTTCATCGCCGATCTGGACGGGGAGCGGCTGGCCATGGGCGCGGCGCTGGGCGGCACACCCTTGCCCCCCCGCTCTGTGGATGTGGTACAGAGTGTGCGGGAGGCGACCGGCGGCGGTGTTGTCGTCGCGGTGGATGCGGTCGGCTCCGCTGTCACCCGCCGCCAGTGTGTCTCCGCCACCCAGCCCACCGGCACAGTCATCCTCAGTGGGCTACACGAAGAGGTGAGCGAAATGCCCGCGGCCGACATCATCCGCCGGGAAATCGTCGTGCGCGGCAGCTTTGCTTACACGCCGGCCAACTTCGCCCAGGCCCTGGCATTGCTAGAACAGGGCACGATGCGTCTGGACCCGTGGATTGTGGAAGCGCCCCTGGCCGAAGGCGGCGCGTGGTTCGACCGGCTGATCGACGCGCCGGGGGATGTGTCGAAGGTGCTGCTTAGGCCGTAAGAGAACGGATATTCGACGCCCATTTGCTACCCTGAAACGTGAAACGTAAAACGTGAGATCATTCGGCGATCTCACGTTTCACGATTCACGTTTCCTGGGGCACACAACTTCCTGGAAACTCGTCAATGCTCACCGCTCTCATCGGTCTCATCCTCAGTCTGGCCGCGGCTGTGATTCCCACCTTTTTCTACGCGCTCGCCTTCTATTTGGCCGACCGCTACGAGCGGGAGCCGGTCTGGATGGGGATTGTGGCCTTTTTGTGGGGTGCCATCCCGGCCGTTGTGACCAGTCTCTTCGGTGAATTGGTCATCGGCATCCCCTTTGTGGGCGATGCGGGCAGCCTGACCGCGGCGATTGTGGAGTCGGCGCTGGTGGCCCCGCTGGTGGAGGAGATCGCCAAAGGGCTGGCGCTCTACGCCATCTATAAATTCATGCGCAATGAGTTCGACGGGGTGCTAGACGGGCTGACCTACGGTGCGCTCATCGGCTTCGGTTTTGCGATGACCGAGAATTTTCTCTACTTTATTGGCGCATTCAGCGAGGGTGGCTTTGTCGATCTGACGGTTCTGATCTTTCTGCGCGCCGTCATCTTCGGGTTAAACCACGCACTCTACACCGGTCTCTTTGGGATCGGATTGGGGTTGGCCCGCCACGCACCTACTCCCTCTAGCGCCCGGCGTTGGGTGGTGGCTGGCTTTGTCGCGGCGGTAGGCGCACACGCCTTGCACAATTTGGGGGCAAGTATCTCCAGTGTCAATGGTCTGGGTATCTTCCTCAGCCTGGGGCTGGCGGTTGGGGGCATCGCATTGGTGGGGATCGTTGTACTGCTTACCTGGCAGCAAGAGCGTCTTTGGCTGCGCGACGAGTTGCGCGGTGAAGTGGGCGTGCTGCTCTCCCAGACCGAGTACGATTCGCTGGTCGGCGGCTGGCGGCGTTCGCCCCTGTTGGATGCGCGCAGAAACAAATCCCAGGCCAAACGGTTGCAGCAGACCGTGGAAATCGCCTTCCGCAAGCACCGCCTGCGCCGTCTCGGTGCGGAACGAGAACCAAAACTGGCCGGGCAGATCGACAAACTGCGTGGGGAGATATTGGGGAGCAGGTGATTGGGGGAGTGAGAGATTGAGAGATTAGGAGATTGGGTGATTGGGTATTTCCGGCACGCAATACCCAATCACCTAATCACCTAATCACCCAATCACCAATTTTGATTGTGTAAGGTGAAGCAGGGAGGTCTTTATGGGAAAAGTGATGGAAGCCGAGTTGAGCGAAGCGCGGGACGATCTGCTGCCGCCGCGCCCAGACATCAGCCACATTATCACCGAGGACGATGAACCAGTGGACAACCTTTTTTCTACCAAGCAACAGCGCCTGTTGGTCGAGCCGCTCTACACTGCCTGGCAGAAAGAGCGGGTTTTTCTGGCCGACGCCAACGTGGGGGTCTTTCGCGGTCTTCATCTCCCGCCTTTGGTTCCGGATATGTTTCTGAGCCTGGATGTGCGGGTGGGTGACGAAGATTGGTGGCTGAAGGAGAACCGCAGCTACTTTATTTGGGTGCATGGCAAGCCGCCGGATGTGGTGGTGGAGGTGGTCTCCAACGCCAAAGGGGGCGAATTGGATCGCAAAATGCGCGAGTATGCCTGGATGGGCATTGCCTATTACGTCGTCTACGATCCAGAACCGGTGTCGATCCAATCCCAGCCGCTGATCGTCTATCAATTGGTTGCGGGCGAATATCTGCCGCGACCCGACTACCAATTGTCCCGACTTGGCCTCTCCCTGCGTCTGTGGGATGGAATGTTTGAGAATGGGCAAGCGGTCTGGTTGCGTTGGGCCAATCTCGAAGGAAATCTGCTTCCCACCGGCGCAGAACTCTCGGAGCGGGAGCGTACACGCGCAGAACAGGCCGAGGGACGAGCCGAGGAAGAACATGAACGTGCCGAACAGGAGCGTCAGCGTGCCGAACAGGAGCGTCAGCGTGCCGAACAGGCCGAAGAGCGTGCCGAACAGGAGAGTAGACGTGCCGACCGCATGGCACTCAAACTGCGCGAGCTTGGGATAGACCTGTAGGGAGTGGGGATTGGGGATTAGGGATTGGGGATTGGGGATTCCGCACTCGAAATATCCAGTCTCCAATCCCCAGTCTCCAATCCCCAGTCTCCAATCCCCAATCCCCTACACAAACACCTCCTCCACACAGCGCCCCTCCCAATCCTCGTGTATGGGTATGCCCAGAATACGCGCCAGCGTCGGCGCGGTATCCAGCAGCGAGACCGGGCCGCTGATGATGTGGCCCTGGCGGATGCCCGGCCCGGCGATGATCCACGGGATCGTCATATCTTCGTCCAGTTCTGTGCCGTGGCTGCGTGCGTGGCCGCCGTGATCCGCCTGCACCAGCACCGTATACTCTGCGGGAATCCCTGCCAACAGCCGCCCCAACTGACCGTCCACGTGGGCCACCTGCGCCAGATAGCCGTCGGCCATCCAGCCAGCTATGTGGCCCATCTCGTCGGTCGTGCCCAGATAGACAAAGGCGAAGTCGGGCTGCTGTGCGGGGATGTAGTCCAGAGCCACGTCAATCGTCGTATCATCGCCGTGGGGGAAAATCCGTACCGTCTTGCGAAAATAGGAGAAGGTCAGGCTACCCGGCAGACTCAGATTGCGTAGCTGTTCCCAATTGTAGAAGAAAGCTGTATGCAGCCCTTCGTATTTGGCCTGTTCCACCAGACCGGGTATGGGACGCGCCATCGGCATCCAATCATTTGTCACGACGCCGTGGCGTGTGGGCGGCACACTGTGAAAGATGGACATGTGGCAGGGCAGCGTCACCGACGGCATCACCGAGCGTGCGGTCAGCGTAGAAGCACCGCGCCGTTGCAGAGCGGTCAAAGTGGCGCAGCCCGCCGCGGCAATCGCATCAGGGCGCAGGCCGTCAATCATCACAAGAATCGTTTTGGACATAAAAGCCTCTGGGAAAGAATGGGTATTGGATATTGGGTATTTTGTTGCGCAGAAACCGTGAAAGAATTTACGCCATCGTGTACCAACCATGCGCGTCATCCTCCCATTCGCTGTCATTCTGACTATACCGGATGCGCCTGAAGTCGTCAAAGCGCCACGGGGGATGAAAAAGTCCCCGGCACTTTCTGTCCCAGCGGGTCTGTACACGACGTTCCCGCCAGCGAAGTTCGTGAAATGCCGGGGACTTTTTTGAGGCTTCTCCAATCTGTGGGCGGCCTGTCTTGTTTGCGCCACTAAACCGCCAAAGAGTAGCCATACTTTGTGAAAATCCTAACTTTAGGGTATACTCAATCTGTTCCTATGCGCCGCCGGGCGTCACGGGACAAAATAAATCCGTAAATTCTGTTATCCCTGTTCTTATTTTTCAAAGTCCGTCCGTCACTTGTCCACCAACCGTTAGCCCGAAGTGAGATTGCCCGATGGGAAAATCCATCCTCCGTATTGGTTGCCTGTTGCTCCTGACGATTGCCCTGGCCGGTTGCGCACTGCTTCCCACAGGCCGCTCGGCACAGGTGTCATCCGACGAGCCAACGCCCACACCGATTCCAACACCGGCCGTACCGCTCAAGCCCACCTATACGGTGCGGGTGGGTGAAATTGTCAAAGAATTGATCTTCAGTGGTCGCATTGCGCCGGTGTTGGAAGAGGAACTCTTTTTCCGCGCCAATGGCCGTATACGCGCCATTTATGCCAAACGCGGCGACGACGTCGAAAAAGGCTTTGTGATTGCCGACCTGGAGATTGACGACTTGGAACGCGAAGTGGAGTCAGCCCGGCTCAATCTGGAACGCGCCCAGTCCCAGTTGGAAACAGCCCAGCGTGCGCTGGAATTTGACCGGCGCGCCGCACAGATCGACCTGGACATGGCAAATCTGCGCCTGCTCAGTATGATTACCCAAGAACCGGAAGGCTCGCTCACCCTGGCTTTGCAGCGCAAACAGGTGGAACTGGCCGAGATTACTGTCAGCCGCCTGGAGGAGGGTGTCGATCCCCTGCTGGTCAACGATGTGGCCCGCGCCCAGATATCCGTGGAAAAGTTGCTCAAAGCCGTGCAGGATGCCCAGTTGATTGCCCCCTTTGACGGTGAGTTGCTCTCCGTCTCCCTGACAGTGGGCCGGGCCGCCGAAGAGTTCAAACCAGTAGCCGTGATCGCCGACAACACCGAGTTGGAGATCCAAGCCGATCTGGTGAGCGACCAGTTGAGTGAGTTGCAGGAAGGGCTGGTAGTCAATGTAGTTCTGCCCAGCCGACCCGGCGCTGCACTGACCGGTTCAGTGCGCAAGCTGCCCTACCCCTATGGCACGGGCGGCGGCACAACTGTGGATGATCTGGACAAATCCACCCGTATCTCGATTGACCAGAGCCAGGCAGAAGCCGGTTTCAAAATGGGCGATCTGGTGCGTGTGCAGGCCGAATTAGAGCGCAAGGATGGTGTACTTTGGCTGCCACCCCAAGCCCTGCGCATCTTTGACGGGCGGCGCTTTGCTGTGGTGCAGGATGGCGATGTACAGCGCCGGGTGGATGTGACGGTTGGCATTCAGACCGCGGATCGGGTGGAAATCAAAGAGGGCCTGGAAGAAGGCCAAACTGTGGTAGGACAGTAAACCCGATGCGATTTCTGATGCGAAGCTGGGCGATCGTTGTCGTAGCCGCCAAAAGGCTGTTGGCCCAACGCTGGCTGGCCCTGGCCCTGGTGGTTGGCCTGATCACTGCCATCGCGTTGGTGATGAGCATCCCGCTCTATGCGGACGCCGTCTACTACCGCATTCTGCAGGAGGAGTTGGGCGCGACCAACGCGGGCAGCACAGTCAAACGTCCACCCTTTGCCTATATGTTCCGTTATCTTGGCTCCACCTATGGCACCCAAGAGTGGGAAGAGATGGGGCCGTTGGATGCTTATCTCTCAGGGCCAGCCGCGGATGCGCTGGGTCTGCCCCACAAGCAGACAGTGCGCTATTTCAAGACCGACAATATGCGCCTCTTCCCCACCGAGGGCGTGGCTTACTCCGACGCCACCGATCCGCTGGCCTGGGTCAATATCGGTTTTATCTCAGAAATCGAACAACACATCACCATTTTGGAAGGACGCCTGCCCGCGGTGGATGCTGGCACAAATGGCGGCGCGCCCGTCGAAGTCCTGATGAGCAAACCCCTGGCCGACACGCTGGGTACACAGGTGGGTGAGCAATACGTCACCTTCCGCCGCATCCGCTCGCAGGAGCAGACACGCACCGTGCAGATTCCTGTGCAGGTGGTGGGGATCTGGCAGGCCACCGACCCCACGGAAGAGTATTGGTTCTACAACCTGAACACGCTGGAGGACATTCTGCTTCTCCCCGAAGCGAGTTACACCAACCGCATTGCGCCCGACTATCCCAGCGATGTCAATCTGGCCCTCTGGTATCTGGTCATGGATGGGGACGAAGTGACGGCGAGCGATGTGGGCCGCATCCTGGCCCGTAGCCGCCAGGTAGAACAGCGGGCTGCCACGCTGATGTCCAACACCCAACTCAGCATCTCGCCCCTGGATGCCTTGCGCAAATACCAGCGCTCCAGCGGCATTTTGACCCTTTTACTCTACGCTTTCAGCATTCCTATCATCGGCCTGCTGCTGGCCTTCATCGGTCTGGTGGTGGGCCTGGCCGTGGGCCGCCAACGCAACGAAATCGCAGTGCTGCGCAGCCGCGGTGCATCGGCTGGCCAGGTCTTGGGCATCTCGGGTGTGGAGGCGCTCTTTCTGGGCCTCTTTGCGCTGGGCGTGGGCATTCCCGCCAGCTTTCAAGTGGCCGATCTGATCGGCTCCACGCGCAGTTTTCTCAACTTTACGATTGATGCCAATCTGCGTCTTTCGCTCAGCCAGTCCGTCCTCCAATTCGGTTTCGGTGCGCTGGCTGTGACACTGGTGGCCCAGGTCATCCCCACCTTCAACGCGGCCCGCCATACGATCGTCACCTACAAAATGGAGCAGGCACGTACCCTTATGCCGCCCTGGTGGCAGCGGACCTATCTGGACGTTATACTTCTGGTGCCGGCCGGCTACGGCATCTACCTGTTGCAACAGCAGGGCGGAATTGCCATGCCCGGCCAAGTAAACAGCAGTAGTCTCTATGAAAACCCGCTGCTCTTTCTCGTCCCCGCCTTGGGCATCTTTGCCCTGACGCTGGTGGCCCTGCGTTTTCTGCCGCCGGTGATGGCCCTGCTGGCCTGGCTGGCCTCGCATACAAATTCAGTCGGGCTGCTGCTGGCCACGCGCCACCTTTCGCGCAACCGGGGACTCTACACCGCGCCGCTGATTCTGCTGGTGCTGACGTTGAGCCTCTCCGCCTTCACCACCTCCCTGGCCCAGACGCTGGATGATCATCTGTATGACCGGGTCTATTACAAAGTGGGAGCCGACGCCCGGCTGATCGAGTTGGGTTCTGCCCCGCCAGAGGGGGGGGCCGAACAGGGCGCGGCCGCAGCGGCAGGCGGCGCCGCGGCAGGCGGTGCAGCCGCAGCCGGCGCTACGACTGAACCGGTTGTCTGGACTTTTGTGCCTGTCACAGAGCATTTCAAGGCCAAAGATATCACAGCGGCCACCCGTTTCGCCAAGTTTGACGTGCGCGTTCAATTGCAGGGAAAATGGCAAGAGGCCACCTTCTTTGGCATTGACCGGCTGGACTTCCCCAAAGTGGCCCACTGGCGGCGGGACTTTGCCCCGGCCACGCTGGGTGCGCTGATGAATTCCCTGGCGATTGCCAACGAGGGCATTCTCTTGCCGCGCGATTTTATGCGCCAGAACACCATCCGCGTGGGCGACAGCGTGCAGGTCAATGTTACCCGCTATGGGATGCGCGCCGAGATGATACTAAAAGTCGTGGGCGAGTTTGAATACTTCACTGGCTGGTATCCCGACACCGACACGGGGCCGCTGGTTGTGGGCAATCTGGACTACATCTTTGAGCAGTTGGGCGGCCAATTCCCCTACGACGTCCTCATCTCTATCGGGCAGGGCGTGGACTACAACGAGCTGACCAAAGAGCTGCGCCAGTACGATATTAACGTCATTGACTGGCAGTCGGCGCGAGAGCAGATCGCCACTTTGCAGCGGCTACCGGAACGCCAGGGTTTGTTCGGCGTTCTCTCCGTGGGCTTTCTGGCCGCGGCCGTGCTGACCGTCTTGGGTTTCCTGCTCTACACCCTCTTTTCCTTCCGCAGACGCTTCATCGAATTGGGCACATTGCGCGCCATCGGTCTCTCCTCCGGCCAGATGACCCTCTTCCTGGCCTGGGAGTTGGCTTTCCTGATTCTGGTGGGGATGGGGGTGGGCACACTGCTGGGGTCGTGGATGAGCGATCTCTTTATCCCCCATTTGCAGGTGGGCACGCGGCCCGAAGAGTTGACGCCGCCCTTCCTCGTCGCCATCGCCTGGCCCGCCATCTTCCGCATCTACGCCCTCTTTGGGGTGCTCTTTGTGGCTGCGCTGGGCGCGCTGGTCACGCTACTCCTGCGCATGAAGATATTCCAGGCCATCAAACTGGGTGAGACTGTCTAAATGAACGAACCATTTATCCTGTGTGACGGACTGGTCAAAATTTTCCAGGTGGCCGATCTGGAAATCGTGGCTTTGCAGGGTCTGAATCTTTCTGTGCGCCAGGGCGAGTTGATGGGCATCATCGGGGCCAGCGGCAGCGGCAAATCCACGCTGATGAACATTTTGGGCGGTCTGGACCGTCCCACCGCTGGCCGTATGCGCGTGGGCGAACACGACCTGCTCAAAATGTCAGAAGGCGAGTTGACCCGCTACCGGCGCGAAGAGGTGGGCTTTGTCTGGCAGCAGAGCGCGCGTAATCTTGTCCCCTATCTGAACGCGATCGAAAATGTGGAGCTGCCCATGACTCTGGCCGGGGTTGCGGGGCGGGGCAAGCGCGCGCGGGCTGAACATCTGCTCGAATTGGTGGGTCTGTACGGGCGCTCCCGGCATGGCCTGTCGGAGCTTTCCGGCGGTGAACAGCAGCGGGTGGCGATTGCTGTCTCGCTGGCCAACAACCCCAGCCTGCTCCTGGCCGACGAACCGACCGGTGAGGTGGACTCGACCACCGCCAAAATCATCTACGACACCTTTCATCACCTGACCGACGAACTGGGCTTGACGACGATTATCGTCAGCCACGACCCCGGCATCGCCCGCCACGTCGAGCGGGTGGTCGCCATCCGCGACGGGATGCTGGCCAGCGAGACCCGTCGCTCTACCCGCGTGCAGGTCAACGGTACGGAGCAGAGCCAGGTAGAGGGCCAGCCTGCCCCCGCGCCTGTGATGGAAGAACATTTCGAGGAGCTGGTGGTGCTGGACAGCGCGGGCCGTCTGCAAATCCCCAAAGAATTTCTGGCACAGTTTGCCATCAAAGGCCGGGCCATTCTCGACGTGACCGACGAGGGCATCCTCATTCGAGCCGCGTCGGAAGATCGCGACGCGCCCGAGTTGGCCGCGCAGGAACGGGCCAAAGATGAACGCAAACGCAGCGCCCAGGCCGGCGGACGCACTCTGTGGGATCGTCTGCGGGGCAAGAAGAAATAAAAAACCACCAAGACACAAAGGCGCGAAGAAGAGAAAAATTGCTTTTCTTTGTGTCTTCGTGTCTTTGTGGTTAGAAATTGAAAGAGACATAAACTGATGTCGAGTATTTCTGAATTTGCCCCCGTAGCCACAGCCGAAACGCCCAAGCGCAGCCGCCCCGTGTCCGGTGTGGCCGCCATCGAGACGACCGACCTCTGGCGCATCTACCACCTGGGGTCACTGGAAGTGGCCGCGCTGCAAGGGGTCAACCTGCGCATCGAACAGGGCAGCTTTGTGGCGCTCAAAGGGCGTTCGGGCAGCGGCAAGACAACGCTGCTCAACTGCATCGGCGGGCTGGACAAACCGTCCAAAGGCCAGATTCGCATCCTCGGCGAGGAGATCGGCGGCTGGTCTGAGCGCAAACTGACCGAATGGCGGCGTATGCAGGTGGGTTTTATCTTCCAATCCTTTGGCCTGATGCCCAGCCTCTCGGCCTACGAAAATGTGGAGTTGATTCTGCGCATCTCTGGCGTCAAGGGCAAGGAGCGCCACAAGCGTTCGGTGGAGGCGCTGGACCTGGTGGGGCTGACCCCCTGGATGGATCACCGCCCCTTCGAGATGTCCGGCGGCCAGCAGCAGCGCGTCGCCATCGCCCGTTCGCTGGTCAACCAGCCCAAACTGATCCTGGCCGACGAGCCGACGGGCGAGCTGGACAGCAACACCGCCAAAGAAATTCTCGGCCTCTTCCAGAGTATTGTGCGCGAACGCAATATGACCTTTCTGATGGTGACGCACGACAGTCTGGTGGATGAGTTTGTAGATGAGGTGCTGCTCCTGCGCGACGGGCAGGTGGCTTCCAAGCTGGACGCGGAGGAAGAAGCGGTAGAACAGTAATCAGTAATCAGTTCTTCATGCGACGGGTCGCGCCACGGGGGATGAAAATTTTGTAAACACGGATCGGAGGGAACACAGATTCTTACTGATCCGTGTTCCTTTTTATCCGTGTATACAAGCCTATTTTCAGGGCAACCGGTTTTCAGGGCAGTAATCACTTCTTTATGCACCGTCGTATGCCACGCAGGATGAAAAGCGGAACGCAGAAACCACAGATTTGCGTAGATTTTTATCCGCGTCAATCCGCCCTTTCCGCGTGAGCCGCGTTCTATTTACACATCAGGCGGCATGACCGGCAGAGACCGGTAACGATGAAAAGCGGACGCCGTCCTTTGTAGCCCGCACTGTCAGTGCGGGCTGCCGCAAGCTAACAGCTTGCGTTACGTGGCTCTTTTCAGAACAGGCACCACGACCGGCTGACACCGATAACGACGAAAATAGGAACGCAGATTTCGCAGAGGACGCAGATTTCGCAGATTGAATCCGTGTTCCCTTTTATCCGTGTATACAATCTGTCTATTTTCACATCAGTTTGAACAGTCGTCTATGCGGGGTATTTGAAAATGGCGAGTGCCGAGTTTACCATCAGCGCGTTTGGCGACGAGATCGCCGCCGATTTGGACGAACAGTTGCGCGTGTTGAACGAGTTGGGCATCGGCTATCTGGAGTTGCGCGCGGCCTGGGGTGTCAATGTGCTGCGCCTGAGCGACGCCGATGTGGAACGGGTGCAGGCCAGTCTGACCGCTCACAACATCAGCGTGAGCGCGCTGGGCAGTCCGGTGGGCAAGTCACCCCTGCTCGACCCCATCGAGAACGAAGTCGCCAATCTCCAGCGTCTCGGCCAGATCGCCCAGCGGCTGGGCACGCGCAACATCCGCATCTTCTCCTTCTACCCCCCGGACACCAGCAGCAACGCCCACTACGACCAGCACGTCGAGCAGGCCATCGCTTCCCTCAGCCGTCTGACCGAAGAAGCAGAAAAACTCGACCTGCTCCTCCTTCTGGAAAACGAAAAGGGCATTGTGGGTGATACAGTTGCCCGCTGCCAGCGCATCCTGCACGCCATTCCCAGCCCCCACCTCACCTTCGCCTGGGACCCGGCCAACTTTGTCCAGGTGGGCGAGACGCGGGCGACCGACGACGGCTGGCCCCTGCTCGGCCCGCGCACCGGCTACGTCCACATCAAAGACGCCACATCGGACGGCAAAGTCAAGGCCGCGGGCGAAGGCGACGGCCAGGTGGCCGCACTCCTCACCCATCTCAACGCGGCGGGCTATCGGGGCATACTCGCCCTGGAACCTCATCTCGCCATCGCCGGTCACAGCAGCGGCTTCAGTGGGCCAGAGGGTATGGCCTACGCAGCCCAAAAGCTGCGCGAAGTGATGGCGCAGACGGGATGTCAAGAAAGTTAGGAGTTAGGAGTTAGGAGTTAGGAGTTAGGGATTGCGTCGTCTGGACGCCCTAACTCCTAACTCCTAACCTGGCAAAACCAGAACCAAAGAGGGTTGTATACACGGATAGAAAGGAACACAGATCAGAAAAATCCGTCTTCCTTTCTATCCGTGTATACAAAAATTTCTCTTTTCTTGCACAAAAAACAAAAATTTCACTGGTTAGGTACTGACCCCCCGCACACCTGCAACTTTCCACCTGCCACTTGCGACCTGCCACCCCGAAGGGACATAGCCCAATGACCACCCCCCTCCCCGCAGTCCTCATCGGCACGGGCGGAATTGCGCGCGCCCACGTCAACGCCGCACGCGCCAACGCGGCACGCACGCAACTGGTAGCGGCGATGGACATTGACGCCGAGCGGGTCTCCGCCTTTTGCGAGACCCACGAAATCCCCCGCGCCCACACCGACCTGGCCCAGATGCTGGAACGGGAAAAGCCCGCGCTGGTCCACATTTGCACACCGCCCAGCCTGCACTGCGCACAGATCATCCAGGCGTTGGAAGCCGGTGCTTGGGTGCTATGCGAAAAGCCGTTATGCGCATCCCTGGCCGAGATGGATCGCATCGCAGAGGCCGAACGGCGCACGGGCAACTATTGCAGCAGCGTCTTCCAGTGGCGCTTCGGCTCCGGCGGTCAACACTTGAAAGGGCTGATCGACAGCGGTGCGATTGGCAAGCCGCTGGTCGCCAACGCGCTCACCACCTGGTATCGCACGCCGGAATACTACGCGGTGCCCTGGCGCGGCAAGTGGAAGACCGAATTGGGCGGCACCAGTATGGGGCACGGCATCCACATGATGGACTTTCTGCTCTATCTTTACGGCGAGTGGGCCGAAGTGCGGGCGATGATCGGCACGCTGGATCGGGAGATCGAAGTGGAGGATGTCTCGATGGCGATCGTGCGTTTTGCCAACGGCGCGCTGGCAAACATTACCAACAGTGTGCTTTCCCCCCGCGAGGAGTCGTATATGCGCTTCGATTTTCAGAAAGCGACGGTCGAACTGCGTCACCTCTACCGCTACCAGAACGACGACTGGACATACAGCCTCCACCCCGGCATGACGCACACAGCCGAGTTTGCGCGTTGGAAGACGCTGCCGCCCAATGTGGGATCGAATCACGACGAGCAGTTGCGCCAGCTTCTCGACAGCCGTGAACGCGACGAGCGTCCGCTGGTCTCTGGGCCGGGCGTGCGCGGGACGATTGAGTTTCTCGCCAGCCTCTACAAATCGGCCATGACCGGCCAGCCTGTGCTGCGGGGCAATATCACACCGGGCGATCCCTTCTACAGCGCGATGAACGGCGCGGGGGATCAGTCGTGGCAGCGGGGTTAAGATTTGAGCAACGCAACCGACGAAAGCGCGCTCTTCCCCACAAAGAGCGAAATCGAGTACAATAGGGCTGCGCATCTAAGCAAAGTCCCCGGCACTTCGGAACGGCGATTAAATAACTCGACAACCTTCCGGGAAGCGGCCACGAAATTGAGGGCGTAGGAGAGCGGTTGTGGCCGCTTCCCGGAAGGTAGATCATCAAGTTATTTAATCGCCAATCCTTCACGAACTTCAACGCAGCCAATAGAAACTCCCCCGCTCGCTTGAACACAGAGTGCCGGGGACTTTGGAGAGCCAATGCCACACAATCTGCCGCGACTTCTTGGGATTGGGCTGCTGTTGGGATTGATTCTTTTCGCCCCCGGCCACAATCGGACGGAGGCGGCCAGCGTAGCCTTCGATCCGGAGCGGGCGCTGGCGCACATCGCAGCTTTGGCCGGGAAGATCGGCATTCGCCAGGTGGGCACACCCAACGAAGGCCGGGCCGCTGTCTATCTGGCGACCCAATTTGTGGCTCTGGGTCTGGACACCCGTATACAACCCCTGCCCGTCTACCATCTCTACAGCCAGAACGTCATCGCCGTCAAACCGGGGCAGGACGCGGAGGCCGGCACGATTTATATCGGTGCGCATTACGATTCTGTACAGTGGGGGCCAGGGGCCAACGACAACGCCAGCGGTACAGCGGTGCTTCTGGAAGCAGCCCGCCTCTTGGCAAACGAAACGTTCAGCCCGACCCTGACATTCATCGCCTTTGGCGGCGAGGAGATGGGATTGGGCGGCTCCTCCTATTTCGCTGGCTATCTGCCGCCGCTGGAACAATATGTGGCGCGGGGGATGATCAATCTGGACTGTGTGGGCTGGGGCACGGTGCAGGCCATCGGCTTTGTCAACGAAAGCGCTGACCGGCTGGTGCAGAAAGCCGTTGACAACGCGGCGGCGCTGAACATCCCAGTGACGCTGAAAAAAGTCGTCAATAGCGATCACGCCTCCTTTTCACAAGTCAAAATTCCGGCCATTCTGCTCTACAGCTATGCGCCGGATGAGCAAGTCTGTGGCCCGTATTATCACCAGTCTACTGACACGCCGGAGACGGTTGATGTGGCGCAGATGGAACGTGTCGCCCAGATTCTCCTGGCCACCGTGCGCGATCTGGCCGACGATCTGCCCGAACGCACACTCAAATATCTCTGGTTGCCCATGCAACGAGGCGGTCAGTGAAGTGGTTTGCCACATCCATTGCTGGAAAATTTCCTTGGGTGTAGAATAGGGGAAATAGAAACCAATCGCAGGAGAATGAGATATGCCAGTTCTTTCGATGTTCTACGGAATTGTGAATGGCGAAGAAGTGTTCAGGATTGAACCGCTAAAATAGGAGGAAAAAGTGAACCCTTACGTGTTAAGCGTTGAACCGCTGGATGGTTACCGTCTCGATTTGATGTTTGAAAACGCCGAACGCCGGATATTTGATGTCAAGCCCTATTTGCGACGGGGCATTTTTGCGCGTCTACAAAACCGGGCAACTTTTCGGGCAGTGCGCGTCATCGCTGGGTCTGTGGAGTGGCCGGGGGAACTCGATTTGAGTTACGATACTCTCTATTTGGAGAGCCAACCCGTTGCCGACGTTGCGGTTACAGAAGCAGTGGCCGCCTCAATCGCGCAATGACCACTCCACGAATGCTTTGAAACTCTATTTTCCTCTTACATCTATGCAACCCACACCCCACGGAGAAACCCCAATGAAGTACAGTATCATTTCCTACAGCTTCCGTCGCAGCTTTGAAAACGGCTCGATGGACATTTTCGATTACATCAATTTCTGCAAAGAGAACGGCTTCACCCAACTGGACCCGTGGATGAAGCATCTGGAGCCGGGGCTGACCGACCGGGTCTGGCTGGCGTCGGTCAAGGCCGCCGGCGATGCCACCGGTCTGCCTTTCGGCTGTGTGGCGGTGGACGGCGGCCACATCTACGAACCGACGGCGGAGGAGCGGGCCAAGACCCGCGCTGTAGCCAACGCCTGGCTGGATGTGGCTGAGTATTTGGGCGCGTCCCAGGTGCGCATTGATACCGGTGGGCGTGTCGATGTGATGGACGACGAAATGCTGCAAATAATTGTAGACGGCTACAACGAACTGATCCCCCGCGCCCGCGCCAAAGGGCTGGAGGTCATCGTCGAGAACCACTGGGGGCCGACGAAGTACCCGGAGAATGTGGTCAAAGTTTTAGAGGCGGTGGACGGGTTGGGTCTGCTCTTTGACACCAACAATTGGGCACCCGGCCAGGCCGAGCGCGGCTGGGAACTCTGCGCCAAATACGCCACCCTCACCCACATCAAAACCTTCGCCTTTGACGCCGCAGGCAACGACCCGTCGGTCAACCTCTCCAAAGCCTTCCGTCTGCTGCAGGAAAGCGGCTACAGCGGGGTCTGGGGCATCGAAAGCGTCCCGCACGACGGCGACGAGCGCGGCGCGGCGGTGAAGACGCTGGCGTTGATCAAACGTGAACTCGGTGTGTAGAAGGCTGGGAGATTAAGAGATTGGGCGATTAGGAGATTGGCCGTCTCCTTCCAATCCCTTAATCTCCCAATCCCTTAATCTCCCAATCTCCCAATCCCTACCTCATCTTTTTCACCCAAAGGAACTCCTTCCCATGACATCTTCTTCCAAAACCCGCGTCGGTGTCATCGGCGTGGGGCAGATCGGCAAGAGCCATCTGAACAATTACAGCAAAATGGAGCACGTGGAAGTAGTGGCCGTGGCCGATGTGGCCGAGGCCGAGGCCAACCGGGTGGCGGCCCTGCACAACATCCCCCACGTCTACAACGACTTCCGCAAGCTGCTGGCGCGCGACGACATCCAGGCCGTGGACGTCTGTCTGCACAACAATTTCCACCGGCCCATAACCGTAGCCGGTCTGGAAGCGGGCAAGCACGTCTTCTGCGAGAAGCCGATGGCCGGGGCCTACGCCGACGCGGAAGCGATGCTGGCAGCCTCCCGGCGCACGGGCAAAATGCTCAGCATCCAAAACCAGGAATACTTCGCCAACCACACCAGAGCGGCCAAAGCCCTCATAGACGCCGGACAGTTGGGCACGCTCTACCACGCCCGCTCTGTGGGCCACCGGCGGCGCGGACGGCCCTACGTGGACGGCTACGGCTCGCCCGCCTTTGTGCAGAAGCAGACAGCCAGCGGCGGCGCGCTCTACGATATGGGCGTCTACCACATCTCCACAATGCTCTATCTGTTGGGCAACCCGGATGTGCTGCGCATCTCCGGCAAGACCTACCAGGAGATGGCGATGGACAGCCGTCGGCGGGAGAAGAGCGGCTACAGTGTGGAGGAGTTGGGGCTGGGCTTTGTGCGCTTGGCCGACAATATGACGCTGGACATTATCGAAGCCTGGGCCATCCATCTGGACGAACTGAGCGGTTCGGTGGTGGTGGGCAGCGAGGGCGGTGTGCGCCTGACCCCCTTCGGCTTCTTCCGCAGCGTGGGCGATCTGGACCTGGACAGCACGGCCAATCTGGATCGTTTCAGCTACCGGCTGCACAATGTCCTGGAGCAGGGCGATGTCTACGACAGCCCGCAACACCACTGGATCGCGGCGGTGGATGGGCGGGTGGAGTTACTCCCCACCGCCGAAATCGCACTCAATTGTATGCTGATCTCCGAGGGAATCTACCGTTCCAGCGAGCTGGGGCGGGAGGTGACAGCCGAGGAAGTGCGCGAGATGTCGAAGTCTACGGCGGTGGCGGTATAAAAAACGAGTGAAACGTGAAACGTGAGGTCAATCGGCGATCTCACGTTTCACGTTGTTGTAAACGATGCGCGGTCGGCGTTTTGGACTTCCCAGCCCTTGCACGCCAGATGGACGATCCGGGGGATCGGACGGCTGCCCGTGCGGTAATGGGCCACCATCCGCCGCGAAATACCTAACGCTGCCGCGGCAGTGGTCAGCGATAACTGATGGCTGCGCATCCAGGCGTCAAACTGGCGCGGAGAGACCTCGCCAGCCTGCTCCTTGCTACGCTCGTAGAGCCGATCTGCGCCCAGATCAATCTCCTCATTCCAAACCAGGCTGTGACCCCATTCGCCGATCTGAACGCGAGCGAAGAGGACCGGATCGCGCAGCGGCGCTAAAGCCTGCAGGCGATTGATCGGCTCAGAAAGATCGACAGCGAGAGACTCTCCGGTACTCCAGGCGATACACAGGTGTAGCGGAGAAAGCACCTCTACGCCTTCAATGCGCGGTAGTTTTATCATTTTGTCAGTTCCCACTGAAAAGACTACCTAAACGAGCAAGGTTTTCGAGGATCAGGAGCAACGATTGCCATCAGCAGCTATCAACCGCTTGCGTAGCGACGGCGACAGATAGGTACTCATTATTGGGGATGACTGCTGATTGCCAGGGGCACACTATGCCCACGCCAGCGCAACAGCGCTGCGGCATGGGCTTTGCGTAGCATGAAGCGGTCGGCTTCTGTACGCAATTGTTCCAGTTCTATGCGTTCGTCAGCGGTGATGACACCGTTTGCATTCTTGTCCAGCAATTCCTGATAGCGCGTCCAGTCCTGCTCGAATTGGGTGCGGCGGGCAACGCGCCACAATGATTGATCGTCAAGCCGGTCCAAAGCTGCCAGATCGCCCTGGAAGGGAGCAGGCGCGTCTTCCCAACTGGGCGGGCTGCCCACCTGAACGGCGCGTATCAATATCTCATCCAGCGACTGATGCATACCGTTGGCAGCCTGTTGTAGGCGCAGGTAGAGGGCTTCAGGCAACTGGAGCATTACACTTTTCACTGTCATCTCTCAATCCTTGTCTATCCTCTCCCAAGTATATGGAGAGCAGCACGTCTTGTTGGGGTATCGTAACACATCGTTGGGTCAACGCAAATCACCTGTGGCTCAATAACGCGTGCGTTCTTTGCAATATAGTCACTTAATGGCATAATCGAGTTATGATCGAAGTTCTGGGCACTGATGAGTCGGGGGTGAAACGATGACAAACCACACCTGGAGCGAAATTAAAGCAAAAAAGTTTCCCCCTGTGCAAATCCAGCAGATCGATGACGCAGTGGAGCAGGAACTTCTGGAGATGGATCTGCGCTCCTTGCGCGAAGCCGCAGGCTTGACCCAAGAAGAACTGGCGCAACGGGTTGCGATTACCCAATCCCAGCTATCCAAACTGGAACGACGGGAAGATTTTCGCCTCTCCACATTGCGCCGCTACGTGACTGCGCTGGGCGGACAACTGGAAATCGTGGCCGTTGTGGACGGTAAACGCATCCGGCTGTCGCAAAGCGTATGATTTGGTTAGTTTTCCTTATTTTTGACCTTCTCCCAGCAGCATTTCCAGCGTAATCAACAGCAAAGACCCATCTCTCTCGCTTCGATCTGTCACTGCTGGCGTGAAACCGGAGCGGGAAAAAAGGGCGTAGGAAACGCTGCGCCACGTTCCCTGACGCGTCACAAGCTGCGCTTTGCGTTCCAGATCAGCCAACAGATTTTCGCCCATCGGCTTGCCCGTCCATTTGCATTCCCCCAGGAGAATGGCATCGTCGCCGATGGCCACCACATCCACCTCCTCATTGTTGTCCCACCAGCCACCCACCGATTGAGGCGCAAAAGCCAGCCGCCCTTTCTGGTATTGCCGCCAGACAAACTCACGACAGATCGACTCGAAGGCCAGGCCCACGAATTGTTCCAACTCGGCTTCGATCTGGGCGCGCACCTGCTCCACCTCTCCCCGCTCCAGCAGTGAACGATTGGGGAAGACAAAGCGAAACCAGAAGCGGAAATAGTGATCCAGCAGACGATAGATGCCCCGTTTGCTCTTGTGCGCTTGGCTCTCTGTGGCAGGGACGGCTCGCTCTATCAGACCCATTTCTTGCAATGTGTTGAGGTAAAACGAAATAGAGGATGTGGAAATCCCTGCGCTTTGGGCAATTTCGTTCAGGCGCGTGCGCCCACCCGCGATGGCTTGCAAGACCGAGAAATAACGGCTGGGGTCGCGTAACTCCTGCAGCAGGAGGAAGCGGGGTTCGTCGTGGAGGAAGCGTCCCTGGGCCAGAATGTTTTCGACGATATTTGTCAGCAGCGCGGTCTGGGCATCGAACTGGCAAAGATAGGCCGGAATGCCGCCCAAAACTGCATACGCGCGTACCAAATCTTCAGGCGCATAGCCGGGCATGAGCAATGCCGCATCCCAAAACCCCAGGGAACGGAGCTGCCACTGGGCTGTGCGCCGTCCGTAGAGGGGGGCGCGATAGGCCAGCACGTGTTGCTCCATCAATCCCACGTAAGAGCCACACAAAACGAGCATCAACCGCGTATTTTGCAGGTGTGTATCCCAGATACGCTGCAAAATCGAGGGGATGGCATTGTTGGCGCTGATAAGATAGGTGAATTCATCCACCACAACCACAAGCCGTTCGGCAGCAGCCTGGGAGGCCAAAAACCCGAAGGCCGCATCCCAAGAGGCAAAGGGGCTGAGCGCCTCTGCCCGCCCAAAGGCAAAACGACTGATCTGACGGGTAAACTCGGCCAGCGAGGCTGATTCTGTGCCCAAATCCGCCACATAGAAGAGATGGCGTTTGCCCTGGCAGAAGGCGCGCAACAACTCGGTTTTACCCACGCGCCGCCGCCCGTACAGGACAAACAACTCTGCCCTGTCCGAACGATAACACTGCTCCAAGAGATTCAGTTCGCGTTCCCGGTTGACAAACATGAGAGTTATCCTAGTCTTGACAATGATAGTTGAGACTAGGATAATCGAAGAGGATTAAAAAATCAAACGTGTACTTACCCCACATCCACCGGCCCGCTCAGCGCGTTGACCAGCAGCCGCACGCTGTTCTGCACGTCGTCGTAGTCCACCATCTGCACGGGGGTGTGGATGTAGCGGCTGGGGATGGAGAGCGCGCCTGTGGGCACACCGGAGCGGCTGATCTGTATAGCCGCGGCGTCGGTGGAGCCAAATTCCAGCACTTCCAACTGGTAGGGGATGTCGAAGGCTTGCGCGGTGTTGACCAGCCAGCGGCGCACGCCGGGATGGGCGATCATCCGCTTGTCCAGCACCTTCACCGCGGGGCCTTTGCCCAACGAAACTTCCATCGTATGCGCTTCGGGCATATCGCCGGTCAGCGTCACGTCCAGGGCCAGGGCCACATCCGGCTCTACGCCGTAGGCTGCGGTGGCCGCGCCGCGCAGACCCACTTCCTCTTGTACGGTAAAGACAGCGTAGATGTCGTTGGGCGTGCTGGTCAACTCCCGCAAAGTTTCGATCAGAATGGCACAGACGATGCGGTTGTCCAGGCTGGGGTCGAGGATGCGTTTGCCCAGATCGGCGAATTCGCTGCGAAAGACGCCCACATCCCCCACACCCACCGGCGCGTCCGCGGCGGAAGTAGCGCCCACATCCACAAACATCTTCGCCATCTCCGGCTTTTCCGAGGCGAGCGGTTTGCCATCCATCCCGAAAGTGCCCTGGCTGCCGTTGGCAAAGAGTACCCGGCTGCCAAAGAGGGTGTTGGCCTGGACACCCCCCACGTTTGTAAAACGCAGAAAGCCGTTGGCGTCGACGTGGGAGATCATCACGCCGATCTCGTCCATATGCGCGGCGATCATCACGCGTGCGGCTGGCGCGCTGCCGTGGCCTGTGCCCCGTTTGAACGCGATCAGATTGCCCAGGGCATCCACCCGGCTCTCGTGTACCAGCCCGGCGATCTCCTGGCTGATCAGCCGCCGCACAGCCTCTTCCTGCCCGCACGGCCGGTAGACGTTTCATAAACGACGGATCAGTTCCTTCATTGGTATCTTCCCCCGTTAGAAAGTGAACAGTAATCAGTAATCAGTGGCGATACACGACGACTAATAACTCAATGTCATTAAGTTAAGGTTTTGACGAGGTTGTGAAAGCCTCGAAAATAACCGAAGATGGATATTTTGAACCAGTTTTGGGTCAATTTATCTGATAGAATGGCCTAGTTTTCGAGTAGAATGGCCTGGTTTGCGAGAACCAAAT
>CAMDEX010000069.1 GCA_945897075.1 Litorilinea aerophila
GGATTGCCTCTTCCAGCGTGCGAAAGCTGAGCAGCCCTTCGCCCACGGGAAGGTGGCGACTGAAACCGGTCTCTTGCACCAACGCCGGTTTACCCGAGGCCAAGTAACGTACTGTGCGGTCGCTGAACCAGCCACTCGCTGTATCCACATAGATGCCCTGCGCCACCGAGAACTCGGCGTGGGAGCGTTGCACGTAGTGGCGAAAGTGGTAGGGATCGGCGGCCACCCGCTGCGGGTCCACCAGATGCCAACCGTGCTGGTGGAGCAAATGCAGATCGCGTGTCTCGGTTGGATGAATTGCCAGGGCCAACTCAAAGCGCCCCGATGTCTGCCCCGGCAACGCCATGAACTTACGAAATTCATGCACCTTCAAACCATAGGTGCGCCCCCTATACTCCACGGGGCCATAGGGTCCGCGCCAACTGGCAATGGTAGTAAAGCAAAGAGGTGCTTCCGCAGGGGAAAGCAGGCAGATCGGCCACTCGTCCAACACCACCGGCTGGCGTGTGTGCCGCCAGGCAATATCGCTGGTCGGGATCGAGCAGAGGGGCGTCCCGATATTTTCGCCAATGGTAAAATAGAAGTCATGACCAGCCAGGCGCGCGCCTGTGACGCCAGAAGCATACCAGAATTGGGTAAAACCGGGGTCAATATCGATATAAACCTTGCAGCGGATCAGGCGCAGCAGTGGTTCATGCACCAAATGGCCGCTGATGTTGATCAGCGCGTCCGCTTCGGCAGCCAGGTCGAGCAATTCAGGATAGGTCAAGCCCTGTGTCTCTTCACCCTCGGCGTAGAGCAGGGTTGCCACGTCGCTCAGACCGAACTGCGCCATCACCGCTTTGAAATAGGCCAGATTCAGCGACTCTGCAAAGGAGGTCACTTCACCCGCGGCGTTGAGACAGGCGTGGCGGTCGATCTGTTCGACAAAATAGATTTGAAAACCGAGCTGGCGCAAGCCGAGCAGCCAATTCAGACGCACCCAGGCTTCGCCGCCGTTGTGGGGCTTATTGGCCAGCGCGCCGCTGACAATAATCGTTGTCATCTTTACGCGATCCCCAACTTGACCAGGAGTCCGTTCAACACTTTGTCCGAATTGAAATAGTCCACCGCCAACGCCCGCGCCGCCCGCGCATGGCGCGGGGTATTGCCGACGATCTCCTCCACCCCGGCGTGCGCCTCTTCCAGCGTGCGGAAGGTCAACAAGCCCTCGCCCAGCGGATACAACCCTTGGAGACCCGTGTCCTGGGCCAGCACCGGTTTGCCGCTGGCCAGATAGCAGATACTGCGCTCGCTAAACCAACCGCTGTTGGACTGCGCATACATCCCCTTGGCCACCATCAACTCAGCCAGCGATGACTGAATATACTCCCGGTAGACCCACGGGTCGCGAGTGACCACTTTGGGGTCCACCAGCGCCCAGCCGTTGGTCTCCAGCAAGTTGATATCCTTCTCCTCCGCGGCGTGAATATCCAGGGCTAATTGGAACGGACGAGCGCTCAGGCTGGGCAGGGGGGCAAACTGGCGAAATTCATGCACGCGCAGGCCATACGTCTTGCCCGCGTAGATCACCGGTGCATAGGGGCCGCGCCAACTGCCGATGCTGGTGAAGGCCGTGCCCCCGGTTTGCACCGGCCACTGATCCAACAGCACGGGCTGGCGCATCGTAATCCACGGCAAGCCGCACGTCGGGATCGTGCAAGCAGGCTGGCCGATGTTTTCGCCAATCGTCACATAATCATCGTGGCCGCCGAAGATATCGGCCAACCCCAGCGCACACCACATCTGGCCGAAGCCCGGATCCGTGTCCAAAAAGACGCGCCGCGGGGTCTGGCCCAAAATTTCTTCCTGGCTGAGGTAGCTCATGAAGTTCAAAAGAAAGGCGGAGTTGCGCACGCGTTCCAGCACCTGGGCGCGGGAGAGTCCAATCCAACGCTCACCGCCGTTGTAGATCAAAGAATAGGCATCCTGCAGGCCAAAGCCTTGCATCACCTCCACCAAATAGCGCAGATTGACCGACTGCTCCAGCGGGCAGGGCTGGCCGCTGGCATCCACGCACATCTCCGGCTCCAGCTGGTCGAGGAACAACACCTCCCATCCCAGCCGGCGAAAGCCCAATAAGTACTGGAGGAATTGCCAGGTATGGCCGCCCTGCCGCGGCTTCTGCGCCAGCGCGCCGGCGATTACGACTGTTTGGCGCATACAAACTCCAACAGTTGTTCATACTCTTTTGCATAACCGAATAGTTCAACATCCTTGCGATAGCGCTCGTATACCAATTTTGCCACCGCTTCGGTGTAGTAAAGACGATAGCCACTGGGAGAGTTCAGATAGGCAATTTTCATCGCAATGTTTTCCTTCAAAAAAGTCGATCTGCCCTATTCCTGGTCGTAGCCAAACTCGCGCAACATCGAACCCGCTATGGCCGCAAAGTGCCGCTTTTGGGTATCCGACATCTCACTCTTCCAGTTGCCGATCCGAGATGCATCCGGGGGCCGGCTCACATTGATGTGGATATGGCGTCGTTCCTCCGCCGTAGCTATCCTGTGGGCGTTGTGGTCCGTGATCGTGGTCAATTCCAAGAGCCGGTTTTCGGCAGTTTGGTAATACGCCAACATAGCTGGATGCCAAGCGATCTCAGAAAAGTCACAAATCTTACGTAACTCACGTTCGGTGTCCAGCACAAGGTCCTCGTAGCGCACTTCCATATAACAGAGTAAATCCGCACTTTGACTGCGCGCCTTCTGAATGCCACTGTTCCAATATTCGGCCGCTTCCTCCACTGAATTCGGACCCCACCACAAGTCCTTGACAGAGAGCGCTACATCGCGCCCATCGCGCACAATATGGATAAAGCGAGCCTCGGGAATCAGCTTCTGAATTAGAACCATACTCCATAGGTAGCCAGATTTGTCTCCCCATCTCCGTTTGCCGAATCGCTCCGCATATAGAGTGTAAAAAATACGTAGCGCATCGGTGATGTTGAACGGCTCACAGTCAGCTATCCGGCTTTTTAGCAAATCAACATCTATATGGAAATCGGGCCATGTAAAGGCGGACGTCAGCGCCTCCAAGAATGCCTGGTGTTGATCCGACGCGTTTTGGCAAGCCTTCGCAACTGCTGGAATAAAATGAGTCTCCGGCGGGATGGCAATGGCTGGATGCGCGTCGAGCATCAGCCGTAGTAGTGTGGTACCGGAGCGGCTCAGTCCCACGATAAATGGGGCAGGCTCAGTGCCAGCACTCAGTAGCCTGACAGGAGCGAATTTAGTCAGCAATTGCATTTTGTCCCTTTTTTCGACCCTTGTTCATCCGGCCGCCCACAACTGGCGTCCCACCATACGCTTCCCACGCAGGCAACCGATAGATGATACATTGTTCGTCGCTCCAGAGGGGTTGAGCAGAAAATTCAAGATATTGGCGAAACTCGACGTAATAATCAAGCCACCAAAACGCGGCGTTGGGAAAGACGATATGCTGTGCGCCCCGCGCCTTCAGTTGTTCAAGGTGCTGGATCGCCACTGCATCGTTGCGTGGATAGCCATCGGGCAGAAGTTGGCGGTCGGGGAAATGCCAGCCTTTGCGTTTGCTCAGGTGCAGCAACGTGGGATCATACTTATCCACGATCAACACACGGGCGTCGAGTGGTACAACCTGTTGGATCGTCCGTGCGATTGCCTGCAACGTCTGCTCCCATTCCGGGTTGACCAGCGCCACCTTGCGGATGCGTTCGCCATAGCGGGTAACGGCGAGTTGGGTATAAAGCTGCCCAAGCAGAGCTTTGGCGTGGTGATAATGGGCGTACTCGTCGCCAGCCAGGATACTGCGTAAGAGAAGCCAGCTATGTCGGCTGCTTAAGAGTGGAGGAAAGAGCCGTAGCCCTTGCAGCGCAGCGGCCAGCGCCGTTATACGCTGCCCGAGGGTAAAAGCGTCGCCGGCGTAGAACAGAGCTTTGCTGGCCAAAGCGGCCGCCGCTCGCTGCTGCAACGTCGCGGCGTCCGTAATCAACGCCCGCTGTTGGCGAAAAATCAATTGTACGGCTCGAATGTCGCAGCGCAGCCGTTCGCCACTTTTGCTGGTTGTCGTTGACGTGCTGCTGGTGTGTTGCCTGTATTGCGTCAGCGGCGTCGCTGTATAAGCCAGATCCGCCCGCAACGCGATACGCAGCCACATCTCCCAATCCGTACTGCTGCGACCCACACTGGGCGCATAGGGGCCCACCTGCGCATGACATTCCCGGCGCACCAGCACAGTGGGCGCGGTGATGTAATTTGCCAGTACTAATTCCTGAAAAGCGGTTTGCCCCGTCTCGATCCGATCTTCCGCAAAGGGCAACGGCCAGTCGGGCAGGCGGCGGCCAGCGCTGTCGATCACTTGATAAGCGCTATGCGCCAGACCCACCTGGGGATGGCGGTCGAGCACAGCGCTCTGCACCGCCAATAGTTCCGGGTGATAGATGTCATCCGAATCCAGCCAGCCAATGTATTGGCCGCGCGCCAGCGCCAGACAGCGGTTGCGGTTTTCCGCAATGCCCAAGTTATGCGGCTGTCGAACGTAATGCAGACGCGCCCAGGGGGCATCCGCGCTTACCTGCGCCACGATAGCTGACGTGTCGTCGGTCGAGGCATCGTCGCTGACGACGATCTCAAAGTCCTGCAAGGTTTGGTTCAGAATGCTCTGCAGCGCCTGGCGTAGATAGCGCCCCTGGTTGTAGGTCGCCACACACACGCTAACTTTGGGTGATTGGGTCATTGCTCCTCACGCGGAAGAAGTACTCTGTGCGTGCCGATTGTATACCGCCCCCGTTGTTGCTTCGCTCAACGGTTCACGCAGGGCGAAGATCAGACAAGTATCCTTCTGCTGCACGACAGCCTGATAGTGCTGCATCAGGTATTGGCCGAACTCGGCGTAGTAATCAAGCCACCAGAGCGCGGTGCTGGGCAAAACCAGGTAGGCGGCCCCCCTGGCGCGCAGCGCCTCCAGGTGTACGATGGCCGCGCTGCTGTCGACCGGGTAGTAGCCGGTATACCCACCCTGGTCGTCCTGCGGGAAGTGCCAGCCCTGTCGCCCATTCAGTTTTAGCAGTTCGCCATCACCTTTGCTGATCACAGCCACCTTGCCATTGTGCGCCACCACAGTCTCGACTGTCGCACGAATCCGTTCCACCAGTCGCTCATATTGCATCCGACGCAATGGCCCTTCCAACCGCTCCCAGTCACTGGTGGTGCTGGGTAAGCCATCCTGGGGCTGATACGCAGCCAGCTTCTCCAGCGCGGCCTGGGCTTTGTCGGCGTCGCCACTCGTCAGGTAAAGCTGATACAACTGTTCATATTTGTCCCGTTTGTCCGGCCAGCGCAATACTTCGTCGATCCAATGCTCGGTTGTCCAGGTAACCTGTGGCAGGGTCTGGCGTTCTGGGCTTACATGGCGACGACCGCGCAGCCGATGCTTGAGGTAGCTCAGGTAAAAGGTGTAGAGAAAGGCCAGGTGATAGATGATGCGGCAGATCCGGCTGAAGTTCTCAGGGTTGCCCCGCGCCCTGAGTATCTGGCGCGCCTTGTCCCAGAGATCGGCCCAATTCTCCTTCGTGCGCGACAAGACCGCCTCATGCCCAAAGAAGAGCGACTGCACATACGCATTGGTAATGCCCGACCAGAGCGCCTTCTTGCGCAGATGCGCCTTATTCAGCCGCTCCGACCCCACATAGTGATGAATATAGGCGTCATCCGTGTAGTACATGGGGATGTCATTGCGATCCAGCACCAAATTCAAGAAACTTTCCTCGCCGGCCAGAAGCGACTTGCCATTGCGACCGAGATCAGTGCGAAAGCCGCCAAAATGTTCAATCACCCGTTTGGCATAGGCGGTGTTGCCGCCGGAGAGATAGAGCGGATAGCGAATGCGGAAGACCTTCTCTTGTTTGCCGCGGTCGCGATAGTTGACGCCGAAAAAATGTTTGATGTATTGGTAATTGAACCAGGCTGGCGGTGTAAAGCCTTCCTCAAACGACTTTTCAACGCGACCGCCGACGACCAGCGCGTGCTGCTCATTGATGACGCGGTTAAAGGCGGCCAGCCAATCGGGGTTGGCGATGGCGTCGTCGTCGAGTTGGGCGACAAATTCAAATTGCGACTTGGCAATGCCCAGGTTGCGCGCATATGACAGGCCATTCTGTTTCTCCACATAGTAGGAGCAGGGGATCGGTGCGCCAACAAATGCTTCTTGCACCACTGCCGCTGTGTGATCCGGCGAGTCGTTGTCAATCACAATCAGTTCGTACCTATCCTTGGGATAGTTCTGGTTGAAGACCGACTCAAAGGCCTTGCCCAGAAAGGCTGCCCGATTGTAGGTGGCGATAACGACGGAAAAAGTATGCTGCTCAACTTTGGTACACAGGTCAAAGAGCAGGCAGCTATCCCCTTGGCGGATGACCGCCGGATAATTGTTTTCCAAATAGTGCTTGAACTCCGGGCAGCGTTCCAACCACCAGAAACCCGACTGTGGGATGAGCAGATAGTGCGCCCCTTTGGCCTGCAGCGCCTCCAACTGCGCAATGACCTGGGCGCTATCTGTCGGGTGGTGGCCCAAATAGCTTCCATCTTCTTTCTGCGGGAAATGCCAACTCTGCTGCCCTCCCAGCGCCAGCCAATCGGGCTTGCCCTGGCTGACCACCAGCACCGTCGCCGCTTTGGGCAACTGCGGATGAACAGCCGCGGCCACGCGCTGGAGGAGTTTACGGTGGGCGGTGTCTTGGTTCGCTTCGGCTGCCTTCGGATCAGCGCCGGTTGCAGGCCGCTGTCTGGCCTCCTGCAAGGCTTGCTGCAGGGTTTTGATTGTCTCCGTCTGTGTTCTTTTCTCCCGTTCGTACTTCTGGTTCTGCTCGCGCAACTGTATAAACTCGGCATCCATCCCGACAAAAATATGCGCGACATGCTGCTGGTAGATGGGCGCGTGCAACTGGACGATCTGCTGCAAAATCTCGGGGCGATGCGCTTCCCGATATTCCGAAATCGAACCAGTGCTCTGGCGATAGCGGTAGAGCGTTTTGGGCACCACCGACCAGCGCCAGCCATGCTCCTCAACCATCGAGAGCCACAGTTCCCAATCCTGGCACGCCTTGAGATCCTTATAACCACCGGCCTGTTGCCAGCAGGACCTACGAAAGAGCGAGCAACTGGGGATCGGGTTGCGCCAAAGGATGGTATGCGGGGTATACTCTTGTGGTCGCCAGACCCCCTTGCGTGTGCCAAAATACTCGACATGGGTGGCTACAATCCCCACTGCGGGCTGCGCATCGAGCTGGGCGACCGTTTCTTCCAAGAAAGTCGGCAGCAACACGTCGTCGGCATCCAGGCACAGGATATAGTCGCTGTGCGCCCGGCTGATGCCATAGTTGCGCGCGGCCGGGGCGCCTCCGTTCGGCGTGTGATAGACTGTGATCGTTTGTGAATCAAGCTGTTCAAAGTGCGCCAACACCTGCCGTGTCTCTTCATCCGTTGAACCATCGTCAACGATGATGATCTCCGCCGGTGGGTGGCTCTGTCGCTGCGCGCTTTCCACCGCCTCCGGCAGATACTCGCCCAGGTTGTAGCAAGGGATCACCACGCTCACTGCACTCTGCTTTGGATTCATCAATCATCCTCCTCACCTGCGCTTGTTACAGAATAATTTCAGAAAAAAGTACAGCTATCCCTGGCAAGTTCGCCCGTTTTGATTGCGCTTTGCGAATAGGTTAAGCGTGACGGACGCTCAACCTCATAAGATCACGCAATACGCTTCACGTCAGCCCAACCTCCGCCAACAATCGGGGAAGTACGACATCATAGCGAAAGTGTTCTTGCGCCAGGGCATAGGCGGCACGGCAGTGGTGTTGATAGTCCGTATTGATCCTATCAACTGCCTGCAAAATTTCTGCCATACTCGAAAAACCAAACAGCCCGTGACCGGTCGGCAAGATATTGCTAAAGCCGGTTTCCTGGGTGATCACCGGGCGACCGGCGGCCAGATAGGTGGCGCTGCGGTCGCTGAACCAACCGCTGCGCAGACGAACGTTCTGATCTTTGGCTACGGTAAACTCCCCACGTGACCCGGCAATATAGGCGCGATAGGCGTCCACATCGGTCGAAAAACTGAGGGCCGGGCGCACTTGCCAACCTTTGTCCTCCAACATGCGTTGGTCAGTCTTCTTATAGCTGGCCAACGCCAGTTCAAAGGGCTGGCTGGTCTGCTGGGGCAGATCGATAAATTTCAAGAACTCAAAATGCTTGCTCCAATAGTAGACTTCATCCTGAAACTTGAGCGTCCGCCAGGGTTGCTGCCAATTGCCGACGGTCGTGAACGCAGCGTTGGTTGGTTGCTCAAACATTGCGCCACGCCAGAGGTCGAGCAATACCGGTTGGCGGGTAGGCTTGAAGAGGAAGCGATCCGAATAGGGAACCTTGCAATCTGGGTTGCCATAATTCTCGCCCCAGGTAAAAAAGGCGCAGTGTGGCTCCAGATAGGCAATCGTCTCCGGCGTATTGTGATAGAGTTCGATCTCGATCTCGACCGGGTCGGTGCCTAGATAGACCAGGCGGCCCGTCTGATAGTGTTCTGGTCGCGGCTGCGTGCCGCCATGCAGGTTGATGATCAGCGCGGCCGAGCGATAGAGTTGCATGAGCTGACTTTCGCTCAACCCGTAGCAACGGCCGTCATCGTGCAGGGCCTGAAAAGCCCAGCGATCGCCCAGATCAAAGCGGCGCATCACCTGGGCGATAAAATCGGCGGCCAGCGCTGAAGCATCATCATCTGCGCTTTGCATAAACATGGATGGCGTGCGCGCGTGCGCCTCGACATAATAGACGTCATAGCCCAGGCGTTGTAAGCCCACCACATGCTGCATGGTCAGCCAGACAATCCCGGCCACCGGCATCTTGCTCATCATCCCCAGCACGACAATTTTCTCACGCGTTCGTAGATTCACCTTATCACCTTGTCACCTTGTCCATTCACCCCGTTCACCCGCGCCCCTTCCGCTTTCGCCCGCTCCGGGCGCGTCTGTATTTCGTGCATTTGCCTATACAGCCCATTGTGCTGCAAAAGCTCTTCATGCCCACCCTGTTCGACCAGTTGGCCTTGCTGGATCACCAAAATCAGATCGGCATGGCGGATGGTCGAGAGCCGATGGGCGATCATAAAGGTTGTCC
Source organism: Litorilinea aerophila (assembly GCA_945897075.1). Classification (GTDB taxonomy): domain Bacteria; phylum Chloroflexota; class Anaerolineae; order Caldilineales; family Caldilineaceae; genus JACQGT01. The sequence continues at coordinate 9,186 of CAMDEX010000069.1, forward strand.
GTCCCACCATCAGCCGGTCGAGCGCATCCAGGATCACAGACTCGGTCTTGGAATCAATCGCCGAGGTCGGCTCATCCAGGATCAAGATCGGCGCATCTTTGAGGAAGGCCCGCGCCACCGAGATACGCTGCCGCTCGCCGCCCGATAATTGCGCCCCGCGTTCGCCGATTGGGGTTTCATATTGCTGGGGCAGGCGCAGAATGAAGTCATGCGCATTGGCGGCTTGGGCGGCGGCGATGATCTCCTCTGTCGTTGCTTCCAGACGACCATAGCGGATATTCTCGGCAATCGTCCCCGAAAAGAGCAGCGGTTCCTGTAACACCATGCTGAACTGCTCGCGCAATGACTGCACCGTCAGTTCGCGAATGTCGTGACCGTCCAGGGTAATTCGGCCCTCTTGCAAGTCGTAAAAGCGCGGCAGCAGGCTGATCAATGTGGTCTTGCCGGCACCCGTCGGTCCGACAATCGCCACCACTTGACCGGGCTGGACGGTAAATGAAATATCTTTTAATGTCTCGACCCGGCGGTTGTAATGGAAATGCACCCCTTCGAAGCGAATATGGCCCTGGGCGTGTTGCAACGCTCTGGCATTGGGGGCATCCCTGATCTCCGGTTCGGTGTCAAGCAACTTGAAGGCGACCTGTAAGCTGACAAAGCGCTCTTGGAGCGAGCCGATCGTATAACTGATCGTCTCCAAAGGTTTGTAGACCAGGCCGATATAGGAGAGCACCACGAGCAGTTGGCCGGGAGTCAGCTCGCCCGCCAGCGCTCGATAGGCCCCAAAGCCCAAGACCAGCGCCGTACCGGCCGCGGTGGTCACATTCACAGCCAGCGAGAACAACGTCTGGCGCACCGTCAATTGCACCCGTGCTGTCATGGCCTGCTCCCCTTGATAGCGGAAGCGTTGATACTCGTAACGTTCGCGTCCAAAGGCCACAATCACGCGCAGCATGGAAATGGCTTCGTGGATAATGGAAAGTGTTTGCCCTTCCATCCCCGTCACTTCGCGCAGTCGGGCCTGGATGTGGGTGGAATAATAGCCAACTGCGTAGTAAAGAAAGGGCACAACAATCAAAGAGAGGAAGGCCAACTGCCAATCGATGCGCATGAGGATCCAAAACATCCCGACGAGCGTCAGCACACTCTGCGCCAATGGCTGAATCGTCATAAATAGCCCGACCACAGCGCCGGCCTGGTTGTTGATGGCGAAAATTAGTTGGCCCGAGCGACGTTGGTCGTGGAAAGCCAATGACAATTGTTGGGCATGTTGAAACAGATCGCTGCGAAAATCCAGGATCATCCCCTGCTCAAGCCTGGTTTGCACATAATTATCCAACACACTCAGAACATTATCGAGCAGCGTCACCCCAAGCCCGGTCAGAATCACAACCACCATCAGGGTCCACTGGTTTTCCGCCATCGCTCCCAAGAGGGGTTGCAACAGAGGCGGCAGGGGATGCGTACCCAATACTGAATCAATCAGGATGGTCAACGGCCAAGGCGCCAAGAGACCGACAAGGACGGTCAGAACCGTCAAACCCCACGAAATCAGCGCCAGACGCCAGTAGGGTCGCAAGTATGGAAAGGTTCTCAGAAAGTATTGCAAGGGTTTGCCTCTTTGTTCAATGGACGGCTGGTCCAATGACATTTTCACTTTGGAGGCTGACAATGGAAGGTTTCACGACCAGATCGCCCCCCTCGTCCTTTGGCGCATCGGCAAATGCGGTCTGCAACACATGCAGATAGGCAGCCATGGCGGTCGCACAATCACCAAAGGCGCGCAAGGCCAGCATAAGCGCCATCAAGCCCAAGAGAACAGCGATCAGTCGGGCCTGATCCAGCGCTACCAACGCGGCCAACAGCGCCAACACCAGATTCAGTACCAGCCCTGGACTCCAAAAATGCGGCCACAGACGAAAGCGCGCCAGTTGGCGTCCGCCCCCATGCTCTTCCATCGTCATGAGCAAACGGACACTGCCCAACAATCCCCCCAAAACTTCCAAGTCCCAGCGGTCAAAGTCGCCGCCGCGACGCACCAGAGCGCCTTGCGTGCGCACGCTGGTTTCGATCGCGGTCAAGCGCGCTTCGGCAGCCTGCCAATGCTCACTCCAGACGGTCAAAGTCCGTGGGCGTGGCAAAACAAAATCCAGCCGACCGCGCCGCCGCCAAAGGGTCAGCCCCGATTGTAGACGCCCCAGCAAGCGCGCCGCGGGCTGGAGGAGATACAAGGATGCCGTCAGACTGTATAATCCCATTCGTTGAAGCGGTGGGTAGCGATCTCTGGAGAAAGCAGCCTGGGCCGCGCTGGTCACTGCCTCCATCAATGAGGCGCCCATCGCCAGGACGAACGCCGGTAGCGCCAACAGCAGCGGCGGCCAGAAAATACCCAACAACGATAGCAGCAACAAGACGCCGGTCACCAACAGCCATTCGGGCGTCAGCAAAAGCGACCACAATGTCGTGGGGCCAACTGTGTAGATCGATTGAAACAAGCGGCTGCCCCACACCCCGTGGTAGACGCGCCAGCGCAGAAAAGGCAAACCGCGCGTTATGTTCTGCGTATACGGGTGGCCCTGCCAGTGGACGTGGCCGAGCCGGTTATACTTCTCCGGCCATTTCATCTCCAGCAGTGCTTCGGCGCGGCCATAGCCGAGTTGCTGTTTCAGGAAAGCGCGCACCGACCTGCGCGGATGGTGCCAGACCAGCGCCGCCGGGCTAAAACCCAATCTCCAGCCGCGCGCCTGCAACCGCCAGCAGATATCCACATCATCACCGGCCGCGCGGAACTGGGGGTCGAAGCCGCCAATTTCCTGCAGGCAAGCCTTGCGAAAGGCCATATTGCAGCCAGGAATGTGCTCCGCCTCGCGGTCGGAGAGCAGCACATGGATGGGGCCGCCAGGGGCATTGGCAACCGCATCCGCCACAAAGCCATCATCCGCCGGGGCAAGGTTCAGCCCGCCCACCCCAGCATACTCTGTCTGCATAAACGTGGCCGCCAGGTAGGTCAGCCAATGGGGGTCTGCCTCGGTATCATCATCGGTATAGGCGATGATCTCGCCATCGGCCGCAGCCAGACCAAGATTGCGCGCCTGGCTGAGACCGCCGTGTGCCGCCCGGATCACACGGAAGCCATAGTCACCGGCAATGGCCGCGCTATTATCGGTCGAGCCGTCGTCCACCACAATGACTTCATAGTTGGGATACTCCAGCTTGCGCAGACTGGCGCAACAAGCCCCGATTGTGCGGCTGCCATTATGACTACAGACGACCACCGAGATGCGCGGCCAGGACAGGTCGGCGGGAAACGGCGCTTCGGCAAAGGCTCGCTGCACAGCGGCCAGGGCTGGCTTTGGCTGTCGGGTGCGGGTGGTGAGGCCAAAATCCCAATCGTCAATGTCAAAGCCACCGCGATGCCATTCGTCTGTCCAGGCATAGACAAAGCCACCTGTGCAGCCGCCCGTAAATAGGCTGCGCACCTGCCAATCCAGTGTCTGGGCCTGCATCTCCTCGCCGTTACGCTGGCTGTCTAGCCCAACCTCTGCCAACACCAGAGGGCGATCCCCGGCCAATGTCTGCAAGCGCGCCAAATACGCCGCAAACTGTTCTGGCGCTTCGAGATAGACGTTGAAACAGACAAAATCAATGAACGGCAACTGTACATATTCGGTTGTGGGATAATTGACATAAGTGACCAAGCGGGCGGGGTCTTCCGTCTTGACGGCATGATAGAGCCGCTTGAGAAATCCCTCGACGCGCCGCCGGCCATACCAACGCACCAGCGATGCCGGGATCTCATTGCCAATGCTGTAGCACAGAATGGCCGGGTGACCGGCACAGCCGCGCACTCCTGCCCGCACCCCCTCCTCAATGGCCTGTGTCCGTTGCCAATCATCGAGAAAGGCGATATGCTGCTCCCAAGCCAGGCCCACCATCACCCACAGCCCATGCTGCTGGGCCAGATCCAGCAGCCAGAGCGGCGGCACCGTATAGGTGCGCACAGCATTCACGCCATTGGTTGCCATGCACGCAAAGTCACGGCTGACCACTTCCGGGTTGTGATATTCACAGCCCTGCGCATCCGGGCGAAAGGGGCCATAGGTCACCCCACGGATATACAACTTCTCACCGTTGGCAAAAATAAACTTTCCATGTACAGTCGGCCGCGTACTCTTTCTTCCCACTATCGCCCCCGTAAAGCATAGAACGTCCATCTTCTGCGCAAGCCAAAAACCCGGTTCATCAGATTGATGAACTATCCAATGGTTTGGGCGCGTTGACTAACTGACGCTGATTTCAGTCAGTCTAACCGAAACAATAGGCGGTATCCCATCTTAGCATAAGACGGTTGCGGCAACAAAAGAAGCGTTGGACCTACTCCTGCGCGATAGCCGTATGCAACGGCCTGGTCTGATCGCACCTGCTGTCAATTAACGCCAAAACGTGGATCAAAATGTTCAAAAAGGTTACCACCAGCGGGCAGAGCGGCCACCCCCTCAGCCCCAACTACGCCGACCAGATTCCTATGTGGCTGGAAGGGGTCTATCATCCGATGCCGTGGACGAGGGAGGCGGTGGAAGCGGTGACGGTGCATCGGCTGCGCTTGGGGCCAGGCGGGGAAGTCAAATAATCCAACCAGCCGGGTTGCCCAGCGCCAACTGGCACACAGCCTCCAACGTCGGCAGATGTGCAGAGAGACACGCGGTCGCCATCTGCGTTGCCGTAGCTGGCTCACCCAATGTCTGCAAAATTTCCTCTGCGCGCTGCCGGGTATTGGCTGTGGTGGCGCTATGCGTAACGACAAAGCCAAGCAGCCTGGCGGCTGTTACGCCATCCCCTTTCTCCCCCGGCCTCGCCGCGTCCACTTCGGCCATGGCTGCGATGGCTGCCAGCGTCTCCCACACACTGCACCCCTCCGCCGTCAGCGCCTGACGCAACACTTGGCGCGCCTGTGGCCAATTGTGTTCGGCGCACGCCGCCTGACCCAGACCGGTATAGACGACGGCCAAATGGTTGGAATGGGGTTCACCCAACTGCACAAAAGCAGCAATGGCTTCGTCCAGCCGTTGTCGCGCCGCGTCGTGACGGCCTTGCGCCAGGTCCACACGCGCCAACTCGGCCAGAGAACGCATGAGTAGCCCGTGTTCACCGCTTTCCAGGGCGACGGCCAGACTGCGTTCGCAATAGGCAGCGGCCAGCGCGTAGCGGCCGGCATCGGCTTCAATCTGGCCGACAACCAGTTCTGCATAGGCCGCGTTGAGCCGGTCTTCAAAACTCTGGCTGAGGGCCAGCGCGCTATGCGCCACAGCCAGCGCCTGTTCGTACGCACCAGTCAAACGCAGCACCCCAGCCACACCGCGCAGACTCCCCGCTTTGAAACGCTGTTCACCCATCGCCTCACGCAGGCGATTGGCGTTCTCAAAATAGGCCAGCGCCGCGGGATAGTCGCCCAGATGCTGGGCTGTGTTGCCCAGCATGGCGAGCAGATGCGCCTGCCAGAAGCGGGTGCCGATCTCGGCGCGCCAGGGATAGCAGTAGAGATCCGTGGTCTGTAAGTAGGTCAGGCTGCTTTGGGCGGCGGCTTGGACGGCGGCAAAGTCCCCGCGTGCGTAGGTAAGGCAGGTTGCCGCCCAACGCGCCATAAAGTCCCGATCCTGCCAGGCCGCGTCCTGTTCAGCCGCAGCCAGCACAGCCTGCATCTCGTTGAGAGAGTCTTGGGCACGCGTCAGCCAGCCCAGACGCATGTAGAGCATCAACTGGATGTAGAGAATATAGGCCAAGAGCAGCGCCGCGCTCTGGCGCTGGGATGCGCTGCCCTCCGTTTGCTGCCAGCGGCTGCGCAGGGCGACCGCGGCGTTTTCAAAAAAGGGCAGCATCGCGCCAAACCAGCCGGTCATCTCGGCCAAGAAATAGAGACTGTTCATCATCTGCTGGGTGGCGGCAAAGTCGCCGTGGGCGATGGCCCAACGCCAGGCCGCCTCCAGGTTGCCGTAGTCCGGTGTGAGAAGGGCCATTGCTTCGCGCTGCCAGTTGAGCGCCGGCTCCTCGGCACCGGTCATGCCGGCAAAATAGGCACAGTGGCGGCGGTAGACGGCGAGAAGCTCGCCCTCAGCACCTTCGCCTGCCTCCGGCTGCTGCTCCTGGTCGAGCTTCTCGCCGCAGTATTGGCGCACCAGCTCGTGCAGGGTGAAACGGCGTGCGTGGACACGCAGCCACGATTTGTCAACCAGACCTTCCAGGTCGGTGGGGGAAGCACCAGTGACCGCGGCGGCCGCGGCCAGGGTGCAGCCGCCGCGAAAAACGGAAAGCTGGCGCAGCAGGTTGCGTTCACGGGCATCGAGCAGACGCCAGGAGTGGTCGAAGACGGCGTGCATACTGCGGTGGCGCGGCGGCAGGTCACGCAAGGTTGTGGTGAAGATATCCAGCCCGTCGCGCACAGACTGGGCAATTGCGGCCAGGGGCAGCGTGCGCACCCAGGCGGCGGCCAACTCGATGGCGAGGGGCATACCTTCCAACAGGCGGCAGATTTCGGCGATCTGCTGCAGGTCGGCGGAAGAGGGATGAAAGTGCGGGATGAGGTGTTGCGCCCGCTGCACGAAGAGACGCAGGCTGGCGAAGTCGGCCAGGGCGCGCTGCTCGCTGCGGCTGAGTGGTTGAGCGGAGTGACCGTCGGCCGCGATTGGCGGCGTTGCCAATCCGCCCAGCGGCAACAGCCACTCCTCTGCCAGGTGCAGCCGGGCACGCGAGGTGACCAGCAGTTTGAGACCGGGCGCGGCGTGCAGCAGCGGCGGCAGCAGGTCAGCGCCTTCGAGCAGATGCTCGAAGTTGTCGAGTACGAGCAGAAGCTGGCGTGGGCACAGATGGGCCAGCAGGCGGGCGTTCGCTGCGCCCGGAGCAGAGGGCGGCAAGGCCAGTACACGCAGCATAGCATCAACAATCAGATCGGGCGCGTGTACCGACGCCAGATCGACAAACCAGACGCCGTCAGCAAAGTGTTCGGCCTGGGCGCGACCGGCCTCAATGGCGAGCAGAGTCTTGCCCATCCCCCCCGGCCCCAGGACGGTGAGCAGGCGACAGGCGGGGTCAGCCAGGCGGGCGGCGATCTGGTCGAGTTCGGCGGCGCGGCCAAAGAAGAGCGGCGGTCGCGGCGGCAAATTCCCCTTGCCTGGGCTGGTTGGCGGCGCAAGCGACAACGGCAGCGATGCGCTCTCTGCGCCCGGCAATGGGCCGAAGTCGCGCTCCCCGCGGCGGATGCGTGCGATCAGGGCTTGGGTGGCTGGCTGGGGCTGCACACCCAACTCAGCGGCCAAGAGGCGGCGGCAGATTTCGTAGTGGTGGAGCGCGGCTGCGTGCTGGCCGCTGCAGGCCAATTGCCAGATGAGCTGCTGGTGTACCTCCTCGTTCCAGGGCTGCAAGGCCAACTGCTGGCGCGTCCAGATGGTTGCCTCGGCAAAGTCGCCGCGCGCCACGCAGTCGCTGACCAGACGCGCCAACGCTTGCCCGGCCAGGTGATCCATCTGCTCGGCTATCACCACCTGCCATTCCTCGAACTGTGGGCTGCCGGTGTGCCCAAAGTCAGCCAGGAAGGGGCCGCGGCGCAGGGCCAGGGCCGCACGGCAGCCATCCGGTGTGGAGGACTCGCCTTTGCTCAGGAGCGCGGTGAAGTCGGCCAGGTCAACAGAGGCGTCGCTGGCCGCATTGAATTGCAGTGTGCTTTGGGTGATGAGCAGAAAGGGGGGCTGTGCGCTGGCGTCGGCAATGGCCTTGCGCAGAACGGCGAGAGCGTGGCGCAGGTCGGCCAGCGCCGCGCCGGGTGGATGATCGGGCCAGAGCAGCTCGGCCAGGGCCTCGCGTGTGTGGACGTGGGCGGCGTCGGCGGCCAAAAAGGCGAGCAGGGCGCGCACCTTGACCGACTCGAAAGCGGTGATCGGCTTACCGTCCAGGGTGGCCTGGAACGGACCGAGCAGAGAGATGGAAAGACGCGCCATAGGGGGGCATACCTCTCCGGTTTTTTCCCAGTGACCAGCGGCTTGCCACCGTGGAAAAGAAGACGCCAGCCAGTTTGCGATTCCATTATACACCAGGCGCACCCCTTTGGGCAATCCCTGGAAGAAGTTCGACTTTTCGGAAAAAGTCGAACTTCTGGTGCGGCCGACCCCATTTTATGCCAGATTTTCCTCTCCTCACGCTTTCCACGCGTTTTCCACGCGCCTGGCTGCTATGCTGGAAGACGAGAGGAGACGACGATGGCTGACGAGCGGCGCTATGTGGCATTTCTGGTACGGCTGTGGAGCGTGCATCACAACGGGGAACTGATCTGGCGCGCATCCGCAGAGAATGTACACACGGGCGAGCGCCACGCCTTCGCCGATCTGTCCCGCCTGTGCAGATTGTTGGTTGAGGTCACATCACCTGCAGCGGCGCAAGACGAGACAGGTGCAATGGGTGTGCGCTACACTGCTGCTAATCGGAGTACAGCATACCAGTAATCTTGTTCTAGCCAGGCAAGCGTAAATTCAGCGCGTGGAACTTCTTTGGGAGCATCTGCAAAATAAGGATCACTGACATAAACAAACTCTTCATCCAAACCAGTCACCACAACTGCGTGGAAGGCCGCAACTCTCCAATAGCTTTTCAACTCAGCCGTATTCACAAAAACAATGATGGGCAACGCCTGGTTGAGAATAGCGTAGAAATCGTCAAGGTCATCCGTTCCTTGCGCCAATTCAACACTCAAGCCAAGAATTGGCTCCAACTTCTTGCGCTTTGAGAAATAGGAGCCGAACTGCTCAGTCTCCAGAATCCGTAGCAGCCGATCATAGGTGATTGGAATCTGTAGATATTGCAGAACAATTTGGGCGCAGGCGGCCAGGCAATCAGACTCCTGGCGCTGCCGCAGATGAGAAATGGACAATAAGGTCATGCGCCCGTTCCTGAAACTGCTGAATCGTTGCCGCCGATAATGGAATCACTGCGCCCGTGGTGGCATCTACTTTCATCGTTCCTACTCGTCCGACATACCCACAATGCGGCAAATGAAGGTTTACAGAAAGCTTCCAGGCGGGTCGATCCCCAAACATCAACTGTGGGTCACTGGCACCGAGCAATAGTCCAACATGCATCCCCAAGTAACCACTTGCCCGACGGCGAGCGGTATCAGGTGACACCGGAATTTTCATCGTCACCGCAGGTATCGTCACTTGTAACGGCCCCTGTTCAGGCCAACTCTGCGCCAGTTCAACAACAAGCTCCACCATGGTTCCTCCTTTTCCATGCTTCCGAGGCATTGGATTGACCCAGGCATCCTTCCTCTGAGAGTATAGCATAGGGCAATGCTTCGCAACCAATTGCGATGACGGCTCACCCCTTCCGCACGGAGAGAACCCCAATTTTCCCACTCCTCACGCTTTCCACGCGTTTTCCACGCGCCTGGCTGCTATGCTGGAAGACGAGAGGAGACGACGATGGCTGACGAGCGGCGCTATTGGGCTTTTCTGGTGCGGCTGTGGAGCGTGCATCACGACGGGGAACTGGTCTGGCGCGCATCCGCAGAGAATGTACACACGGGCGAGCGTCACGCCTTCGCCGATCTGACGGGTCTGTTCGACTTTTTGCGGGCGGCGGTGGCGGAAGAGCCAGCCACGCCGGGCCAGATGAAAGGAGGCTGCGAAAAAAATCGAGTATTGGGAGATTGGAAACTGAATTGTGAAAGTCGATAGCGCGTGGTTGTTTGTCTGTTGTCGATTCTATATTTCTCGGTCAACGATGACCGCAAGGAGACCTACCTATGTCACATGTCATGAACGTTGAAGCGAACAAAGAGTTCATCCGCGCCTACTTCGCAGCGTTGAACAAAGACAAAGCACCGGCTACGGTTGACAAGTTTGTGGCTGATGAGAGCCTTAAGGAACACATTACATTCTTCGATGCGGCCTTTCCTGGCTATCAGCTCACGGCTGAAGAGATGGTGTCGGAGGGCGATAACATTTTTGTGCGCACCACCTTTGTGGGGACGCACAAAGGCGCACTGATGGGGATTGCACCCACTGGCAAGCCTGTCACAATTGCCATCGCCCTCACCTATCGCATTGCCAATGGCAAGATCGTTGACCATTGGATGCTGGCCGATCAATTGAGCATGATGCAGCAGATCGGTGTGATCCCGTCGTAGTAGGCCGCAGATGGCGCGCCAGCTTCCTCTGCTGGTTTGCGGTGCATGGAGGGTGAATCGCTATAAGGATTCACCCTCCATGCACCGCAGAAAACAATCCAACGAGTACCGAAAGGAGAATGACCTATGTTACCCATCAATCGCACGTTGACCATTTGGGGGTTGGTTGCGCTGATCCTCAGCGCGTGCCAGCCATTGCAGCCACCGGTAATGCAGAGTGCGCCTGCTGTCCCTGCGGTAGAGCAGAGCATGCCCGCCGCCCCTGCAGAACCTCACGGACTGCGCCCAGACGCGCCGGAATATGCAAAGCACGGTCCGTTCGCGGTTGGCTACAAGCCCATTGTCATTGGTGAGGGAACTGACCATCCGCTTGACGCCGGCCTTTGGTATCCCGCGCTCAATCCTGATGGAGTAAAGGAAGAAGTCACCTACACTATCAATACAAAGATTCCCGTTGAAGGGATGCCGGCCACTGCGCCTATCTATGGACACGCGCTGCTGGATGCAGAAATCGACGCCTCAGCCGCACCCTATCCACTGGTAATCTACTCGCATGGCTTCGCCGCCAATGCAGCATGGGTCAGCACACTGCTGGAGCACTACGCCTCCTACGGCTTCATTGTTCTGGCACCCGAACACACCGAACAATTTGACTTCGATTGGAGCGAGATACCAAATGCATCCATTGACCGGCCTAACGACATCAAACAGACGCTGGACTATGCCGAGGAGATGAACGCACCAGACGGAGCGCTGGCTGGGCTGATCGATATGGGTAATGTCGCCGTCGTCGGCCATTCCTACGGTGGGTATACGGCGCTGGCGATGGCGGGTGCGCAGTACGATCTGGACGCCTTCAATGCGCGCTGTGCCGCGCTTGCCCCGGATGATATGGAGACGTTCCTCTGCGCACCGATTGTAGCACGGGAAGCGGAAATGGCTGCCCGCGTCGGGCTGGATCCCATGCCGGAAGGGTTGTGGCCGTCGTTTGGCGATCCCCGCGTGACGGCGATTATCCCGATGGCGGGCGACTCGTACTTGTTCGACCAGGCAGGCCTCGCCAAAATTACTATCCCGATGATGGCGATCGGGGGCACTGCGGACACGGGCACACCCTACGCATGGGGCAGCCGACCAGCGTATGACTACGCTTCCAGCGCCCGCAAGACGCTGGTGACCTTTGAGGGCGGCGAACACTTTATCATGATCTCCTGCGCAGACATGCCCTGGTGGTCGGAGACTCCCTTCTACGGGTGGGTCTGCTTTGATCCTGTGTGGGACAAGGATCGATCAATCGATTTGGTCAATCACTTCACCACTGCCTTCCTATTAACCGAGTTGAAGGGTGACGCCGAGGCAGCCGCGGCCCTGGCAGCGGAGAATGTGAGTTTCCCTGGCATCCAGTATGAGACGACAGGTTATGGAGCAGTCAGCGAAGCCACGCCGTCCACCGGTGCCGAGGTGAACGGCTGGCCCATCTCCACACCTGAAGAACAGGGTATCGACTCGGAGAAGCTTCTGGCTGCCCTGGACTTCATTCAGGACAAGAAAATCCCTATCCACAGCTTGCTGATCATCCGTGATGGCAAGCTCCTCCTCGATGCTTATATGCATCCGTATACGCCTGACACACGCCATCAGATCTACTCGGTCACCAAGTCCGTTCTGTCGGCGCTGGTGGGGATTGCCATCGAGCAGGGGTACATCAAGAACATCGACCAGCCTGTGGTTGACTTCTTCCCAGAGTGGCAGATTGCCAACCTGGACGAAACCAAGCAGGCCATGACCCTGAGACACTTGTTGACCATGAGTTCCGGTTTGGATTTCACCAACAGCGTCGAGGACTACGAGAAGATGGCAGCCAGCGACAACTGGGGCCAGCACGTCCTCAATCTTCCGATGGCTGCCAAACCTGGTGCCGAATTCGTCTACTGTGATGGCTGTGCGCACCTGGTCGGCTTCATTTTGACGCAAGCCACGGGCATGCCACTGCGCGAGTTCGCCGACAAGAACCTGTTCAGTCCCCTGGGCATCACCGACTACACCTGGCATGTCGATGCCCACGGCCAGCCATTCGGTTACTTTGGCATCGGCATGAAGCCGCGCGATATGGCCAAATTGGGTTATCTCTATCTGCACAAGGGGCAATGGGAGGAGAAGCAACTCGTGCCACGCGCATGGGTCGAACTGACCACTTGTGGCCAACCCGCTGTATGCCCCTTTCAAAAGATCTGGGATCCTATTGGCTATGGTTACTTCTGGTGGATGTGGCCGGACTTCTACACAGCAGCGGGGCGCGGCGGGCAGTGGATCATGGTGGCTCCCGATCAGGATATAGTCATCGTAATGACGGCCGGGGGTGTAGATATCTCCGACATGCTCTTTCCCGGGATCATGCCCTTTGACCTTGTTACCGATCGCATCCTGCCTGCGGCCGCCACAGATCAGCCTCTGCCCGCCAATCCTGACGGTCTGGGCGCGCTGGAAACACGGGTCTCCGAACTGGCTCAGCCAAAACCTGCTCCTGTTGCGCCGCTGCCAGAATTGGCCGGGCAAGTCGATGGCCAGGTGTATGAGTTTTCGGATCGCCCGCTCGACCTCTTCTTCTCACTGGTTGCCGACGATCTAGTTGACGATGCCCATGAGGCTTTCGGTGATGTGGGCACTTACGAAGTCAAGGCGATGCGCTTGTCGTTCGAGGAGGCCGAGGCGCTGCTTACTCTGACCTTCACCGATGACTATACGGTTGAGTTGCCTGTGGGGCTGGACGGCATCTATCGCATAGCAGATACGCGGCTTGGACCGCTGGCCGCGCGGGGTGCCTGGCATGCGGACGATGAATTCCGCATGGAAATCGCATCCGTGGGCAATTCGCACCTTGTCAAGCTGGCCTTCTTCCTTGACGATACGCCTATCCAGATCGTTGGGCGTGAAATGTGGGAGCACAGAGTAGACACATGGGCGGCCTGGCCGCGCGCCGAGGAGTAGGTTGAAATGTGATATGCCAAGCGTGGTGGGCGACAGCGTTGCTTCCCGGATACTGGCCCATCACGCGACGCGGGAGTAGTAATGTTGTTTCTCAGTCAACGACGACCAGAAGGAGCGCTGATTATGTTGCACCTCAATCGTATGTTTACCATTTTTTTGCTGCTGGCGCTGATCCTCAGCGCGTGCCAGCCATTTCAGCCAATAGCACCTGGGCAGGAAGTTGTACCCGCGCCAGCAGCCTCGGCACCGCTGCTGCAACCCCATCAACCGCGCCCGGATGCGCCAACCTACGGCGTGCGCGGCCCGTATGCTGTGGGCGTGCGCGACTTCGTGATTGAGGGGAAGGAGGGTGAGCGCCCGATCCCCGTGAGCGTGTGGTATCCCGCGCTCAACCCAGATAGTCGCCCCGAGGCCGTCACCTACATGCTCGATTTCGACAACCCGGACTTCCCCGACTTTGCGGTGGCCGGGCGCGCCCTGCGCGATGCCGCACCGAACCCCTCCGGCGGGCCGTACCCGCTGGTAGTCCATTCCCATGGGTATTGGCAATTTCGCCAGGCGTCGGTTTGGCTCACCGAGCATCTCGCCTCGTATGGCTTTGTCGTCATCGCCGGCGACCATGAGGACAATTGGGGTGGTCTCTTGGGCGAATCGGAGTCCGATAACTATGTCCTTCGGCCCCAAGAGATTTCACACCAGATCGACTTTGCGATGACGCTCGACGCAGACGACGGCGCGCTCGCCGGTCTGATCGATGCGGAACGCGTCGGCGTGACCGGCCACTCGTTCGGCGCGGAAACAGCCTTGCTCGCCGGAGGCGCACGCCTGAATACGAATCTGCTCCTCAACGAGTGGTGCGCCATGTATCCGGGCGACCCCGCAGATGTGCTGAATGACTGTATCGCCATACCGGCCCTCCTAGATAAGATGGTCGCCATGGCGGGCCTGGACGCTGCGCCAGAGGGGCTGTGGCCCGATTGGAGCGATTCACGAGTCGACGCCGTGGTGTCACTGGCGTCTGGAGCGCAGTATTTCGGGCCGGAAGGCCTCGCCGCGCTGAATGTACCTGTCCTACTCGTTGAGAGCGAACTGGATATGTTCTACGGTGCGGCCACCGCATACTATCAGCCCTACACCTTGCTGCCCGCGGGTCAAAAAACGCATGTTGTGTACGAGCGTGGCAACCATATGTTGTTCGCCAATAACTGCGAAGCAATGCCAGGCGTGGTCCAACAGGGCCTGGGTTGGTTCTGCATGGATGCGGTTTGGGACACAAGCCGCGCTAAAGACTTGGCCAACCACTTCGTGACCGCGTTCCTGCTGGCCGAACTGAAGGGTGACGCCGAGGCGGCAACAGCCCTGGCAGCGGAGAATGTGAGCTTCCCGGGCATCCAGTATGAGACGACAGGTTATGGAGCAGTCAGCGAAGCCGCGCAGCAGACCGCGCTGGACGACGCCACCGTCGCCAAGATTGAGGCACTGGTCGAGGAGACGATGGCGCGTATCAACCTGCCCGGCTTCGCCCTGGCTGTGGTCAAAGACGGCAACCTGGCGTACGCCAAGGGCTTTGGCGTCACAAGTCTGGATGGCGGCGAGCCGGTCACACCGCAAACCGTCTTCCAGTGGGCCGAGAGCTCCATGTCGCTCACGGCCATGGCCGTCATGCAGTTGGTCGAGGAAGGCAAGCTCGCCCTGGACGCGCCGGTCATAGACTACGTACACTACTTCAAGCTGACCGATGAGCGCTACCAGGAGATTACCGTCGGCCAACTCCTGGCCCACACATCAGGTATCCCCGACAGCGGAGACGCCATGGCCGACTGGGAGAACTTTATGCCCGAGTACGACGGCGGTGCCCTGGAACGGTGGATTCGCGGTGACCTGGCGCAGAAGGGGCTGCTCTTTGCACCCGGAACGGGCTGGGAGTACAGCGATGTTGCCTATGCCCTTCTGGGCGCGGTCATCGGCGCGGCCAGCGGCCAGCCCTACGAGGCGTACATGCAGGAACATATTTTCACGCCGCTCGCCATGAACAAGAGTACCTTCCTGCTCGAAGAAGTGGATAAGACGCTGCTGGCCAGCCCCCACGTGCCCGATGCTGCGGGCGAGGTGGTGGTGTCCGCGGCCATCCCCTACCACCGGCCCTTTGCTGCGACCAACAATGACTCCAGTGAAAAAAGGGTAACGGGGATGGTGAAAACTCGCGAAAAAATCGCGGGCGGGGTAAAATAGGAAGGCAAGAGAAATAGAATCCTTGATTCCTATCAAAGCGAGAAACGGCATGTTTGTAGCCAATCAACAGCATATGC
>CAMDEX010000070.1 GCA_945897075.1 Litorilinea aerophila
ACCCGCCCCTCATCCCGTCTGAGCGGCTTTTATCAAAAGAGTATTTCTGAGCGTGTGGCGCTGCTGGCGGATTGGGCTGGTCTGGACGCTGCCGAAAGCGCCGCGCTCGATCAGGCGCTCTCCCTGGCCCAGGCCGACAAACTCATTGAAAATGTGGTGGGGCGCTATTCTCTGCCGCTGGGCATCGCCACAAACTTTCTTATCAACGGCAAAGAGTATCTGATCCCGCTGGTGGTGGAAGAGCCATCCATTGTGGCCGCGTTGAGCTATGCAGCGCGGCTGGCGCGCAGCGGTGGCGGCTTTGTCACCGGCAGCACAGAACCGGTGATGATCGGTCAGGTGCAGTTGTTGGATGTGGCCGATCCGCAGCAGGCGGAAAGCGCGATTCTGGCCTGCCAAGAGGAATTGCTGGCCGCAGCCAACACCAGTCCGACGATTGCCCGGCTGGGCGGCGGGCCGCGGGCAATCCGGGTGCGCCATCTGCCGGAGACCCCCGCTGGCCCGATGCTGATCGTCCATCTGCTCTGCGACTGCCGGGACGCGATGGGGGCCAACGCCATCAATACGGCTGTGGAAACGCTTGCGCCCCGGCTGGAAGCGTTGAGCGGCGGGCGGGCGCTGCTGCGCATTCTGAGCAATCTGAGCGACGAGCGCCGGGCCTGGGCAGAGGTCGCCATCCCCGCTGCGGCCTTCGACACAGCCGAAACCAGCGGCGCAGCGGTGATTCAGGCTATTACCGAAGCCAACGCCTTTGCTGTGGCCGATCCCTACCGGGCCGCCACCCACAACAAAGGCATCTTCAACGGCATAGACCCCCTGCTCATCGCCACGGGCAACGACTGGCGTGCAGTGGAAGCCGGCGGTCACGCCTACGCGGCGCGCGATGG
The DNA here is from genome assembly GCA_945897075.1 of Litorilinea aerophila. Taxonomy (GTDB): domain Bacteria; phylum Chloroflexota; class Anaerolineae; order Caldilineales; family Caldilineaceae; genus JACQGT01. The sequence goes on from CAMDEX010000070.1 coordinate 888, forward strand.
GCAGTACCGGGCGCTGACGGAGTGGAGGATGGGGATCGGGGATCGGGGAAAAGGGACTGGGGATCGGGGATTGGGGATCGGGAATTCCCAGTCCCCAATCCCCAATCCCCAGTCTCCAGTCCTCTTTGGCCGCCTGGAACTCCCGCTTGCTGTGGGTGTCGTCGGTGGAGCAACCCGTTCCCACCCCACCGCGCAGGTGGCGTTGAAGATTCTGGGTGTGGCTGGGGCGCGGGAACTGAGCGAAGTGGCCGCGGCGGTGGGGCTGGCACAGAATCTGGCTGCGCTGCGTGCCCTCGTCACAGACGGCATCCAGCGCGGGCACATGCGTCTGCACGCCCGCCAGGTGGCCGTGGCCGCGGGTGCGCCGCCAGAACAGGTGGATGAGATCGCCCAGCAGTTGATCGAAATGGGAGAAATCCGCGTGGAGCGGGCGAAAGAGTTATTGGGGATCGGTGATCGGTGATCGGGAATGCCCAATCCCCAGTCCCCAGTCCCCAATCCCCTCTTTTCAAGGAGATACTATGCTAAACCAACCAGTCAACCCCGTCGGGATCGTCGGCTACGGCGCGTATGTGCCGCGCTATCGGTTGCCGGGGACAGAAATCAGCCGGATTTGGAGCGAAGGCAACGACGAAAGCCCGGTGAAGGAGAAATCTGTGCCGGGGCTGGACGAAGACACGGCCACGATGAGCATCGAGGCGGCGCGCAACGCGCTGGCGCGCGCCCAGATCGATCCCAAACGTATCCGCGCCGTCTGGGTGGGTAGCGAAAGCCACCCCTACGCGGTCAAACCGACGGGGACGATTGTGGCCGAGGCCATCGGGGCCACGCCGGCTACCCAGGCTGCGGATTGGCAGTTTGCTTGCAAGGCCGGCACAGAGGCGATGCAGGCGGCGATTGGCTTTGTGGGCAGCGGGATGGCCTCTTATGCGTTGGCAATTGGGATGGACACCGCCCAGGGCCGACCCGGTGACGCCCTGGAATATACCGCAGGCGCGGGCGGCGCGGCCTTTCTCCTCGGCCCGGCGGACGAAGCGCTGGCTGTCTTCGAGCGCACACTGAGCTACGTCACCGACACCAACGACTTCTGGCGGCGACCGGGCAGCCACTTCCCTCGCCACGCCGAACGCTTCAGCGGCGATCCCGGCTATTTCGGCCACGTCATCCCCGCGGCCGAAGAGATGTTGGAGGCGATGGGGACGACGGCTGCCAGCTACGATCATCTGGTTTTCCACCAGCCCAATATCAAATTTCCCGTGCGGGCGATGGCATCGCTGGGCTTCCAAAAGGCGCAGTGGGAGGCCGGGCTGCTGGTGGGCGAGATCGGCAACACCTACGCGGGGTCGGCGATTGTGGGCTTGACCGCGATTTTGGACGTAGCCAAGCCGGGCCAAAACGTACTGGTGGTCAGCTACGGCAGCGGCGCTGGCTCCGACGCCTTCCACCTGCGCATCACCGAGCGCATCCTGGAGGCCCAGCGCCGCGCCCCCCAAACCTGGGATTACATCCGCCGCCGCGTCCCCGTTGACTACGCGCAGTATGTGCGAATGCGTGGGAAATTGGCGACCCACTGAGTCTATCCCACACATATCCCACAATTATCCCACAGGGGATGTGGGATATTGGGGACTGGGGATCGGGGATTGGGAATCGGAATCGTGACACCGCCCAGTCCCCAGTCCCCAGTCTCTAATCCCCAATCCCCATCTTCTCCACAAATGGACACAAGCAACCCCGTCATTGCGCTGTGTGTGACTGGCAGCCGGGCCGAGCTGGAGGGGCGGCGCGGCGATGCCTACGCGCTCTATGCGCGGGCGTGGGACGCAGCCCAGAACGATTACGAAGCGTGCATCGCCGCGCATTACGTGGCCCGCAGCGCAACCAGCCCGCAGGAGATTTTGCGCTGGAACCGGGAAGCACTCGTCCGGGCCGAAGCTGTGGGCGATGAGCGCGTACAGCCTTTCTATCCCTCTCTCTATTTGAATCTGGGGCGTTCCCACGAAATTCTGGGCGAGCAGGCCGAGGCCGAGCGCTACTATGCGCTGGCTGCGGGGTTGGGCGTGGTGCATCAGGCGGATAGGGAAAAACGAGAGTTTTGCAGCGGTGGATTGATTGACAGAACGGAAAGTCAAGAATAGAATTGATCCACGAAAGAGGGCAAACCGCCCAGATTGTCGAGAACGAAACGGCGGAGTATTGCCGGCACAACTGATTTCGATTTTGCCGGACGAGCATAACTGCTCAAGAAGGGATTATTGTGAAATTAAGACACGTAATAATCAAAAATTTCAAAGGCGTTGATTGTGTCGAATTTTCAACCGAAAACAGTGCGCGACTGCCGCGCCAGCTAACTGCCTTATTGGGTGATAACGGTAGCGGCAAGACAAGTGTTCTTCAGGCAATTGCGTTGACTCTCTCATTGGCGACACGTCGCACACGCGATATTGCGTCATTCAATTGGCATGGCTTCCTCCCCGAACGGATGTCAAGTCTTGGGCCAACTTTGGTTGAACTCAAAATTGTCTTTGAACCAGAAGAGGTCGCCCTGACCAGCGAACTTTTCGAGGCTTGGCAAGAGTCACTGCCGTCTGAACGCAGACAGCAGATGAGAATTGTGCCACCCGCGCACTATTCCGAAGTTCAACTGCGCTTTGAACAGGGGCGCGTAACCTCCCCGCAAGGCTTCGAGGCAGTCAACCAGTTCCTCGGTCGGTACTATATCAAAGCTCTAAAGGATATACGGCCTGAGTTTAGGGGCAAGTTTGCGGCGATTGGTGACATATTCTGGTTCGATCAATACCGCAATCTTGGCTACTCTATGGCGGAAAGTTTGTCTGGTGATGCCACGAAGAATGAAGGATGGCAGGCAGGTGTCGAACAACTTCGCGAATACCTGATTGGATGGTGGGGGCATCACACGACGCCAGAGCGCAGGGGAAAGGATTACATCGAACCGCTGGAGCGTCTTCTCCAGAAAGTGTTTCCTGGAACACGTTTTATTGGAATTATGCCACGCGGCGATGTGCCAGCCAAGGCGAACGATTTTTACTTTCTGATTGACCGGGACAACCGAACCTACGATCTTGCCGAGATGTCATCGGGAGAGCAGGCCATCTTTCCACTGATCTACGAGTTTGTCAGACTCGACATCCAACGATCGATTGTACTCATTGACGAGTTAGAACTCCATCTACATCCGCCTGAGCAGCAAAGACTCTTGGCAGCTTTGCCGGGTATTGGGCCAGATTGTCAATTCCTCATTACGACGCATTCCGAATTTCTCTCATCGGCCATCCCGAATGAACAGGAGATTCGTCTGGACAGGGGCAGCCGATGCCTATAGCCAAGCTTTATGTCGAGGGCAATCTCGAATCTGAGGTCCTCAATCCAATTCTTCAAGGTTCGCCCGTTTTGCAACAGGGAGGATCAAAGAACGCACTAAAACCACGCGCACGCGCTGAACGTCAGGAAAATCGAGTTGCCGCAGGCTATCTCCGCGATCGTGACTTCGACTTTGATCCACCAGTCGATCTCACAAAACCTACGGTTGACGCTGAAGATGGCGCTACTCCAATCGGTTGGCGGTGGTGCAGACATGAACTTGAGAATTATCTGATTGAACCTTTGCTTGTCAGCGCAGCAGTGGGGTGGCCGGTAAATGAAATCGAAGATGCAATTTGTCAAGCCGCGCGGAAAATCCGCAGTTACGAGGCGGCGCGCTGGACAGTTGGCATTGTGCGTCGCACGTTGCCCCCGCAATATGAATTAAGAACGCGGCCTGATGGGTTGAATGAAATCGCTCTCCCCGTGGAATTAGGCCGCTTGGCGGTAAACGGCTGGGCCACGGACAGCATCAAGGCTCATCGGGAGCGGTTCATCGCCGAAACCGATCCACAGCAGATCCAAAAAACCTTTGATAGTTTTCTTGTACGCTTCGATGAAGACTTCGTTTCCGACGTAGCAAAAGTTCTTCTCTGGTTCTCCGGCAAAGACATTCTGGCGGGAATGGCCGATTGGTTGAGCGCCAAATCGCTGGCGAATGCCGGATTATTCCGCGCATCCTTACGCGACTGGATCATCGCCAATCCAGACCCTACACTCGATTTGCTGCCCGAGTGGAATCATTTGGCGAGAGTCCTGCGGGCATAAGCAGGTATCTTCCCAATAAGTAGGGGGCACGCGTATTGGCGCGATAACGCGGATGGCGCTCCGGCGTTTTTGTGGTAGGATAGATTCACTCAGGGTGCTGGTGGTCTGTCTATGCGGAGGTGGAAACGTGCAATCTTCTGCTACACGAAGGTCTGTCTTTTGGTTGGTTATTTTCGTAACAGTGATGAGCGTTGCCATTCTGTTTGCGCGTTTTGCGCCGGCGGCCACGCGCCAGGCGCTGGCTGCCGTCATCAGCCTACCCGATCCGAGCGCGGACCGGGTGTTGGGACAGCTCAACTACGATAACAGTGGGAATGACGTCCTCTATCATCCGTCCGGTGTGGCGGTGGCCTCGAATGGCCGCTTGTTTGTGGTGGAATCCTTTGCTCACGAGGTGTCTAGTTGGCCCAGCGCAGCCGCCTTTGCCAGCGCCGATGCCCCCGATCTGGTGATCGGCGCGTATGGCGACCCTCCCAGCGCCAGCACATTTTACCAGCCGGAAAGCATCGCGGTTGATGGCAGCGACAATTTGTGGGTGAGTGACACTTTCAACCACCGGGTGTTGCGCATCCCGCCGCCCTACACAGCAGGAGCCGATCTGGTGCTGGGTCAGGCGGATTTCATAGCGAACGCCAGCAATCGTGGCGGCCCAACAGCGGCCAACACATTCAATTTTCCGCGCGGGTTGGCGTTTGATGGCGCTGGCAATCTCTACGTCGCCGACATTTACAACAATCGAGTAGTGCAATTCGCACCGCCCTTCAGCGATGGAGAGGCGGCGGTTGGCCTGTTTGGTCAGCCCAGCTTCGCCGACAATACCGCGCGCACCACCGCTGACGGTCTCTACGTGCCCACCGCCGTCGTCGCCCACCCTAACGGCTATATTTTCATCGCCGACCGCAACAACAACCGGGTGCTGCGTTGGACGCCCGGTGCAACCACAGCGAACCTGGTTTTGGGGCAGCCGGATTTTACAACCACGCCAGCCTTCTATTCGGGCGATCTGCCGCCAAACTATGACACCTATGCAGAATGTGTACAGAATCCTTTTAATTCAGTCGAGTTGCCCCTGCCAGGGGAGACCAATCTCTCCCACCCCGTTGACCTGGCCCTCGATGGAGCGGGCAATCTGCTGGTCAGCGACATCTGCTGGCATCGGGTTGTGGTCTACTTCAGCGACACCTTCGATGGCACAGCGGATCGCGTCTACGGGCAGCCAGATTTCAACAGCGGCACATTGCAGACGCCGAGCAGAACCACATTTCACACCCCTTTGGGGTTGAGCTTCTTGGGCGGCAGCCTCTTTGTGGCAGACAACCGCAACAACCGCCTGCTCGCCTTCGATCCCGATACCAGCGCCCCTACGGCTACGCCTACCACGACAGCCACAGCCACAGCGACGGCCACTCCCACTCCCACTGCCACACAGACGGGTACAGCGCCTGGCGATGCTTTCGAGGATGACGACGGCTGCGCTGACGCGGATATTATCAGCAGCAAACAGAACCACACCTTTCACGATCTGGGCGACAACGACTGGCTGAAATTCAGCGCGCTAGACAACAAAACATACATAATTCAGGTGGAAAACAAGGGCGCTAAGGCGGACGCGGTGATCGCACTCTTCGACCAGTGCGACGAACCGCCCAATGCGCAGAACAACAATTCGTTCGGTTCCACAGTGACAATCGAGTGGGATTCGGTGAAAACCGGCGACTACTACATCCGCTTGCAGCAGTTTGATCCCACCTTTTTCGGCGCGGATGTCACCTATGAGGTGTCGGTCAAAGTTGACCAAGACTCTCCATCGGCGCCCAAGAAGTTGCGCTGCATTGCAGTCAACAGCAGCACGCTGGGTTTACAGTGGGATCCCAGCCCAGAGCGCGATGTGCGCGGCTATCGCGTCACCTATACGGGCAACATCTCTGGCGTAGATGATGTGGACGGCAAAAGCACCTCCTTTTACCAGGTCGGCGACTTGACGCCGGGACAAACCTATAACCTGCGTGTGCGTGCGCTGGACTACTCTGGCAATGAGAGTCAGCCTTCGGGCGAAGTGCCCTGTCTGGCAACCCAGCCCATCGACACGATCAAGCCATCGCTTATTGTGCAGCAGCCGGGAGCCAGCGGCGTCATATCCACGTCGGCCAACCTGATGACTTTTGTGGGCATAGCCAGTGACGGCAGCGCCAATCTGAGCCGCGCCCGGGTGCATAACGCAACCCTGGACAAGGAGGGCTGGGACTATACGCTGAGTGGGGCCAGCGATGATTTTCGCGTGGAGGACATGGCGCTGGCGCTGGGCGATAATACCGTCACCGTAGAGGTGATTGATGCCGCCGGCAACCGCAGCCAGCAGACCCTCACTGTGCGGCGCTTGGGCAGCAGCCCCGGCGCGGTGCTGATCGTAGCCGGACAGAACGAGACGCTGGCGCTACAGACCAACATCTACTTTGCTGCCAACCGCGCCTATCGCATCGCCCTCAGCGCTGGCTACAGCGCCGACAGCATCTACTACATTGCGCCCGTAGGCCAGGACGCCAACGGCGACGGCACAAACGATGTGGATGTGTCGCCGGCCAGCCCGGCTGCGCTGCAAAATGCCATTCTCACCTGGGCCAAAGCGGGCGAAAAAGTGGGCGCGGGCAAGCCGCTCTTCATCTACATGATTGACCACGGCCTGGAGGAGAAGTTCTGTCTGGGCGGCTGCAACAGCGGTTTTGTCTCGCCCAAAGATATGGATGGCTGGCTGACGACGCTGGAAAACGAGACCGGTCTGGATCAGGTGACTATCGTCATTGAAGCCTGTCGCTCCGGCAGCTTCATCGACCGCGTGCCCGATGTGCTGGGCAGCCTTTCCAAAGCGGGGCGTGTGATCATTACCTCTACCAGCAAAGAGAAGAACGCCTATGCCTCGGCGCAAGGCGCTTACTTCTCTGACACATTCTTTTCGTGCGTCGCCGACAGCAACAATATGAAAGCCTGTTTCGACCAGGCCAGCCAGGCGGTGCAGACTACGGGCGTAGGCCAATCGCCGATGCTGGATGACAACGGCGACGGCGTTTTTGACAGCAACGACGGCACACAGGCGCAAAACCGTTATCTCACACGCTTTTTCAGCTCCATCCGCTCCCAGATCACCAGCGCCAGCGTGGAGCGCCAGGGCAGCGACGGCACACTCAGCGCCACTGTGCAAGCAGGCGGCGAGACCATCGAAGTGGTGTGGGCGGTCATTTTCCGGCCCTCCTTCGAAGACCCGACGGATGTCACGCTGAACCTGGACGTGCCGACTGTGCGCTTGAATGCCGACCCCAACACACCGGGCCGCTATTTCGTCAATTACCCGAATGGCTTCAGCGAAGCCGGCGACTACCGCGTCATCTTCTACGCGCAAGACCGCTTGGGCATTCAGGCCCTGCCGAAGACAGCAGGGGAAGGGTACTCTATCTATCTGCCTGCGCTTGTGCGTTGACAGTGAAATTTCACGATTTGCATCTTCCGGGAAGGGGTCGCAAGCCATCTGAATTTGCGCCAATCTGCTTGACCCCTTCCCGGAAGGTTCGTAGGGGCGCAGCCAGCAAGCGCCCCTACAAATGAGTATCTGAAAACTATAGCAAGGAGTGATGAATGAGTACATTCCTGTTGGAATTTTGGACAGAGGAGAACGATTTTTGTATCTATGCCGAAGCAGGTGGGTATGAAAAGGAGTTGACCCTGGCCGGGCAAGCCGAAGAGATCATTTCCCATTTCAACACGATTTATGAGGTACTGGAGGAAAAGCAAGAGGACAAAACAAAGGATCTCCAGCATGCAATCCGCATTCTCAGTGAACGGATCATCGCGCCTTTCACAGAGCAGGTGCGGAAGTGCAGTCTGGTGCGTTTTGTCGTCTATGAAGATTTGATCCGCTCTGCCTTCGATCTGTTGTCGTTCGAGAATGCACCCCTCTTTTTGCAGCGCAGCGTATGTTATCAGGTGGAAGAAGGCGCGGGTGAAGATGCGCCCTACATAGAGCTGGGCAGCGCGCTACTCATCGCTGACCTGACCGCTGATCCCGAAGAGGCGTGCCGGCAGGTGGCAGAACTGATCCCGGAATCAGACTATGCGAAAATGCAGGATGCTGATCTGGCGCTGATCCGGGCAGCGGCTGACCAGGTGGACGCGCTGGTCGTGAGTGCGCACGGCGAGATTGATGAAGACAACAGCGGCGGCGTCTATATCAACGACGAGACGATCACTCCCAAACTGATTGGAAAACTGGAAGCGTGGATCGTCTACTTCGATGCTTGTCAGCAGGGCGCAAACATAGACTATATTCAGACCTTTCAGGACGAAAGCGACATTCAATTCTATCTGGCCCCGATCATCAGCAATGACGCCGGCGATTCGTCCACGCTCACGATGCTCTGGTTTTTTACGGCGGTGCTGGAACACGGCAACCCGATCCAGGCTCTCTATGAAACGCGCAAACGGCTGTTTGAGTTTTATACGACGAAGAAAAGACTGAGCCTGGTAACAAGTTTGAACAAAGCCTTTGCCTTCCGACTATACGAATTTGTGGACAGCGCAGACGAGGAGGACGACGACGAGTAAAACGCCCAAGACAAGTTCAACGCTACCCATATTTTTTGTTGTAGAACCCATCATTCAGTCAAGGAGCTAGAAACAATGCAATCCATCATCAACCGTTTGCACTTCTTCTCTTCCGAATTGGTACTCGGTGGTCTGGTTGCCATCTTGAGTGTTTTGGCCGCCGTTTCCGGCTACCAAAGCTCGATGGCAGATTCAGACCAGACCAAATACAATGTCCAGGGACAACAAGGGTTGACAGACGCCAACGCCGAATACCTCTCCGCCAACCAGTTGATCGTCTACGATTACAGCTTGTACGACGGCTGGTACACGGCGGAGACCGATGAAAAGACCGAATATTACAGGGATAGTTTTTCGGAAGAATTGAAGGCGGCTATGACCGCCAATGAGGAAGAACCATTCAATGAAGCCTACTACACGGCCATGTACGCCGAACCGCAGGCGCAATTCGACGAGGCGGATCGACTTTTCGGGTTGGCCGAAGAGTTCAATGAACGCGGGGATGCCTTGCAGCTCATTTTGTTGATTAGCGCACTTGGCCTGGCGTTGGCAGCCTGGGCCTCTCTGCTGAAGGAAGAAAGCCCCGTGCGTCTGGCCTTTGGCATATTGTCAAGTCTGATGCTGGTCTACAGTGTCATTCTCTACCTGGACGTGCCGGTGGTGGCTGCCTGAGATTTGTTGATACGAACGGATTCTGTGGTTGGGAAGGAATACCAACCAACCATCAGCAGGAAAGGGCGGTCTCGCCAATGCAAACGAAGTACGCCACGATTGATGACTATATCGCCGGTTATCCCGGCCCTGTGCAGGCCATTCTGCAGGAAATCCGCCGCACGATTGCGAGCGTAGCGCCGCTGGCCGAAGAGGCCATTGCCTATGGCATTCCCACCTTCAAACTGCGCGGCAAGAATCTGGTGCATTTTGGGGCCTACAAAAGTCATATTGGCTTTTACCCGACGCCACCGGCGCTGGAAGCCTTTGCCGAAGAACTGGCAGCCTATGCCAGCGGCAAGGGATCTGCCCAGTTTCCCCTGGACAAACCGATGCCCCTCGACCTGATCCGTGAGATTGTACGCTTTCGGATGATGCAGATTCCAGAAGGAGGTGCCAAGAAAAAGCAAAATGCCAACGCCCCACACCAGTAGTCTTGCCGACAAGAACCCATTTCCCATTCCCCGCGGTCTGGCCGAATTTGCAGCCGACGGGGACAACGAAAAGTGGCAGGGATGGATCGCCGGGCTACCCGCATTCGTCGCACAGTTGACAGCGCGCTGGTCTCTGCAACTGGGCGCACCCTACGATCCGGGCGGGATGTGTTCGTGGGTGGCCCCCGCCCGCAACGCGGACAACGCGGAGCTGGTACTAAAGATGGGCATCCGCCACAGCGAGGCCGAACACGAGATTGACGGTCTGCGCTTTTGGAATGGGAACGGCGCGGTGCGGCTCTACGATTCCTACGTCACCGATGACACCTGCGTTCTGCTGCTGGAACGCTGCGTGCCGGGAAATTCGCTGAAACAGACGTTGCCCGAACCGGAGCATGATGCGGTGATTGCCCGTCTGCTGCGCCGTCTATGGCAAGAGCCGCCAGCGGGCCATCCTTTCCGCCCGCTCCAGTCAATGTGCGACGAATGGGGCGACGACCTGGCAGAGGATGCCGAGTGCTATCCGGGCCAGGTGGATGCGGGGCTGGTACGCGCTGGGTTGGAGATTTTTCGTTCCTACGCCGGGACAGCCGAGCGCAGTGTTCTGCTCTGCACCGACCTGCACGCGGACAATGTGCTCGCCGCCAGCCGCGAACCCTGGCTGGTGATTGACCCCAAACCTTACGTGGGCGACCCAGCTTACGACGCTGTACAGCATATCCTCAACTGCCCAGAACGGGTGGAGACTGATCCCCACGCCTTCTGCCAACGCATGGCCCATCTATTGGATGTAGACGCCGAACGGGTGAAGATGTGGCTCTTTGCCCGCTGCGTGCAGGAGTCGTTTGGCAGCGACGGTTGGAGTTCCCAAGTGGCTGCCGTTGCCCCGCGCATTGCGCCGTGAACGGTTGGGTTATAAAGCTACAGAACGGAGGCAACGGGTGAACAGACAGGAAACGACAGCCAGCGCAGACCCAACGACATATCCAGACATCTGCCAGAGAATCGAAACGTATCTTTGGCAAGAGCGCGAACGCATCTACGCCGAAATCCATGACTATCCCTCTCCCATCCCCGCCTGTGACGCCCAGTTCAACTACCTCATCGAAAAGCGCGCGGTCGTAGGCCAGGAATTGGGCAAAGTTCGCGCCCTGGCCGGGGTTGCCCAGAGCGCCGACCAGAAGAATAGACTGCTGCGCGAATACGTCGCCACTTCGCAGATTCTGAGCCGGACGGCCAAAGAGGAATTGGTAGGGTTGTGTTCAAAATGAGTTACAAAGTCCCCGGCACTTTCTGAAGTGCCGGGGACTTTGCCGACCACTCCAACTGATTTTGAACACACCCGATTGGTAGGCGCTTTGTTTGAATCACACCACCCAACGACGGAGAACGACCGATGAGTAAAGGACGGATGGAGGCATTCAGTGACGGTGTAATCGCCATCATCATCACAATTATGGTTTTGGAACTAAGGCCACCGCACGGAGCAGAACTATCAGCCTTGCAGCCGTTGATCCCCATCTTCCTCAGCTATGTGCTGAGTTTTGTCTATGTGGGCATCTATTGGAACAACCACCACCACCTGCTGCAGGCCATCAAGCAGGTGGATGGGCGCGCGCTGTGGGCCAATCTGCATCTGCTCTTCTGGCTCTCCCTCATCCCTTTTGTCACAGGTTGGATGGGCGAAAACGACTTTGCCGCCTGGCCGATGGCGCTCTACGGGGCTATTTTGCTCGGCGCGGCTGTGGCCTATTTTATCCTCTCCCAGGTGTTGATCGCCCTACACGGCGCGGGGTCTGTGCTGGCAACGGCCGTGGGCGGGGATCGCAAAGGCAGGCTTTCACTCCTGATCTATCTGATAGCGATTGCCCTGGCCTTTGTTGACCCACGGCTTGCTGGTGGACTCTATATTCTGGTGGCTGTGATGTGGCTTATCCCCGACCGCCGCATTGAGAAGAATCTGAACCGATAACAGGAAAAGTGCGAATATGGATTTTCATCCGGCCAACATTCCCTTGCCTGAAGAGACCCAGACTCACCGCCTGCTCCTCCGCCCGCTGACCGTCGGCCACGTTGACCTGGACTACGACGCGGTGATGGCGAGCCGGGAACAGTTGAACCGCTGGAGCCAGACCACCTGGCCCACCCCAGACTTCACTTTGGCGGAAAACCGGGCAGATTTGGAGCGTCACCAGTGGGAACACGGCGAGGGCGTGGCCTTCACCTACACTGTCCTGAACCCAGCACAGAGCCGTTGCTTGGGCTGCGTCTACATTACCCCCATCCCCGACAGTGCCACGCATCATTACGCGCATGAAGGCTACGCAGCCAAAGTGACTTTTTGGATACGCAGCGATGAACTGGAGAGCGGTCTGGAAAGCCACCTGCTCGCCACATTGCGCGCCTGGTTCGCTGCCGAATGGCCCTTCGACCGGGTGATCTACACCGTCAGCCAGAACTCCCCACAGGCCGAATTATTGGACAGTGCGGGGCTTGTCCAGCAGGCGTCCATTACTCTGGCCGATGGGCGTCGCTGTTGGGTCTATGCAGAACCAGCCCAGGCCGAATGATGAACTCTCTGCTCACCCGCCTCGACGAAAACGCCGCCCGCCATCCGCACAAAGCAGCGTTTGTTTTTGCCGATTCCGCGGGCAAGTGGCAGACCGTCACCTATCAACAGCTATGCGAACGCAGCCAGCAGTTGGCGCGGGGGCTGGCGGCATTCGATATTCGTCCGGGCAGCCGGGCTGTGCTGATGATTCCCCCCAGCGTGGACTTTTTCGCCCTGGCCTTTGCCCTGCTCCGGCTGGGGATTGTGGCGGTGCTGATCGATCCAGCCATTGGCCTGCGCAATGTGACCCGCTGTCTGGCACAGACCGCTGCGGAGATTTTTCTCGGTTCGCCCCTCACCCACGGGCTGCGCATTCTCTTTGGCTGGGGCAAACCCACTCTGCGCCTGAAACTCAGCCTGGGCGACATCCAGCGGGCCAGCCGGAAACCGCCGCCCCATTTCCAACCCCCCACACTCCCGCCGGACGGGGAGATGGCGGTCATCTTCACCAGCGGCAGTACAGGGCTGCCCAAAGGCGCCATCTACACCCAGGCCAACTTCGCCGCCCAAGTCACAATGCTGGAAAACACCCTCCATCTGGCCGGCGATGAAGTGGACTTGCCCGCCTTCCCGATTTTTGCGCTGATTGACTGTCTGCTCGGCGTCACCGCTGTCATCCCCGACATGCGCTTCCCCCGCCCGGCCCGGGTTGATCCCCGCCGCATCATCGCGGCCATCCAGAGCCAGCGGGTGGATACGCTGTTTGCGTCGCCGGTTGTGCTGGCCCGCCTGGCCCGCTACGGCGCAGAGAAGCGGGAAAAGCTGCCCAGCCTGCGGCGCATCATCACCGCCGGCGCGCCCGCCCCGGTGGCTGTGCTGGAAGAGTTCAGCCAGCTATTGAGCGACGAAGCCGAGGTGTGGGGCGTCTACGGCGCGACGGAAACCCTGCCCGTCACCCTCATCAACGGTCGCGAGATTCTGAGCGAGACCCGCTTCCTCTCCGCGCAGGGTGCAGGGGTCTGCATTGGCCGCCCGGTGGAAGGCGCAGAGGTGCGCATCGTCCAGATTACCGACAATCCAATCCCGGCTTGGGACGAGACGTTGCGCCTGCCCGCCGGTCAGATTGGGGAGATTGTCGTAAAGGGGGAAGCCGTGACGGAAAAATACGTCGGGAAAGCCGACTATACCCGGTTGTCTAAAATCCAGGATACAGACGGGCAGATACTCCATCGTATGGGCGACGTAGGCTACTTCGACGCGCAGGGACGGCTCTGGTACTGCGGGCGCAAATCCCACCGGGTCATCCTCACTGACTCGAAAATAGAACGCGGACGACGCGGATTGGGCAGATTCACGCGGATAAAATCAGCGCAATCTGCGTTCGCATCTTCCTTCTTGTCAGTGCCTCCAGGCATATCTTCTGATGGGGAAACGCTCTTTACTGAGCCGATTGAGGGTTTCTTCAACGCCCACCCGCTGGTCTACCGCAGCGCGCTGGTCGGCGTCGAGCTTGCGGGATCGGTGCAGCCGGTGCTTTGGGTGGAATTGCAGCCATCTGCCAGGGACGCTGACAAAAGCCGTCTGCGGGCAGAGCTATTGCAGTTGGCCGCCAACCACCCGGCGACACAGCGCATCCAAACGATCCTCTTTCACTCCGACTTCCCAACCGACGTCCGGCACAACTCCAAGATCATCCGCGAAAAGCTGGCGCGCCAGGCCCAAAGGAAACTGACGTGAGGAAGGGTTTGTACGTCGGACTGGCAGTCCGACGTACAATTAAACGCGGAGGGAAGGGATCAGGACGTGAAAGTACTCGTGACTGGCGCGACCGGTTTTCTGGGGCAAGCGCTGGCCCGACGCTTATACAGCCAGCAGGCGGACGTAGCCGCGCTGGGACGCAATCCGGTCATCCTGGCCCAGTTGGAAGGGGAGGGAATGCGCCCCATCCGCGCCGACCTGGCCGATGGGAAAGCTATTAGCGCTGCCTGTAACGGACAGGAAGTTGTCTTCCACGCGGGCGCGCTGGCCGCGCCCTGGGGACGAGCGCAAGATTTCTACAACTCAAATGTGCTGGGCACGCAAAATGTGATCGCGGGCTGTGCAATCCACGGCGTTGGGCGGCTGGTGCATGTCTCGACGCCGAGCATCTATTTCGGTCTGGATTCGCTGGTGAATGTGCGGGAGGATGCCCCTCTGCCGACCAGACCAGTCAACGAGTATGCCCGCACAAAGCTGTTGGCCGAAGCCGCCGTGGATCGGGCCTTTGCGCGGGGGCTGCCGGTAATTACCATTCGTCCGCGGGCCATTTTTGGGCCAGGCGATACGACGATTCTGCCCCGGCTGATCGCACGTCTACAGAAGGGTCGCCTGCCGATTATCGGCGACGGGCGCAATCTGAGCGATATGACATACGTGGAAAATGTAGTGGACGCGCTGCTGCTCTGCGCGGCATCGCCCACCGCCACACTGGGCAAAAAGTACAACATCACCAACGGCGAGCCGACCCCACTCTGGCCGCTGATCGAAAAGCTATGCGCTGCCCTGGGCTACGAATATCCCCGTCGGCACGTTCCCTATCGGGTGGCGGACGGGGCAGCCGCCCTGCTCGAAGTCGTCTATCGTCTGCTGCCCGGACAACCGGAGCCGCCTCTCACCCGTTACTCTGTGGCGTTGCTTGCGAAAAACGCAACCCTCGATATCAGCGCCGCCCGTCAGGAGTTGAATTATCAACCGCGAGTGTCGGTTGCGGAAGGCTTGCGGCGTTTTGTGGCGTGGTGGCAGGCCAGTCAACAACGAAAATAGGTACGCAGATTACGCAGAAAAAGCAGATTTTCGCAGATTTTTAATCCGCGCTAATCAGCTCAATCAGCGTCATCCGCGTTCCATTCTTAAGAAAGTGTAGTCTGCGATGAGCAGCGTGCGCGTCACAATTTTGATGGCGGGCCATTGTACCTGCCCCGAACACATAGCGATTCAGGGCGGGCGCTGGCGAAACATCCACTTCCCGGCGATGTTTGCGCTGATCGAACACCCGCGCTGCGGCCCGATGCTCTTTGACACCGGCTATTCCGAGCGCTTTTTCAGCGAAACCCGGCGCTTCCCCAACCGATTGTACCGTCTGGCAACGCCGGTGACACTGGAGGAGAAGCAGACTGCCCAGGCGCAACTGGCAGCGCGGGGCATACGCCCTTCGGATATTGAACGGGTTTTCATCTCCCATTTTCACGCCGATCACATCGCCGCACTGGGGGACTTTCCCCGCGCCCGCTACGTCTATCTCCCCCAGGCGTTCGAGGCCGTCCGCTCCCTGGCTGGTTGGCGCGCGCTGGCCCGCGCCTATCTGCCTGGCCTGCTTCCCAGCGACTTCACGGAGCGCGCCGCGCCGGTGGATATGGCTGCTCCCCGCCCCCTGCCGCCGGACTACGCGCCCTTTGCCACTGGCTTCGATCTGCTGGGGGATGAGAGTCTGCTGGCCGTAGAATTGCCCGGCCACTGTACGGGACAGATGGGGCTGCTGGCGCGCAGAGAGGACGGCATTATCTTTTTCTTTGTGGCCGACGCGGCTTGGCTGATGCGCAGCATCGCCGGCAACCGGCTGCCCCACGCCCTGGCCAATCTGATCTTCTCCAATCCCCGTCTCTACCGTTTGACACTCGCGAAATTGCACCGCTTCCACGTCAGCCGCCCGGAGGTAGCCATTATCCCCTCCCACTGCGCAGAAACGTTGGCCCGGTATACGGGTTGATCGTTGCCCTTATATTTTATCTCAGGAAAATCCGACGCCTATGCCCGCTGTACAATTCCACACCAGCAAAAACACCGACCAGATTGTCTGGCCGGAAACAGAGGACGGCAGCTATGCCCGGCGCTATCTGCTGCCCTTTTTGGCCGATGGGCCGCAGGCGTACATCCGCAATGTCCACAACACAGAATTGATGGTGGCGCAGGTGGGCGAGACGCTCATCCCGCTGACTGTCACCGACTTTCACGCCGACAACAGCTATATCTGCTCGCCCTACAGCCACTACATTTCCTACGGCGGCTACGAGGAGGTGCAGCGGCTGGACAACCCACCGGCCGAGGCGCTGATCCGGGCGGCGCTGCACCCGGTGGCCTGGTATTTCCGGCGCGCCAGATTGGATCGGGTGGTCTACGTCAACAACTGGCTGCTCTCCACCAATCTCTATCCGCAGTTGGACGAAGCCACTATCCACGCCCTGTCCCAGGTCTTGCCCGAAATGTTCCCGGATCGGACGGTGATCTTCCGCTCGGTGGATGAACGGCGCAACCCGCTGCTGTTGCAAACTCTGCGCGGGCGGGGCTACCGGATGGTGCTCAGCCGCCAGGTCTGGTATATGCAACCAGAGGAGGCCCGGCGCACCCGTCAGGTCAAAGAAGACGTCCGCGCGCTGCGCCATCACCCCTACGCAGTAGTGGACGGCAAAACACTGACCGATGACGAACTCAGCCGTTGCCTGGAACTGTATAATCAGTTGTATCTGGAAAAGTACTCCTATTACAACCCCCAGTTCACCACAGCCTTTCTGCGCCTGGCGCGTGACGCCGACATTTTACAGCTGCGCGCCCTGCGCCGCGACGGGCAGATCAACGGCGTGATGGGCTTTTTTGTGCGCAATGGGCTGATGACCCAGCCGCTCTTCGGATACGATACCCGGCTGCCGGTGGAGGAGGGGTTGTACCGTCTGCTCACGCTGATTACTTTGCAGGAGGGGCAGGAACGCAACCTGCTCGTTCATGCCAGCGGCGGGGTTGGCAAATTCAAGAAGATTCGTGGCGGAAAGTCGGTGATCGAGTACAATGCAGTATACGATCGCCATCTGCCTATCCAGCGTCGCCTGCCCTGGCGCATCCTGCAACGGATTTCCGCGGCGGCGATTCCGATCTTCCAAAGGAATGATTTCTAACAGCAAGAGATAAAACGCAGATTACGCAGAAACAACTGATTTTCGCAGATTCAATCCGCTTTTATCCGCCCTTTCCGCGTAGTCCGCGTTCTATTCTTAAATCAGGAGTTGGTATGCAACTGAATGTCCCCCTCAAAATTGCCGGTTTGGGGCGCTACTTGCCAGAGCGCATCGTCACAAACCCCGAATTGGAGGCGCTGTATGGCCTGCGTCCTGGCTGGGTGGAGCATCACAACGGGGTGCGCGAGCGGCGGCGGGCGACGACCGAAACCAATTCCTCTATGGGTGCGGCCGCCGCAGTCGAAGCGCTGGCCGAGGCTGGGCTAAAGATCACCGACATCAACCTGATTTTGAACGCATCGGGCACAGCCGAGCAGGCCATCCCCGACACCGCCGCGCTGATCCAGCGTGCCCTGGGCGTGGGCGATTCGGGCATCCCGTGTATGAGCGTCCACGTCACCTGCCTCAGCTTCCTCGCCGCTCTGGACGTCTGCGCCAGCTTCCTTGCCGCGGGCCGCTATCGTAACATTCTTGTCGTCAGCTCGGAGATTTCTTCGGTGGGCCTCAACCCCAACCAACCAGAATCGGCCACACTGATCGGCGACGCGGCCGCGGCCGCAGTGATCACATCCGCGGGCGCAGGGGAAAGCTCACAGCTACATCACTCCCTTTTCCGAACCTACGGAGAGGGTGCGGATCACACTGCCGTGCGCGGCGGCGGCACGCGCCGTCACCCCAATCTTGCCACTACTACGCCTGAAGACAATTACTTTCACATGGACGGAGGGTCTGTGCTGCGTCTGGTGCGCACCCACGTGGACGATTATTTGGAGAAACTGTACCCCGGCCTCGCCACGGGTCTGGTGGATATTGACGCGGTTGTGCCCCACCAGGCCAGCAAAGTCGGGCTGCGCATGCTCGGCCGTTTTGGCTGGGCCGACGAGAAGATCATCCGCACGCTCGACTGGCTGGGGAACTGCGTGGCCGCCTCCATTCCCGTCACACTCTACGAAGGCGTGCGGGACGGACGCATCCGCCGGGGGGACAAAGTGCTGCTAGTGGGGACGGGGGCCGGGCTGTCTATGGGCGGTCTGGTGCTGACCTATTAAATGGCGGATGAGATGGCGAATATCCTGCTGACCGGCGGACGCGCCCCCGCCACCCTCGATCTGGCGCGCAGCTTCCACGCCCAGGGGCATACGGTCTTTTTGGCCGAGAGTCTGGCTGGCAGCCTGACCGCCGCCTCCAATGCGATCCGCGCCACTTTTATCGTTCCACCGCCGCGCCAGCAACCAGCCGCCTTCGTGCAGGCGCTGGCCGAGATCATCCGGCAGCAGCGTATCGCCTTGCTCATTCCCACCTGCGAGGAAATCTTTTTTGTGGCGATGGGGCGTGAAAAACTGGCCGCGTTGTGTACGGTTTTCACAGAACCTATCGAACAGCTGCGTCTGCTGCACGACAAATGGACTTTCATTCAAACGGCGCGGGCGATGGGGTTGGCCGTGCCAGAGACGCAGCGCATCGAGACAGAAGCCGATTTGCGCTCCGCTTTTGCGCGCTGGCCGCGGCTGGTGCTCAAGCCGGTCTACTCCCGTTTTGCCAGCCGCACGCTGATTCTGCCCCCGCTTTCCACAACCTTTGCCAGTCTGTGCGCCAGCCCGACCTCGCCCTGGGTGGCGCAGGAGTATCTGACCGGACAGCCGATCTGCACTTACAGCGTGGCCCACGCCGGGCGATTGACAGCGCACACGGCCTACCGCTCGGACTTCACCGCCGGGCAGGGCGCAACCATCCATTTCCAGCACGCAGAACATTCGGCCAGCCTGGCCTGGGTCAAGCGATTTGTGGAGGCATTTGGCTTCACCGGACAGATTGCCTTCGACTTCATCGAAGAGCCTGGGGCAGGCCGAACTGTGTGGGCCATTGAGTGCAACCCGCGCGCGACCAGCGGGATTCATCTGCTGGCCCCCGCGCCCCACTTCCCCGATGCTTTTTTCGATCCGAAGATGGCCTGCCTTTTTCCCCCGGCCCAGCCAACGCCGATGCTGGGGGCGGCAATGCTGCTCTACGGATTGCCCGCTGCATTGAAAAAGCAGTCGTTGTCCCGCTGGTGGCAAGCATTTCGTTCGGGCCAGGATGTGATCTTTCGGCGCGAGGATGCCCGGCCCGCTTTTGCCCAATGGCGCAGCCTTTTGCATTTCGTCGCATTGGGTTGGCGACACAAAATCACACCGCTGGAAGCCTCTACGCTGGATATCGAGTGGAATGGGGAGATATAGAACACGTCCCAATTTGCGTATCTGACCGGTGTGGAGTATCGTACACGGCAGTTCCCCGCTCATCTTTTTCCCCAAATCAGGAGGCTATTCTATGAAACGTCTGTTGCCGATTTTTCTACTCTTTGCGCTGCTACTGAGCGCTTGCGTGGCCCCCGCGCCGCCCCCATCTACTACCGGCGGTGAGAGCGCCGCCCCCACCGCTGCCCCGGCGGCCGCGGACGATCTGCTGGCCGAAATCATGAAAAATGGCGTCATCCGTGTCTCCACCGACGCCAACTACGAACCCCAATCCTTTCTCAATTCCAGCGGCGAATTCATCGGCTTCGATGTTGACGTGGCCAAGGAGATCGCCGCACGGCTGGGCGTCGAAGTCGAGTTTGTCACGCCCGATTGGGATCTGATCACAGCCGGCAATTGGGGCGGCCAGTGGGATATGAGCGTCGGATCGATGACGGCTACCACGGCCCGCGCCGAAGTCCTCCATTTTGCCACCCCAGCCTATTACTACACCCCGGCCCAATTTGCCGCCGCTGCCGATTCCGGCATTGCGACACTGGCTGACCTCAACGGCAAGACCATCTGCGTAGGTCTTTCCACCACCTACGAAACCTGGCTGAGTGGCGATTTGGCGGCTCTGGGCCTGCCCGAGAGCAGCTACTACGCCGACCCGCCGAGCGAAGTAACGATCATTCCTTTGCAGACAGACAACGAATGCGCCCAGCAGATTCAGGCGGGGCGCAATGAATTTCAGGCTTTCCTGACCAGCAATACAGTCGTGGAAGCGGCCATCCGCGAAGGCGTCGCTATCGTGAAGATCGGTTCTCCTGTCTTCTCCGAGAACCTGAGCGTGGCCTTTGACCGTGCCAGCGTCAAAGACCCGGCCAGTCTGGTAGCCAAAGTGGGCGAAATCATCGCGGCCATGCACGCCGACGGCACCCTCTCCGGCTTCTCGACGACCTGGTTTGCCGCAGACCTGACCGCAGACCCGACGAAGTAATGCGGAATGCGGAAGTGAATCCGGCTTTCCCAACCAAATGTGAAGCGTGAGACGTAAGAGTACCGAACGTTGTCACGCTTCACATTTTATGTTTCCAATCCAAAATTGGACATTGATGGCTACGAATCGTATCCCCTCCCCCCAAACGATATCCAGCGCCGTGGACGATCTGCGCCCGGCGCTGGTGGCGTTTTTGCAGGAGTTGGTGCGCTCGCCCAGCCTGCCCAACCGAGAAGGGCCGGTGCAGGAGAAGATCGCAGCCAAGTTGCGCGCGTTGGGGCTGGATGTGGAGATGCTGACCACCCGCTTCGACGAACTGGCCGGTCATCCCGCGTTTGACGACGACGGCTTCTCGCCCGACAGCCGGGTGAATGTGGTGGCGCGCTGGCCGGGCAGCAGCCGCGCTTCCGGGCAGGGTTCTCTGCTTCTCAACGGCCACGTGGATGTGGTCTCTCCCGGCGACGCGGCCCTCTGGCGCGACGACCCCTGGAGCGGTGTTGTGCGGGACGGTCGTCTATTTGGCCGGGGTTCCTGCGATATGAAGGCCGGGGTGACTGCGGGTATCTTCGCGATTGAGACTTTGCGCCGCATCGGCTACTGCCCCGCCCACGACCTGCTCATTTCCAGCGTCATCGGTGAGGAATCAGGCGGGGTGGGTGCGCTGACGACGATTGTCCACGGTGTGCGCGCCGACGCGGTGGTAGTGCTGGAACCGACCGACGGCGCGATCTGTCCTGTGCAGGCGGGCGCGCTCACCTTCCGGCTGACTGTGCCGGGCCGGGCCGCGCACGGCGCGCTGAAGTCGGAAGGGGTCAGCGCCATCGCCGCCTTCCTGCCCCTCTTCCAGGCCATCGAAGAATTGGATCGCCGCCGCCATCGTGACTACACGAATCTAATCTACCCCAATCCGGCCAACGTCGCACCCATCAGCATCGGTACAATACGCGGCGGTGAATGGCATTCGACTGTGCCCGAATCGGTCGTCGTGGAAGGGCGCTGCGGCGTCTTTCCGGGCGAGAGTCCGGCAGAGGTGCGGGCGCTGCTGGCAAAATGTGTAACGGAAGTGGTCAGGGCCGATCCCTGGCTGGTCAGCCACCCGCCCCGGCTGGAGTGGTTCGAGGGGCAATTCGAGTCTTGCGCTACGCCGGTTGACCACCCGTTGATCACAGCGCTGTCCGCGGCCCATCGCCAGGTCCACGGCGTCAACCCGGCCATGGAGGGCGTCCCCTACGGCGCGGATTTGCGTCTTTTCGTCAACCACGCGGGGATGGCGGGCGTTCTCTACGGCCCCGGTGACGTGCGCCAGGCCCACGCGGCCAACGAGTCGGTGGGGATTGAGGAAGTAATCGCGGCGGTCAAGACAATTGCCGGGATGGTTGTCGAGTGGTGTGGAATGTAAACGGATACAGATATTGGGTATTGGATATTTCGTAGTGATGCCCAATCGTTGCCCAACGAAATACCTAATACCCAATATCTTCTCCCCCTTTTACCCGAACTACCGAGGAATCTGCGATGCGCGCTGTCGGCTCCCAGTCGATGATCGACGAACTGAAATTTGTGGTACTGAAACGCCCGCAGGCTTCCCACCGGGATCAGGCGACGATTGACGATCAGTGGCAGGGGTTGGCCTACCTGCACCGCACGGAGTACGACCGGGTATGCCGGGAGTTCGACGCTTTTCTGGCCCTGGTGGAGGGATCGGGCGCGGAGATCGGTTTTCTCCCCGCGCATTCCGCCACGGGCCTGGATTCCATCTACACCCACGACCCGCTAGTAGTGAGCAAGCGGGGCGCGATTCTGTGTACAATGGGCAAGGCCGCCCGCGCAGGCGAACCAGACGCCTTCGCCGTCTATTTGCAGGCAGCGGGTGTGCCGGTTGTGGGGCGCATCGAACCGCCGGGCACGCTGGAGGGGGGCGATGTCTGCTGGCTGGACGAGCGGACGGTGGCCGTCGGCCACGGCTACCGCACCAACGCCGAGGGCATTCGCCAGTTGACCGCGCTGCTGGGCGGCGATGTGGATGAGGTGATCTCAGTCCCCCTGCCCCACTGGACAGGGCCGGTGGACTGTCTGCATTTGCTCTCCTTCATCAGCCCGGTGGATGACAAGAGCGCGGTCGTCTACTCGCGAATGATGCCTGTGCCCTTCCGCCAACTATTGTTGGAGCGGGGCTGGCAGCTGATCGAAGTGCCGGACGCCGAGTACGACTCCTTCGCCTGCAATGTGCTGGCCCTGTCGCCGGGGGAGTGTGTGATGGTTGCCGGCAATCCCATCACGCAAAGCCGTCTGGAAGCTGCGGGCGTGGCCGTGCGTACCTTTCCGGGCCAGCACCTGTGCATCGCAGGCGGCGGTGGGCCGACCTGTCTCACACGACCGATTGTCAGAGGAGGTATTGGGTAGTAGATATTGGGTATTTCGTTGGGGCAATGAGCCGCTACCCCAACGAAATACCCAATACCCAATACCCAATATCCGTATTCAGCGAAAAGGAACAGTGCCGATGACCACAACCACACCCGAACTCCAATCCCAGGCCGACCAGATACGGGCGTTGAAGCGTAGGCGGGAACAGCGCTTCAGCCTGGGCGTCAATCTCTCATACGCCGTTCTCTTTCTCCTGCTCATTTATGCCTTCAGTGGGATAAAGTTCAATCTCTTTGGCCTGCAATTCTCCACCATCCAGCTGGACACGGCCTTTATCGCCGAAAATTGGTATTTCATCTTCAACGGCGTCTGGCTGACAATTCTGCTTTCGGTGCTCTCGATTGCTCTGGCGACGGTCCTCTCTCTGCTGGGTGGGCTGGGGCGGCTCTCCAAATATCCCCCGGCCTATGCCTTGGCCACCTTCTACATTTCCCTGATCCGGGGCACGCCGTTGCTCCTGCAAATCATCTTCTTCTTCCTGGCCCTGCCCCAATTGGGCATCCGGCTGACCGGGCTGTGGGCGGGGGTATTGGCTCTGGGGTTGAACTATGGGGCCTATAACACGGAAATTATGCGGGCGGGCATCCAGGCGGTGGACATCGGCCAGCGCGAGGCGGCCCTGGCGATTGGGATGACGCAAAGCCAGATTATGTTGCGCATTGTGCTGCCCCAGGCGTTGCGGCTGGT
>CAMDEX010000071.1 GCA_945897075.1 Litorilinea aerophila
GCGCCCGGCGCACCAGAGACGGGCGCAGCAAGCAGCGCCCCTACAGTGCAAATCTTTATCTGAAAAACTATATCGTCGTGCCGTTCGCTTGATTTCGATACGCCTCGCAGACTCGGCTACTCAATCAGCGCTCACTGGTTCGGTGTACACGAATGCCTAATATCCTAGTAACCAACGACGACGGCGTAAACGCTTCTGGCATCCAGGCTCTGGCCGCAGCGCTAGACGCGATCGGCGCGGTGACAGTCATCGCGCCAGAACGCAACTGGAGCGCGGCCGGCCACCCCAAGACGCTGCACAAACCCCTGCGCATGGGGCAGGTCACCTGGCCTGATGGACGTGTTGCCTTCGCCTGCAGCGGCGCGCCCTCGGATTGTGTGGCGCTGGGGCTGCTGGGCGCGGCGGATGTGACCTTCGATCTCGTGGTCAGCGGTATCAACAGCGCCTACAATCTGGGCACGGATGTCATCTACAGCGGCACAGTGGCAGGCGCGATGGAGTCAATCATCAACGGCGTGCCCGCTCTGGCCATTAGCCTGGGTGGGGAGGAGAGCGGCGCGGCCAGCCGCGATGTGGCCGAGACAACGGCGGCTGTCATCGCCGCCGAAATCGCCGGAGAGGTGCTGGTCAAAGGGTTGCCCGCCCAGACACTGCTCAACATCAACCTGCCCCGTCTCTCCCGGGCGGAGCTGCGCGGTGTACTCTCCACCCGTCTCGGTCGTCGCGTCTATCGGGACGTGCTGGACAAGCGCGTTGACCCCTGGGGGCGGCTCTACTACTGGTTTGGCGGCGAGGTCCCCACGGGCATCGCGGAGGATGGCAGCGATATCGGCGCGGTGGAGAACGGCTATGTCAGCGTCACACCGCTGGGCATTGATTTGACCAGCTATGCCACCCTCGCCCGGCTAGAAGGTTGGCACTTCCCGGTGGTGGGATCCACCCGATGACCACCCAAACTTTCTCTGCGCCCGCGACGCGTGGCCGCTCGTTGATGGTCTTCAAACCAGCGCCGGATCGCAGCCGCTGGGAGGGGCTGGCTGTCGCCAGTGGGGCGCTGCTCTGCGATCTGGCCCTGCTGGTTTGGCTGCTGCGCCGGCCGGTGGATGGGGTCAGCTTTCTCCTTTTGTCTCTTGTTCTGCTCAGCCTGCCTCTGTTGATTCAGATCTTCTATCGCACGTGGGGTGCGTTTACACTGGAATATTGGCTGGATCGCAACGCTGTGCGCATTCGGTGGGCGGCTGCCTGTCTGGTGATTCCTCTGCCCGCCATCGAGCAGATCATCAGCGACGGATCGCCGCCTATACGCCGCTCTCTACGATTCTGGCCGGCTCCTTTTGTGCGCCCGCTAGGGAGTGATAATAATGTAAGCTGGGAGCTCTTTGCCTCGCGTCCTCCGGGGCAATGTTTCTGGTTGCAGACCGCCGGCGCGCTCTTTGCCATTTCGCCCGCCGAAGAGAAGGAATTCTTGGCTGCCTTGCAAGAGTACAACCGGCTAGGGCCGTCCCACATCCTCTCTCTCTGCCGCGAGCGTCCCGGTCTCTGCGCCGTCGCTGTGCTGGAAGATCGGCTCAGCCGCAGGCTGCTGCTGGCGGGGCTGGTCGGTGCGCTGCTGCTCTTTGCGGCTCTATTTTTTGCCTACCCAAGTCTGCCGGAGCGGTTGATCTTCCATTACAACGCAGCCGGTCTGCCCGACAGTATCCGCCCCAAAGGTGCGCTCTTTCTGCTGCCCGCGATTGGTTTGGCTGCCTATCTGGTGAACAGTGTGGTGGGTCTGTGGCTGGCCTGTCGCGGCCAGCGCACAGGGGCCTATCTGCTCTGGGGGAGTACGCTTTCCGTGCAACTCTTATCTCTCCTCGCGCTATTCAGCTTAATAAGGTAGAAAATCGTGCATGAACTATTTCTGACGATTGTGATCCCGGCTTATAATGAGGAAAAGCGTTTGCCGGCTTCATTGGAGAAGATCGTCCACTTTCTGCGTGCGCAACCCTATCGTTCCGAGGTTTTGGTCGTGGAAAACGGCTCGACGGACGCCACCAGCGATGTGGTGCGCACCTTTGCCCAAAGCGTGAGCGCCAGCGATCCCTTTCGTGTGGAATTGCTGCACAGCGATCAGGGCAAAGGCGCGGCCGTCAAAACGGGGATGCTGGTGGGCAAGGGGGCGCATCTTTTTATTTGCGATGCAGACCTCTCGATGCCTATCGAGGAGGTGAATAAATTTTTGCCGCCCCAACTGCCCGCGGGTTCCTTTGATGTGGCGATTGCCAGCCGGGAGATCCCCGGTGCTGTGCGCTATAACGAGCCAGCCTATCGCCATCTGATGGGACGCATCTTCAATTTTATCGTGCGTTCGCTGATCATCCCTGGTATTGAGGACACCCAGTGCGGCTTCAAACTCTTCACCCGCGCTGCGGCCCAGGATATTTTCCCCTACCAGACGATCAGTGGCTGGGGCTTTGATCCCGAAGTTCTCTACATCGCCAACGCCCGCAAGCTACGGGTGGTGGAGGTGCCTATCAATTGGTATTACATGGCCGACAGCCGGGTCAACCCCGTGCGGGATACGATCAAAATGTTGCGCGAAGTGCTGCGCGTGCGGCGCAACGGAAGGCGGGGGATTTACAGGAAGACGGCGGGGGGAATAGGGACTGGGGAATAGGGACTGGGGATCGGGGATCGGCGATTCGACGATTCGGGATTCGATGCCCAGTCGCCAGTCCCCGATCCCCGATCCCCGATCCCCTATAACTTCGCATACCGCCCCTGGAAGTAGAGCAGCGGTTCTCCGTCGAAGGATTTCAGATACTCCACCCGGCCGATGTAGAGGGTGTGATCCCCGGCCAGGTGCGCATCGGTGACGGTGACGATCAGATGGGCCAGGCTCTCGGCCAGCAGAGGCAGGCCGTCTACCTCCACAAAGTCTGGCTGCAAATCCGGCGCGCCGATCCCCGCAAAGTGTTGGCTGTACTCTTCTTGCGTAGCGGTAAGCACGCTGACACCGAAGCGCCCACTCTGTTGTAAATAGCCGTGCATATGCGCTTTGTTGGCTACTGAAACCAGTACCAGCGGTGGCTCCAGGGAGACCGACAGAAAGGCGTTGGCTGTCATCCCGCGCGTTGTGCCATCCACAACAGTTGTCACGACGGTAATGCCTGTGGCAAAACGGCCCAGCGCGTTGCGAAAGTCGCGGGCTGTAAAGGGGGTTTCGGATTGGGCTTGACTCACGGCGTTCTCCTCTGGGTGCGAATTTTTCAAAACCTGCCAAGTTTTCCAAAACCTGGCAGGTCTTTGGCGCTGGCCTAATCCTAGCGGAAGCAGGGCGGTCGGGCAAATTTCTCTATCTTCTGAATCTCCCCTTCTGTTCGGCACGACAAAAAGATCGTCCGACCAAAAATGGGAAACGGGAGTCTACACGACGTAGACTCCCGTTTCCCATTTCATCTCTAATCCGCGCGGATCAGCCCTTTCCGCGTGATCCGCGTTCTCTTTTCAGATGAGCGCAATCACCCGGCTTGGCCCGCCGCTTGCGCCCTGAATTTTTGGCCCACCTGCCACAAGCGTTGCGCCTTTGGCGGGCAGATCGCCCAGATTTGCCACATTTTCCAGCCCCCAGCGGTTGGTGGGCAGCCAGGCGTAGTGGGTGGCAAAGTCGGCGGATTGACCGAAATCCAGGCTGAGGGTATCCACGGCGATACCGACGACGTTGCGCTCCTCCATCAGCCAGCCCGCTGCCTCGGGGTGGAAGCCGGGGAAGTGCATTCCGCCGTTGGCATCGGCGTTGCGGAACATTGGCTGCTGCACGTAGGCATCCCAGCCACTGAGCATCGCCACGCACGCGCCTTCGGGGATGCGCCCGTGCGCCGCTTCCCAGGCCAGCAGATCGTCCGGTGTCAGTTGCGCGTCTGCATTGGCCGCGGCTTTGGCCCGAATGTCCACGACCGCCAGGGGTACGACCAGATTGGCGACAGGAATCGCATCGGCGCTCCAACCGTCAGCAGAAAAATGAAAGGGGGCGTCCATATGGGTGCCCGTGTGCTCGCCGATATGCCAGTTGTTCATATTGAAACCGCTCTCAGCAAAGACGTTGAGGACCTCAATCTGCAATTGGGATACGCCGAAATAGGTGGGGAAATCCGGCCAGATGGTGTGGGTCAGGTCCACGGCGTGGCTGAAGGATGTGGGGGCGCGGGGCGGGGCCGGCGCAATGGGGCTGCACGCGGCCGCGGCCAGCGCGCTCATCGCGCCAGCCACTTTGAGAAAGCCGCGACGGGAGAGACGGGAGTGAAGATGTTCCTGACAACCGGGTGCGCACATACAGAGTCTCCTTGTGAAAAGTCAGTTGTGAATGGGAGTTTTGCAACGAACGTCACCAGAAAAGTATAACAGACCACTCCACGGGCTGCAAAGGGGACGAAAATCGTAGCGTGCGTCCGCCCTTGTCCCCGCATCTCATCATCCCACAGGCGTAGCTTCGCCTTTTTTCGTCTGTGTCGCAATCCCAATCTGCGCGCTGTTTGCCACGTAGTGAGCCAGCAGCGGCGCAACAAGACTGCCGGTTGCCAAGAAGAGTAGACCGAAGATCACCCCGGCCAGCCCCGCGCCAGCCATACCCCAGATGCCCTGTGGGCTGTGCAGAAGACCGAAGGCGACACCCATCGCCAAGACCAGAACCAGCGGCGGCAGCAGCGGCGACAGTCCGCCGATGAGCAGACTGCGAAAGAGCAGCTCCTCCACCAGCACGGCGGGGACGAAAGCCAGGAGGACAAGCCAGAACTCACGCCGGTTGCTGGGCAGGAGAATTTCCAGGAGCGACGGCGAGTAGAAGCGTCCACCGCCCAGATGGAGCAGCAGCCGGGTGGCGGCGTAGAAGCCGTAGGCCAGCGCCAGCCCGATGCCCAGACCGAGCAGCGCGTCTATGCGCCAGTTCTCCCAACGCCAGCCCAGCGCCGCCGCGTCCACGCCGCTCAGAACGCCCAATCCAATACAGGCCAGAGCCAGCAGAACGCGCAGAGCGTTTTCCTGGGGCAGGAGCAGCAGATTGCGTTCCGGTTTCCAGGTACGCAGCAGGCGGGCCGTGGCAAATGTGCCATAGCCGAGAAAGCCAGTCAGGGCAAGGGTGAGAACGAGAAAGAGGGTGTAGCGGATGGTCATAGGGGGGAGTATAGCACAGGCGACTGGGGATTGGGGATTGGGGATCGGGGATCGGGTATTGAGCTTCTAATTGCCAGTCGCCGATCCCCAGTCGCCACTCGTCGCTTTTCGGCCAGCCGCGGTAAGCGGGGTATAATATCAAGACTTGCCATAAACCACGAAGACACAAAGACACAAAGAAAATCAAAGAAAATCTAAAGACAACCCAACTTCTTGCTTTTCTTTGTGTCTTTGTGCCTTTGTGGTTGAACCGCTACAAAGGAGTCTCCTGAATGATTGCCCCCACAGCTTTTTTGTTCAACGAAGAACACGAAATGGTGCGCAAGATGGCCTACGACTTCACGCGCAAGGAGGTCATGCCCATCATCCGAGAGCACGACCGCAGCCACACCTTCCCCGCACAACTGCTGCCCAAAATGGCGGCGCAGGGTTTCCTCGGCGTCTGTCTGCCTGTGCGCTACGGCGGCGCAGGGATGGATTTTATCTCGCTGGGCATCGTTTCGGAAGCGCTGGAATACGGCGACTCCTCTGTGCGCGAGACAGTAGCCGTGCATCTGGCCCTGCACAGCCTGCCCATCTTCCAGTGGGGCACAGAGGAGCAGAAGCAGCGCTTCCTGCCTGATCTGGCTTCCGGTATACACATCGGCTGCTTTGGCCTGACCGAACCGGGCGCAGGCTCCGATGTGGCGGGGATGTTGAGCCGGGCGCGCAAAGACGGCGACGAGTATATCCTGAGCGGCGAGAAAATGTGGATCACCCTGGCCGACGTGGCCGACCGCTTTCTCGTCTTTGCCAAGACCGACCCGGAGCAGGGCAGCCGGGGCATCAGCGCCTTTATTTTGGAGCGGGGCTGGCCGGGGCTGACCACCGGCACGATTGAGGGCAAAATGGGCGTACACGCCAGCAACACCGGCTGGGTGGCTATGCAGGACGTGCGCGTGCCCGCCTCACACCGGCTGGGCGAGGAGGGCGAAGGCTTCAAAATTGCGATGAGCTGTCTGGACAACGCCCGTTACGGCGTGGCCGCCGGCGCGGTGGGCATTATCCGCGCCTGTCTGGACGAGTCGGTCAAATACTCTTTTGCGCGCAAAACCTTTGGCAAACCCATCGCCGAGTATCAGTTGATCCAGCAGATGATCGCCCGTATGCAGCAGAATCTGGACGCGGGCGAGCTGCTCGTCTGGAAAGCTGGGATGCTCAAAAACCAGGGCGTGCGCAATACGCGGGAGACGAGTATGGCCAAATGGTTCTGCACCGACGCCGCGCGCCAGGCCGCGGACGACGCGGTGCAGATTCACGGCGCGTATGGCTACTCCGACGAGTACAATGTGGAGCGTCACCTGCGCAACACAAAGAGCGCGGTCATATACGAAGGCACCTCCCAGATTCACACCCTCCTGCAGGCGGCCTACGTCCTGGGCTGGCGCGAAGACCGCCCCGTGCGCTGCCCCATGCCCGCCTATGACGCGGATGCGTGGATGGCGGAGTAGGGGAGAAGGGAGGAAGGGAGGACAAACCCGGACGGATGTGGCTCTTCCCTTCCTCCCTTCTTCCCTTCCTCTTGTCCTCCCTTCTCTTTTTCAACCACCCCGCAACCCCCCCACAATCTCTGCCCATACAATCAGGACGGACTGCCAGTCCGTCCTACGTTTATTATCCGAAGGAGATTTCCCGTGAAAATAGCAGTGTTGATCAAACAGACGCCGGACACCGCCGAGCTGCCCAAAGTGTCGGTGGCTGAAGCCCAGACCGGCGCTATCAAAGCCACAATGGTTATCAACCCCTGGGACGAGTTTGCAGCCGAGGAGGCTATTGCCCTGGCCGACCGCTGCAACGGCGATTCAGTCGCCATTTCGCTGGGCAAGGAGGGCGAGGTGGACGCGCTCAAACACGCGCTGGCGATGGGTGTGGGCGAGGCCGTGCTGGTAGACGAGAGCGTTGTGGCGGGCGGTGACGAGTGGGCCATCGCCGCGGCCCTGGCCGAAGCTGTGCGCCGGCAGAGTGACGTGCAGATTGTGCTGGCGGGCAAGATGAGTGTGGACGGCAACAGCGGCGTCGTCTATGCGGGCGTGGCCGGCAAGCTGGGCTGGGATCTGCTGGTCAATGTGACCAAAATTGTGGATGTCTCCGGCGGCCAAATGACCGTCGAACAGGTCTACGAGGGCGGCCAGGAGACGGTGACAGTGCCCCTGCCCGTCGTCATCAGCGTTGCCAAAGAGATCAACGACCCCCGCTACCCCAGCTTTATGGGCATCCGCAAGGCCAGCCGGGCCAAAATTCCGACTCTCGGCGCGGGCGAGCTGCGCGTCCCTGCCAGCCGCACAGTGCGCTGGGAGAATCTGCGCAAACCCGAAGAACGCAAGACCGCCGTCCAGATTTTCGACGGCGCGACTGTCCAGGAAAAGGCGGCCAAATTGGTGGACGCGCTGCTGGCGGAGAAGGTGATTTGATATTGGGTATTGGGTATTTCGCCGGGCAGTTCTCTCGCGGACAGGGGCGAATTATCGAATATCAAATATCCGCTATCCAATACCAAAGGAGTTTTTTATGTCCATTCTCGTCTGGATCGAACAGAACAACGGCGTGGCCGTTGCCAGTTGTTGGGAAGTATTGGCGAAGGCACAGGAACTGGCCGCGCAGATGGGGAGCAGCGCGGCCGCGCTCGTCATCGGCGACGGGGTGGACGCCATCGCGCAGGAAGCCATCGGCTACGGCGCGGCGACGGTCTACACCGCTTCCAGCCCGGCATTGGCACGTTACCGCTTGCAGCCCTACGCGGCTGTTGTGGAACAGGCGTTGGACGCGGCCGGCGCGACACTCTTTCTGACCAACGCCACTTTGCGCGGGGGCAGTCTGGCAGCGACCGTCGCCTGCCAACGGGGCGGCGGCATCGCGGCCAATGCCAGCGATCTGCGCGTGGAGGGGGGCAAGCTGGTCGCCACGCGCGCAATTTTCTCCGGCAATATCCTGGCCGATGTCGCCTTTGAGAGCACTCTGGCGGTGGTCAGTGTGCGCCCCCGCTCTTTCCCCATGCCCGAAATGGGCGCAGGCGGCGGCAGTGCGCAAGCCTTGCCCGTCTCCATTGATGAAAGCAGCATCCGCGAGAAGATCAGCGACTTCCGGGCCGCGGACACCGGCGCGGTCAGCCTGACCGATGCCAAAATCATCGTCTCTGGTGGGCGGGGCGTGGCCGCCGATCCCTTCAAAGGTTTTGCGCTGGTGGGCGAACTGGCCGACGTCCTCGGTGCGGCGATGGGGGCCAGCCGGGCTGCGGTGGACGCCGGCTACATCCCCTACAAACACCAGGTGGGGCAGACAGGCAAGACCGTCAAACCCGATCTCTACATTGCGGCGGGCATCTCCGGGGCCATCCAACACCTGGCCGGGATGGGCAACAGCAAAGTCATCGTCGCCATCAACAAAGACCGCGACGCGCCGATCTTTGGCAGGGCCACCTTCGGAATTGTGGATGATCTATTCGTCGTCCTGCCCGCGCTGACCGCGGAGTTCAAGCAGCGATTGTGATACCGTAGGTTGGGTTGTTTCGGCAGGAGATTGTGTACCTTCCCTCGACGCTGCGCCGAAACAACCCAACACCCCCCGTGACGGAATCCTATCCGGTTTTGTTGGGTTCTTCCGGCGCAGGCTGATGGGGCGATCCATCTCGTCGTGCCGGGAGAACCCAACCTACGGTAACTTGACCGGAACGGAGATTTGAATTACTATTCTCGCCTATCAGTAATTCATGGAGGATTCTATGCAAAGCACAATTACAGCCAGAGGACAAACGGTCATTCCGGCCAAAATTCGTCATCGGTTCAATCTTTCGCCTGCCGACAAACTCGAATGGGTTGTCGAGGGGAACGTCATTCGCGTTGTTCCTGTCCAGCCAGACCCAATCGCTGCCTTTCGCGGGCAGGGCAAAGGCGGCGGCACAGCAAGACTGTTGCAGGAGCGCGCAAGGGATAGAGAACGAGAATGAGCCGCTATCTGTTGGATACATCGGCGCTGATGACCCTGCGCGACAACGAGGCCGGCGCGGATGTAGTCGCTGCGCTGCTTTATGATGCCCTGCAAAACAGCGACACGGAATGCTTCGGCTCTTTCATCAGCCAAATGGAGCTTCTCTACCGGGTCTGGCGGGACGAAGGCGAGAGCGTGGGCCGACTGGCCTACGAACAGTGCCGGGCGTTGCCAATCGTTTGGGTCTTTCCCGATCAGTTGCTGCTGGAAAAAGCCGCCGAAGTGAAGGCAACCCTCTCCCTATCTCTGGCTGACGCCTGGATTGCCGCGACAGCGATTTCACAGGGCGCAACGCTCGTCCACAAAGACCCGGAATTTGAGCCTGTGGATTGTCCGCAGCAGCGCTTGCCCTACAAGTGAAGTGATACCCTTATCCACACAAGCTGGCTGCGGCTGATTCCGGGAATCGGCTTTCCCCTATTTCTGCGTCATCCGCGCATTTTTGACGGTGCTGCTGTCCGCCTCGACGGTCCGGTTCCCCCACACCCCTTTTGGCAAAGCGTTGCGCATCCGAACGACAATGGCCACTTTCTCCTCCCAGGAAAGAGCGGCCAATCGTTTTCTCTGCGCTGCCTTGTCTGCAAGAATTTCTGTGATATCCGGATAGGTTGCCATCAACAATTACTCCTGAGCGCTCAAAAACCTGCGTCGAAAATTCTCCCACTTCTCAGTCAAAGCGTGACGGGCAAGTATATCAGCCAGAATCCCCAAATCGAGTACGCCAAATTCAAGAAATTGCAGCAAGCGGGCGAAATCTTTGGGCCGACCCGTTTGTAGCATTATCGCGGCCAGATACTCGGCGCTCAAAACGCGCGTCATTGTGGATCCAAACTCGATCTCAACTGCATTGACGAGTGCTTCTTCGATCAATTCGTTGAAGACCGGCAGGAATTGTACCGGCCAATCGCCGATGACGATTGCTTCGCCCTGGGGCTTGTAGCCGCGCTGGGTGAGATAGGAGTAGATGGGCGCGAGGGATAACAACCCGGATGATGTAACGGGCAGAACGACAAAGATGTCGAGATCAAAGGTTTGAACCGGTTCGACGTAGCGGGTAGCGGCAATGGCTCCACCAATCGCGTAGCGTCCGATCAGTCCTTCGCTTTCCAGTTCGTTGATGACGATGAGAGTTTCTTCCATAGCGAAGCCGCCAATTCCTTTCCTCTTTCACTGTCGTGCAAATGATACGCCCATCCCACCCACCTGTCAAGGAATTTACCGCGCCCGGGTGTGCGTCAGATTTTTAGAAATGTGGCTGAAACCTTCGTCAACCGCATCACAGCCAGTCGAGTGTCTCGGTCATTTCCAAAAATGTGACGCACACCCACCGCGCCCCGTTCTGAAAATAGGACACGGATCGACACGGATGCACAGGATTCACACGGATTGAATCTGCGAAATCTGTGAAATCTGCGCTAATCTGCGTTCCCATTTTCGTTTGTAATCAGTGCCCCAGGCATGTCACCTGTGGTAAAATAGGGGGACTGTCATCATCCCTGCGCTTTCTCTGCGCCCTCTGCGTCTCCGCGGTGAACTCAATGCCCGAATACAAAGTCCATTTCCGTTGTTTCCGAGGCTGCCCCGGCGAGTATTCCATCTACCAGGTCATCTATACCTGCCCCACCTGCGGCGGTCTGCTGGAAGTGGCCCACGACCTGGACGCGCTGCGCCAACGCAGCGCGGACGAGTGGAAGGTGCTGCTCGACAAGCGCATCGGCGCTACCCGTTGGCCCTATGGCAGCGGCGTCTGGGGCAAGAAGGAGTGGGTCATCCCGACGATTGACAACGAAAATATCGTCAGTATGTACGAGGGCAACTCCAACCTCTTCTGGGCCGAGCGGCTGGGCCAACAGATCGACCTGCCCGACCTCTGGGTGAAGCTGTGCGGTAACTCTCATACGGGCAGTTTCAAGGATTTGGGGATGACCGTCCTGGTCAGCGTCGTCAAACAGATGATGCAGGACGGCACGAGCGTGCGCGCGGTGGCCTGCGCCAGCACCGGTGACACCAGCGCGGCCCTGGCCGCCTACGCCGCGGCTGCGGGCATCCCTGCGGTCATCTTCCTGCCCCAGGGCAAAGTCAGCCCGGCCCAGCTCATCCAGCCCATCGCCAACGGCGCGCACGTCCTGGCCCTGGACACGGACTTTGATGGCTGTATGGAGATCGTCAAAGATGTGACGCAGGACGACAGCCTCTATCTGGCAAACTCGATGAACAGCCTGCGCGTGGAGGGGCAGAAGACCGTCGCCATCGAGATCGTCCAGCAGTTCGACTGGGAAGTGCCCGATTGGATTGTGATTCCCGTCGGCAATCTGGGCAACATCAGCGCGCTGTATAAGGGGCTGAAACTATTGCTGGATTTGGGTATCATCCATAAATTGCCCCGGCTGGTGGCCGCGCAGGTAGAAAAGGCCAATCCCTTCTACCTGAGCTACCGCAACGGTTTTCGGGAAAGGGTTTCCATCCCCGCCCAGACGACTCTGGCCTCGGCCATTCAGATCGGCAACCCGGTCAGCTACGAGAAGGCCGTGCAGGCCGTGCAGGAGACGAACGGTCTGGTCGAGCAGGTGACGGAGGACGAGCTTGCCAACGCCGCGGCCGTGGCCGACAATACGGGGATGTACACCTGTCCGCACACCGGCGCGGCGCTGGCCGCGCTCTTCAACCTGCGCGCGCGCGGTGTCATCCAGCGCGACGAGCGGGTGGTGGTGATCAGCACGGCGCACGGGCTGAAGTTTACCCCTTTCAAAGTCGGCTATCACGAGGGTACGCTGGATGAGGTGGAGAGCCGTTTCGCCAATCCGCCGGTCTATCTCCCCGCGGACGCGCGGGTGGTGAAGGAAACGATCAAACGGAAATTAGGGGCGTAAATGGAGACCCGCGACGCGCTCGATGTCGAGATCGAAGCCTACGAGCAGATGCACACGCAGCTTCGTAACAGCCATTTTGGACAGTACGTCGTTGTCCATAACGGCCAACTGATCGATAGCGATCCGGACTTCGAGCCGCTCTTTCTCCGCGTCCAGACGAAATTGGGCGATGTGCCGTTTCTTGTCCGTCGTGTCACACAAACGCCAATCCTCGAAATCCGAGCGCCCGGATCTTACGTTTGGCAGAGTCCACTTGCCCGACGCCTACGGGCTTACGAACGGAAATATGGAATGGATTCCGAAGAATTCAATCGCCGATTCCAGATTGGCGAGCTGGGCGACAATATGGATTTCGTGGAGTGGAGCATTTTCTGGGATATATATCAGGCGGAATTGGGGCGACTTCCTGAATTGAGCAAGCGTAACGCGTAGAAAGGACGACCAATGAAATTGGAACGCATTTCGGTCAACCCGGCCCGTATGAACGGCCAACCCAGCATTCGTGACCTGCGCCTGACTGTGCGCAGGGTACTGGAACTTCTTGCTCTCTATCCAGACAGGGACGAGTTGTATCGGGAATATCCAGAGCTGGAGGCCGAGGATATTCGGCAGGCATTAGAGTTTATCGAATGACCCAATCACCCAATGACCTAATCCCCCAATCCCCCGTCCTCTCCTACCACCACACGTACTTCACCCAGGGGCGGATGGACTTCGCCTGGGAGGAGCTTTCTGACGCGGAGCGCACCCAACTCTATGCCGATTGGGAGGCGGGCAAGGGGCTGATCGGCGGCCACCCCCGTCTGCGCCCCGGTGCCGAGCGGCTACCCGTGTGGGGACTCAACCGTCCCTTTTTCCGCTCCTTTGCGCTGGACGACCCCCGCGGCGACCCTTCGACAGGCTCAGGAGACCGCAACGGCCAGCGCCTGCGGGCTGCCCTGGCGAGCGACCTGCCCGTAGAAGTGGAAGTGGGCTATGGCCGGGGCGATTTCTTGCTGGATAGGGCCACCCGCCACCCGCAGCGCTTTTTCATCGGCTACGAAGTCAAGACCAAAGCCACCCGTCTGGCTCTGGGCCGGGTGGAACGGTTGGGACTGACCAATCTTTGGCTCTCGGACGACGACGCCCGCGCGAGCCTGCCCGAGCTGATCCCCGACGCGCGGCTGGATGCGCTGCACGTCCTCTTCCCCGACCCCTGGTGGAAGGATCAGCACAAAATCAGACGACTCTTTGCGCCGCCTTTTGTCGATCTGCTGGCCGCCAAAATCCGGCCCGGCGGCTTTCTGCACTTCAAGAGCGATGTGGAGGGCTACGGCGCACTGGTGCGCTATCTGGTGGAGCAGCACCCGGCCTTCGGGCCGCACGAACCCGCATTGGTCGCGCGTATCTCTCCCCACGTCCCCACCCACCGGGAATACTGGTGCAGCGTCAACGGCAAGCCCATCTGGGCTTTCTTTTTCCCACGCAGGGAGCGTCTATGAATAGCCCAACCGAAGACAAGACAATCCGAGTCCAGCAATCCTGGTGGTGGGTGCTGACGCTCTTTAGCGTCACATTGATAGTCGAAAGTCTGGCCGTCAGTCAGCTTTTCGCCTTTTTGCCCCTCTATCTGGCCGAAATGCAGATGCCAGCCGCGGATATACCGCGCTGGGTGGGCTGGCTCACGTCACTGATCTTTTTGCTGGGGCTGCCGCTGGTGCCGCTGTGGGGCGTCTGGGCGGACAAATACAGCCGCAAAAATGTGATCCTGCGCAGCGCGCTGGTGGAGGCAGTCGTTTTTGTGATTATCGCGGCCAGCCGCCAGCCCTGGCATCTGGTCGTCGGTATGCTGCTGGCGGGCTTTCAACTGGGCAATACGGGTGTGATGCTGGGCGCGCTGCGCGATGTGACCCCCATACGCCGATTGGGGACAGCCATCGCTCTCTTTGGGGCCACATCGCCGATTGGCTTTGCCCTGGGACCGGTGCTGGGCGGTCTGCTTATTGACCGGCTGGGCACGTCAATCTCCACGGTTTTTTTGATATCCGGCCTGCTCTCTCTGGCTGCGGCGCTGATGCTGGCCGTCGGCTTGCGGGAAGTGCGTCCAGCGGCAAGGCCAGAAGGCGCAGTGTTGAAGTTGGCCTTTGGCGCGATGCGCAGCGTCTTCACCGAGCCGGTCACACGCCGCCTTTTTATCGTTTTTGGCGTGGCGATTCTGGCCCGTTTTATGACCAGCCCCTATCTGCCCATCCTTACCGAACGCATCCACGCCAGCAGCGAAGGGATTGCCAGCGCCATTGCTCTGGTGGTGGGCACCGCGGCGCTGGTGGGCGGGCTGATTTCCCCGCTGGGCGGTGCTGCCGGGGATCGATTCGGCTTCCGCACAGTGCTGGTAGCGTCGCTGGTCGGCTATGCCCTGACCCTTGTGCTGATGCCCTTTGTGCCCTCTGTCTCCCTTCTGGCCCTGTTCAGCGCACTGGGCGCAGCCTTTATCGCAGGGGTGAACGCGATGGTCTTTGGCCTGCTTTCGGTGGATGTGCCGCCCCAGCAACGCTCGGCCACCCTCAATCTGGTCTATCTGCCCCTCTATCTGGCCGGGATCGTCGGCCCGGCCATTGGCGCGCTGGTTGTCTCCACCGGGCTGGCAACAGTCTTTGTCCTGTCTGCGCTGATTTTGGTTGCGGGTGCGCTCTTTGTGCTGCTGCGTTTGCAGGATGCAGGCACAAAAAAGTAGAAGTACCCAACTCCCCCACTCTCTTTTCTATCTTTGCGTCCTGGCGACTTTCCAAGAGGTGACAAATGGCAATTTTGGCTGAATATCACAAACCCCAGACGGTGACGGAAGCGGTGCAGTTGTTACGGCGCACGGATGCGCGCTTGCGTCCCCTGGCCGGCGGCTCCCAACTGGTGGGCGCGCTGGAAACCCGCGCCTTGCCGGATGTAGACGGCGTTGTGGACCTGGCCGGGCTGGGGCTGCAGCGCATTTTGGCGACGGGCGATCTCCTGCGTCTCGGTGCAACCGCCACCCTCAGCGATGTGGGCAACCACCCGGTAGCGGGAGAAGTGGCGTCGGGCATCCTGCGCCGCACAGCCCGTTACGAAGGGCCGGTCAACCTGCGCAACGCGGCCACAGTCGGCGGGGTTGTCGCCACTGCCGAAGCCGACAGCGAATTCTATGCCGCGCTGCTGGCACTGGGCGCGTCGGTTGTCACCAGCGACGGGGCACGCGAAACCATCACATCCCTGGACGAATTCGTCATCCCATCATCCCACCATCTGATTGTATCCATAACACTCCGCGTGGCAGAGTACCGCGCCGGCCACGCCCGCATCGCCCGCACCCCGTCGGATCGCTGCATTGTGGCCGCGGTGGCGGTCATCGGCGACGGCGTAGAACGGGTCGCGCTGTGCGGCGTGGGGGAACGTCCACGGCTGGCGGGCGGCGCGCTCACCCCGCCCGATGATTGGAGGGGCAGCGCTGCATACCGGACGGCGATGGCAAAAATTGTGCAGGAACGTGCGTTGGCAGAGGCGAGAGGATAATCGGAACAAATTACCCAATCACCCAATTACCGGCGTTTGCTGGTGATTGGGTGATTCGGTCACTTCTTCCCATACTCCGCCACAAACCAGTCAATCAGCCGCCGGGCGATGCTGATGGGTGGGGGCAAGTTGGGCAGAGCATCCGGCGCAAACCAGCCCGCCTCGGCGATCTCGCCTTCTTCCAACACAAAATCGCCGCCCGCATACCCGGCCGTAAAGCCCAGCATCAGCGAATTGGGGAAGGGCCAGGGCTGGCTGGCAAAGTAGCGCACGTTTTGGATGGCGATGCCTACCTCCTCCAGCACCTCCCGGTGCGCGCACTGTTCCAGTGATTCGCCCGGCTCCACAAAGCCGGCCAGCACACTGTAAAAATTCTGGGGAAAGCGGTGGTTGCGGGCAAGGAGCAGGCGCGGTCCCTCGGCTGTGTGGCGCACAATGGCGATAATAATCGCCGGGGAGAGACGGGGAAAGTTGGTCAATTCACAGACCGGGCACTTTTTGGCCCGTTCCGTGGGCAGGTTCTCCATTGGCGCAGCGCAGCGTCCACAAAATTGATGCGTGCGATCCCAATCCACAATCTGCACGGCCCGCCCGGCAATCTGGAAAAGCGGTTCATCCAGCCGTGTATAGAGTTGGCGCAACCCCTCGGCGCTCACGCCGTCGGGCAAAGCTGCAGACGGGTCGGCTTCCGCCGAGTAGCAGTGGAGCGGCGGCTGGCCGTCTTGACGGAGTTCGCCCAGATATTGACGGCGCAGGATGGGCAGCCCCAACTCCTCCGCAGTAGACGCCTGTAAAACCTCAGCCCCCTCGCCGGCAGCGCGCACCAGCAGTTTGCTCTCCTGAAAGACAAACCAATAAGCCGGGCCGTGGCCGTGGGAGGGCGCGGTCACGGCGCTGTGAAAGGTGTAATCGGAGGTGGTTGGCATAGAGGATCCGTTTGGGGGTGGGGTTCAAATTTGTGTGAATTGCGTGGGAAGTAGGGGGAGTAGAGATTGCAGATTCGACTAAGCCAATCCCCAATCTCTAATCTCTCTCTTCAGCTACCCCAGAAGCCATAGGAGCCGACTTCCTCGATCTCCACAGCAGCGGGCGGCACTTCACAGCGATCCCGGATGCCGGTCTGGAAGGCTTTGAAGGCAGCAGACTCGGTTAGAGGGTTGACGCCATCCGCTGTTTCTATTGAAGCGATATGCACAAAACTCACACCGTCGGCTTGCAGAAAGGTGGCGTAGCGCAGCCCAGCAGGGGCATTCTGCTTCAACTCGGCAAAGACTTTGCGCACATAATCAGCGTTCTCGCCCGCTTTGTCAGCCTTGACTTTGTACTGTACCATCACGCGTTTCATAGGAATTCCTTTCGACTCTGATCAAAATCCACAGTAGTGCGGAACACTTGTTCGGGGGAGAGTCCTATTTTATCATTCGTTTGCGCCGCAGGACAAAACGATTGTCCATTCGGGTGTATTCCCACCTGGCAAGCCAAAGCAATTATAGTTGACCCCAAAGGCCCTGTCGCAGATGCCAATTCTCCTCGTCAACCGGATAAAAAGGTGGTACAATTGACCAGCAGAACGGGTACACGACGAAAAGTGGGGAGGTTTCAATGACAAGGCAACGAACACTGGACGATACAAACCTGAATGTCATCGAACGGCAGGCCCTGGCCGACCTGCGTACACGCCTCTTTGCCGAATTGGGTTTCGTCGAGGAGGTCATTCTCTTCGGCTCCGCGGCCCGGGGCACAGCCGACGCGGAATCGGACATTGATTTGCTGGTGCTGACGATGTATGCGCTGCCCTATCAGCAACGGCATCAGATTACGGGCATACTCACTGATATCAACAACCTGTATGAAACGAACTTCAGTTCCTTTGTGGTTGACCGAACAGAATGGGAAGAGGGTGTAATGGCCGTCCTGCCTATAAAACGGGAAATCGAACGAGATGGAGTGCTAGTATGACCGAAGATGAAAGACGGGAGACAGCCGTTAAGCGCTTCTGGGAATTGGCTGAAGAGAGTTTGGAATCTGCCCGCCGCGAATTGGAGTACGGATCATTCGTCTTTGCCTTCAATCGCATCTACTACACGGCGTTTTATGCCGTCAGTGCTGTGTTAATGCAAGACGGGAGGCACTTCACAAAACACGCGGCGGTGCGGTCGGCCTTGCACAGAGATTTGATACATACAAGAAAACTGCGACCAGAACACGGCGTATTCTTTGACCGCGCCTTTGAAAACCGACAACAGGGCGACTATTGGCCGTTCTTCACTTTTGCGCCAGAGGACGTGCAGCAAGAGATTGCGGCATGCGCTTCCTTCCTCGAAGACATCCGCCCACTCATACGTTCCCTGGAATAATTTCAAACCTGGAGGCTGCAAATGCAACAACGCTCTCTTGACGATACACAGCTCAATCCAGTTGAGCGTCAGGCATTGGACGAACTGCGCCGACGACTTTTCCAAAAATATGATTTTGTGCAGCAGCTTGTATTGTTTGGTTCAGTCGCTAGAGGAACAGCTACCGAGGAATCTGATATCGATCTGCTGATCTTTACGCGTGATCCACTGGACAACTGGACCAGACGTGAGATTAGCGAAGTTGTGAGCGATGTCAATCTGGAATATGAAACAAACATCTGCACAATTGTTCTTGACCAGGGGACATGGACAACGATCTACCCCGCCGAATTAGCAATCAAGCGGGAAGTGCAGCGCGATGGAATTGTTGTATGAGCGAAGAAAAGACGCAACTCGACACGATCTATTACTGGTGGAACAAGGCTCAGAACAGCCTCAAAGCTGCCCAGCGAGGATATCGCATTAGCCATCAATCGTCTCTACTACACCTGTTTCTACGCAGTCAGCGCAGTCCTTCTTCAGCAGGGACTTGTATTCACAAAACACAGTGCGGCCAAGACGATGTTCCACAGACGACTTGTGAACACCGGACTGATTGATCGCAAGTGGTCTGGGCATTACACCGGCCTGTTCGAGAACCGGCATGAAGCTGACTATCTGCCTTTCACCGCTTTCAAGCCCGAATATGTACAGTTGCAAATCGAGGAGACGAAGAGTTTCCTGGCCGAGTTGGAACGTTTGCTCCCCTTACGCAATGAAGAAGGAATGAGTTGATGCAAATCACCCTGACCGTCAACGCCACCCAGCACGACCTGACCGTCCACCCCGGCGAACTGCTGCGCACAGCCCTGCGCCGCCTGCGCTATTTCAGCGTCAAGCACGGCGACGAGACCGGCGAATCCGGCGCGGATGCCGTCCTGCTCACCCACACGCCGGACGCGCCCACCAGCTACCGCCTGCTCAACAGCGGCGTCCTTCTCGCAGCGCAAGCGGATGGTGCGTCAATTGTGACCGCTGAGGGGCTGAGCGATCCGCACCCCCACCCAACCTCCCCCATTCTGGGGGAGGAGCAGATCAGGGAGAGTGTAGAGATCGGCTCCCTCCCCCAGCGCAGCGATAGGGGGAGGGCTGGGGTGGGGTTCTTCCTCTCCCCCCTGCAAAGCCAATTCGTCTCCTGCGGGGCCATCCAGTGC
Organism: Litorilinea aerophila; assembly: GCA_945897075.1. Classification (GTDB taxonomy): domain Bacteria; phylum Chloroflexota; class Anaerolineae; order Caldilineales; family Caldilineaceae; genus JACQGT01. Next base: position 19,114 of record CAMDEX010000071.1, read on the forward strand.
GGCTACTGCACCCCGGCCCAACTGCTGGCCAGCCAAAAACTTCTGGACGAAAACCCCAACCCGTCCGAGGGACAGGTGCGGGAGGCGATTGCTGGTGTCCTCTGCCGCTGCACCGGCTACACAAAGCCCGTGCAGGCGGTGTTGCGCGCCGCGGCCCAAATGCGCGGGGAATCACTCGACCCCCTGGAAATCGACGTGCGGGACGCGCCCGGCGGCTTCGAATGGCCGACGTCGGATGGCGGCTATCCGCCCGACGACCGCTCCGGTGACGACGGCGTGGAGACCCAGACCCGCACCCGCACGGTTCCCGTCACCGTCGCCCCGCCCCAGACACAGGTGGTCAACAAACCGGAGCCAAAGGTGGACGGGGTGAAGCTGGTCAAGGGGCGGGCCGTCTTTGCCGACGACGTGGAGATGCCGGGGATGCTCCACGGCGGGCTGCTCACCAGCCCCCACGCCCACGCCCGCATCCTCAGCATCGACAAGAGCGCGGCGGAGAAGCTGCCCGGTGTCCACGCGGTCCTCACCCATCGGGACGTGCCGAGGGTCATCTACGCCAGCGGCGGACAGAGCTATCCCCAACCGCCCCCCTACGATCAGGTCAGTCTGGACAGCAAAGTGCGTCACGTGGGGGATCGGGTGGCCGTCGTCGCCGCGGAGACGCCGGAACTGGTGCAGCAGGCGCTGGAGTTGATTCGGGTGGAGTACGAAATCCTGCCCGCGGTCTTCTCCCCGGAGGAGGCAATGGCGGACGGCGCGCCCGTCATCCACGACGAGGCGGACGCCGTGAAAATCCACGACGCATCCCGCAACATCGCCGTCAAACTGCACGTGGAACACAAGGACGTGGACGCCGCCCTGGCCCACGCCCATTTCATTTACGAAAGCGAATACCGGGTGCATCAGGTGCAGCAGGCCAGCATCGAACCCCACATCGTCATCACCCACTGGGACGAGGACGACCGGCTGGTCATCCGCACCAGCACACAAGTCCCCTTCCACGTGCGCCGGATGATTGCGCCGCTGATCGGCCTGCCTGTGCGCCGTATCCGGGTGGTCAAACCGCGCATCGGCGGCGGCTTTGGCGGCAAACAGGAGATGCTCATCGAAGACCTCTGCGCCCATCTGACGATTGCCACCGGTCGCCCGGTCAAATTCGAGTACACCCGCCAGCAGGAGTTCAGCAGCGCCCGCACCCGTCACCCCCAGCGTCTGCGCTTCCGCTCCGGCGTGGATAAAAATGGCAAGCTGCTGGGGATGGATCTGCACGTCCTGGCCGAGGCCGGGGCCTACGGCACCCACGGCCTGACTGTGCAGATGGTGACGGGCTTCCGCGCCCTGAGCACCTATTGGCTGCCCGCGGCCCGCTTCGATTGCGATGTGGTCTACACCAACAAACCGGTCCCCGGCGCGTTCCGGGGCTACGGCGCTCCCCAGGCCCTCTTTGGCCTGGAGCAGCATATGGAGGAGATCGCCCTGGCCCTGGGCTGGGACCCCATCGAATTCAAACGCAAGAATTGGGTCAAAGTCGGCCAGAATCTGCCTATGGCCGAGGCGATGGGCGAGGGGCGGGAAGGCTTCGCCCAGATTGTCCAGAGCAGTGGCCTGGAGGAGTGCGTCACTCTGGGCGCAGAGGCCATCGGCTGGGAACGGCGCACCGACCCGGCCTGGAAGTCACCCGCCGACCGTCCCCACATCCGCCGGGGCATCGGGATGGCCGTCTGTATGCACGGCACAGGCATTGCCGGGCTGGATATGGGCGCGGCCAGCATCAAACTCAACGACGACGGCAGCTTCAATCTGCTGATGGGCGCCACCGATTTGGGGACCGGCTCGGATACGGTCCTGGCCCAGATCGCCGCGGAGACGCTGGGCGTGGAGCTGGACAAAATCGTCGTCTACAGCAGCGACACCGATTTCACCCCCTTTGACACGGGCGCGTATGCCAGCAGCACGACCTACATTTCCGGTGGCGCAGTGATGAAAGCCGCCGAGGATGTGGCGGGCCAGATCTGTCGCCACGCCGCGCGGCACTTCTTCGACGGCATCGACGCGGAGCGGCTGCGGTTGGAAGGGGGCGCAGTCGTCGGCCCACAGGGACGATCTGTCCCCCTGCAAACCGTCGCCCTGCACGCCACGCACCAGGCCGAGCAGCACCAGATTATGGCGACCGCCAGCCATATGAGCTACGTCAGCCCGCCCCCCTTCGCCGCCCAATACGCCGCGGTGGAGGTGGACATGCAGACCGGCCAGGTCACGGCGCAGCAGGTGGTGATGGCCGTGGATTGCGGCGTCGCCATCAACCCGGTCACCGCCAGCGGGCAGGTGGAAGGCGGGATGGTGCAGGCGCTGGGCTATGCCCTGTGCGAGGAGATGCCGTATGACGGGGAGGGGAGATTGGAGATTGGGAGATTTGGGGATTACCGGATTTTCTCGGCGGATGAAGTGCCGGAGTTGGGGGTGATTCTGGTGCAGACGTATGAGCCGTCGGGTCCTTACGGGGCAAAGGCGATTGCCGAAATCCCGATGGATGGGATGGCCCCTGCCATCGCCAGCGCCATCTTCGACGCGACGGGCGTGCGGCTGCGCGCGCTTCCGTTTACGCCGGAGCGGGTGTGGCGGGGGATGAAGGGAGGAAGGGATGACAAGAACTGTCCGAACGATCCGTGAAAATCCGTTCCATCCGTGCAAATCCGTGTTCTTTTGTTCGTCTTGAAAGAGAGGATACACAAAATGGCAGTGACAATGCCGATCAATCCGGTCTATCAGGAAATTGTGGAGTTCATCGCCGCGGGCACAACGCCCAGCAGCGTGGCCGCCTATCGTCCCTCGGCGGCGGTCAAAGCGCGGGTCGAGGATCTGATTCGCCGCGAGAAATCGGACGGTCTCAGCGCGGAGGAGACGGCTGAACTGGAGCATTCTATGCAGTTGGAACATTTGATGCGCTTGGCGAAGGCGCGGGCGCGGCGGATGACGGGGAGTGACCGGGGGCAGTAGATGGAAAAGTTGGATACATATCGTCAGATCGTACAGAAAACCCTGTCAAAACACGCTGAACTTGCGCCGAGTCACGGACAAATTGAGAGCGTGCCCGTCTTTGACGAACGCAACGACCACTATTTGCTGATTGATTTCGGCTGGGAGCGGACAGGCCGGGCCTATGCCGTCGTCGTGCATATCCGGCTCAAAGACGGCAAAATTTGGATCGAGCGGGATGGCACGGAAGAGGGCGTGGTCGAGGAGTTTGTCCGAGCCGGCGTGCCGCGGGAGGATATTGTGCTGGCGTTCTATCGCCCTGAACACCGACGGATTGCGGAATTTGCAGCGGCGTAAAGGAGTCATCGCTAGCGCGATCTTTGACGCTACGTGAGCGCGGTTGCGGGCGTTACCGTGCATACGGGAGCGGGTGTGGCGGGGGTTGAGGGAGTGAAAGGTAAGCGCCGTTTTTCGCAGGGAACAATTTTAACTATTTGATGTACATTTTGTTTGCACACTAAAATATGAACATTTACAATGGGTTTGTGCGATTGATGTGGACAAGTTGCGCCCGTGAAGTCGCACTGTGAAGCGAATGAGCCGGAACGCTGTGAGCGTTAGATAAGGAAAGGTAATAGATCATGAGCGATGTAAACTCCATGAAACAGATCATTCTGGATACCACTGAACCCAAACTCTCCCGGCGTACTATAGGTGCATTGATGGAGGGATCCAGTGAATCGATCTACTATTTGGCCAGAATCATCTTGATGACGGACAATTCGCATCTGCAGAACCAGGCGATTCTCGCTCTAGACAGAATGGCACCAAATAACTCGGCGGCTGACATTTCCAGAGATGTTCTAAAAAAACTCAAAAAATTTCGCGTACCACAAAACATTACATTTGATCCATCTACCCGGTATGCGCCGTGGCTGGTAGGCGAAGTAGATACAATTGAACCCCAGTGGCTTCAGTCCGGTATCCGTCCTTCATCGACTTCTGTTCCTTCGGGCAGTGTCCTTTCGCTAAAGAAAGCGACTTCTGTCCCTTCGGGCAGTGTCCTTTCGCTAAAGAATGTGTCAAAGTCAGCAGATGATCCCCAGGCAATGTTGGATGTCAAATATCTTGAGGCCCAAGAACCTTCTGTTGACCAGCGCACGATGGGTGCGCTGGTGTCAGATGGATCCAATCAATCTATCTATTACCTTGCAAAAATTGCATTGGTTACTCCAGATCCATTTTTGTGGGAGCAAGCTCTATTGGCTCTGGATCAAATGGCCGAAACAACATTCACTGCTGGCGTAGCCCGCAACCGTTTGGTGACAAAATGGAAGTTTCAGATTCCCACCGATCGTTCGTTCGATCCCAGCACACCGCTTCCAGCCAACCTAACTACAGAGTCTGTTGCCGAGAGCGTTCCATCCCAAACCACATTTAGCGCCGATGCCCCTACCTACCGCAGGAGAGGCTCTGTGGGCGACTACTTTGGTAAAGTGTTGACTTGTCTAGGGGGAGGGACCTATTTAGGGGCTGTAGTAGGTGTTCTTGATTTAGTCGTTGTCGTGGTAATTTCCTTACTAATCACTCTTTTCCAATCTGGATTGATTTCAGCTATTGCCCTAGTGCTTGTCATCGGGGTGTTACTCTATTTAGGCGGCATCATTCTTGCTTACCTTGCCGCCATTGCCGGGGGGATCATCGGTGGTGTTACCGGTTTGGCCGGTGGTTTGATCACCGGGCTAATCTGCGGATTCATCTATAGTGCGTCTGAGAAGGATGAGATTGGCAACGTGCAGGGGGGGGCGCGGTATCTGATGGGAATAGTCGGTACGATAATCTTCGGTGGGTTAGGTGCCTTTGTAAACAACTTGTTGTGGTTCCAATGGGATGGATTTGCCTGGATGGGGTGGATCAATATTATTGCTTTTGCTGTCATAGGCTATTTGATTGGGTCTATGAATGCGGAAGACCTAGAATCAATGACCAGCACTTCAGATCCAGATGAGGACGGTGTCGATCTTATGGCCCCTTTCCGTCTCTTTGGCAGCGTTGCCGGTGGATTCCATAGCATTGGCGACAAATCAGCCAATACAGTCGCCGATGTTGCCTCCAATCGCACGACCATCCGCCAAGATGGTAGGACTTACCACCGCGGGTTGGATGGGAACTGGCGCGCCGAGCAGCCTGTCGGAGAAAGGCTAGATTTGGGTAAGTTTATGTTAATTGTGTCTTGTTTTCGAGTTGATGTAAGGTTTCTAAATTGTCATAATGTGGTTTTAGACGCCAAAGCACAAGCATTCAAGCCCTCTGACCCGTTTCTGGG
>CAMDEX010000072.1 GCA_945897075.1 Litorilinea aerophila
GTGGCCTGCCAGCTCAGGGTGACAGTAGTGGCCACATTCTGGGCATTGCGGGTCGGCGCGATCTTGCCAAAGGGCGCAGGCCCGCCCGCCACCGTGGAAAATGTCCACCAGACACCAGCGCCATTGGCTGGCGTCCAGGTGCTGTCGGCGGCGTAGGCGCGAGCCTGCCACTGATAGGTTGTACCTGGCTGTAGAGGGAGGGTAGCACTTGTGCCGTTGACATAGGTGTAATTGGCGCTGCCGACGTCGCATGTCGTGTTGAGTGTTGTGTCGATACAGTAGCCATACTTGACTGCATTGGCCGAAGGCTGCCAACTCAATGTGACTGTAGTTGGAACATTCGAGGCCCCATGCGACGGATTCAGCTTGTTGAAGGGGCCAGTGCCATTCGGATTGGTTCGGAATGTCCACCAGACACCGGAACCGTTGCCGGGAGTCCACGTGCCGTCGGCGGCATAGGCCCGGGCCTGCCATTCATAGGTGCGGCCAGGCACAAGGGTCAGGGAGACGCTGGTGGCGGACAGGCGGACATAATTCTCCGATCCGGCATCGCACTTTGTATTGATGGCATCGTCAATACAGTAACCGTATCCAACCGCTCCGGAGGCAGATTGCCAGGAGAGAACCACGTGTGTCGCCACATTTGTCGCCCCATTGGCAGGTCCGATTTTGGCAAATGGGCCTGGGGCCGCGGCACTGCTGGCTGGAGCGTCCTCTGTGGACGTGTTCTCAGAACCGATGGTCTCCGTCGGTGTCGTGGATGGCTGAATCTCCTGAGGAGCATCTGCTGGCGGCTGCGCCGCGTCCGTGCCTGGCGCTTGCTGGACGAGAGGCAGGAAGATAGGCTGGGGCGGCTCCTCCACTGGCGTCTGGGCATAGGAAACCAGTACATTGCTGAGAAGGATAGAAATGGTCAAAAGTAGAGAAATGATTTTTTGAAAGTAGGACATTTCGATGCTCCCCATGGAATAGAGTGCGTCAAGCCATTTCCGCTTGCAGCATTTTCGCCAAAGCAGCCAACTTATATGACTGTATCAATTCTGCATACTTAAAGAAATGCGCTTTCTGGGAATTTTCGGCGCGCTTTTTGGGCAAAATTCTGTATTGGTCAAGGTGATGGTGGAACGGACATCTCCACGCAAAGTGGCAAAAAATGGAAGCCGCAAAGCAATTCTCTGCGTCTCTCTGCCTTTGCGCCTCTGCGTAAAAATTCCAGCATCTTCCTGACTAGTACATTTTGGGCAAAATTCGAACAAAAGCGTCAGATCCTACCAATACAAAAACCGGCCCACAAGGGGCCGGTTCTGCACAAATGGCTGCTAGACGGCTATCGATTCAATGAGCAACGCCAGGGAGAAAGATGCGGTATAGCTCGGCATCCGGCGGCGATGGCGCAGCAGCCGTGGCCGAATGACGTGTGATCTCGTGGGCCGCCCCTTTCGCTTGTATCAGTGGCAGGTAGATTGCAGGCACTACCCCCTGACTCGGCAGCGGAGCGACCAGTCCAGGCATCTCATCTATTGGGGATCCACCCAGGCTGCCCGGCATTGTTCCCAGAAATTCGTCCCAGCGGGAACTGTTGGTGAATGAGAAGATTTCTCCATTCTTGTACGCGTTGAATACGTAACCCTGGGGCATGCGCGCATATATAATAGAGAGCCCGCTGGCCCGAAAGAGGTTGATATAGCCGTTCAACACATGCCAAGAGGGAATGGTCTCTGTGCTCCGCTCACTGCTCAGAATAAATGGTTCATCCCCACGCAATTCATCCAATAATCTATCCACGCGGGTTGTTACAGTTGGCCGGTTGGCGCTGTCGGCCATTCGCAATGCCCAGTCGATCAAATCCACGTAGAGATCTGCATCTGTATTGAGCGTATCCCCATTCGTATCGAAGCTTTGCGCGCCTGTAATGGCTTGCTGGAAGAGGGGAAAGGCGATTTCCTTCTCGTCATAAAGTTCAATCAGATGGTTCGCCAGATCGTCTAACGCGCTCATGACACCGTCGATGCGGTTCAGATTCAATACCGCAATCGTATAGGGAAGGTCGTCTATATGAACCCTATCTGCATAGGTTTGCATAATGTTGGTGGCCGCGCTGTCGCTTGAGACTGCCTTCGTCAGAAAAGGCGCATACTCCTCGTAGGGGAAATAATCCCAGGCCAGATATTGGGATGAAATGAGAAACTTGGCCGCATCTTTGAGCTCCCAGGCAGTCTCCAACAGATTCATCGAGCAGGCGTCCAAATGGAGAATGTCGATAGCGCGTATCTGTGGATTGCTCAATGCCTGGGCCAGTTCCTGCACAGTCAAAAGAGCGCTGCCGTTGATGTCATTGTCGCCGGCTAGATCGCTGGTCTTGTCCCAGGCAATGCCCTGCACAGCCTGTCCGTGATCGGCGATGGAGAGATAATAGCGTTCTGCCGGAATCTCCTCCTGCGCCCACAGGATAAAATCTGTCAAAGTGCCTGGGCTGTCCATTGCATATTCGGTCCACTCACTCTCGATAATACTTGCTTCGGTGGAGCCATCCCCGGGTGTAATCAAGAGCCGCCTGGAATCGTTCCTCCGCGGCCCGTCGATCTGCACGGCGATACGCAGTTGGCTGTTGGTAAAGGAGTCTCGTACTCTCTCAATGCTGCTATTGAACCGGGCCAGCAGGCGCGCATCATCGTATCGATCACTCTGATCACCGGCCAGATAGAGGAGCATCCCCCAAGCTGCCTCTGGCAACGGACCGTCGTTCAATACCTCCAATGGCCAGGTGACAGGCGCAGACCATTCGCCTTCGTCATCTTCTACCACCAGGCTGATCGTATGCGCGCCGGGCTGCAATAGATTAGCGGTCAGGGTCAGGATGACGCCTTCCCCAAGCAGCCCGTCCCGATTCGATGTCCACTTGTAGTTGCGGATGATATCGCTGGCATCGCTGTCCTGGCCCATTGCGGTCAGCGTCAGGACAGAGCCTGCCCCGATTTCACCGGAGATCGATGAGATGTGGTTGATGGTGGCAATCGGTTGGCCCGTGGGCTGGTAGAACAGAATGCGATTCCACGGGTCAATCTGATAGATGGAGCCATCTTTGGCGACATAGCCTTCAATTGGTAATCCCCTTAATCGGCGACCATTGATGTCGTATTTCGAAAAATCATAGGTGGGGTGAACATCCTCTTTCGCATAAATGAAGCCTGCATTGTCCACTTGAACGTCGTTGAGCCAATCAGGGTAGGAATAGACATCTGCAATGAATGTGCCGAAGTCGTTGATGGCAGAGCCATCCAGCGCAAAACGCCCAATACAATCACACCACAAATTTGTCATATACAGCCGATCCTGTGGGTCGATTGCCAGGCCATAGCTGCTGATTGGGCTTGTATCTGACTGGAGGGTGACAGTGGAATTCAGCGGTCCATCTCCGTTTGGATTGATGATCTGGAGGGATAAGGCGTTGGTTCTGTCAGGAATGATGATGCGCCCATTGCTGTCAACGACCATTCGCTCAGGGACAAAGGAGTGAACATCATATGAGGCTCGTCTTTCGCCATCCACACCAAATTGCACAATCTGTCCGCCAGCAAGTACGTAGATCTTGTCGTTCCAGATTGCTATATTTTCTATGCTAGAAAGCGAACGGGAGCTGGCGCTTGTGGTGATCCAATCGCCGCTACGCAGGTCGAATAGATGCAGTGAACCGACATTACTATTATTCCTTTGCACAACAGCCAGTATATTGTTGTCGCTAACAGCCAGCGCTTCTGCACCTCCTCGGAAGAAATGACCATTGGGCGTCTGAACACCACCGATAGATGGGAGTGGCTGTCCGTTACTTCGAAAGACACTGACTTCTCCATAGTAGTAGGTTACATAAAAAGTACCTGTCGAAGCAACAGCAAAATTGTGATATTTGGCATTGCCTATCGACCAGGACTGGGTTGTCGTGCCGTCGGTACTCAAGCGGTGGACGCCCGTGTCGTCCGCTGCATAGAGATTTCCCTGGGTATCGGTAGCAATGTTTGCTACCAGCCAGTTGCCTCCCCCCCCGCCGACCCGATCGGTCCAGGTCGCGATCCAATTGCCATCCAGATCGAAGACTTGGATACGTCCAGTAAAAGTGGATGAAGTCCCTATTCGATAATACTCGACAGAGAATAGCCGGCCTGATTCTCGAGCCAGAGCAATCATCGTTAGCCCAGTAAATTGACCGTTACCTGTACCCGATTCCCCCCAACTGCGTTGCCATTCGCCGCTGCTGCTGAAGCGGTGAATGCGGTCAGAGTAGGATTCTGCCACGTAGACGCGATTGTCCGCATCCACTTCAATCGCGAGGGGATTTCCAAACTGACCGACTCCGCTGCCCTGGCTACCCCAAGCCTCTACGAATATGCCATCCAGAGTAAAAATTTGGATTCGATAATTATCCTTATCCAGCACATACAGACGGCCATCAGGACCAATGGTAAGGCTGGTCGGGTTATTGAACTGACCATTGCCGCGTCCGGGTGTTCCCCAATAGCGCAGCAGTTTGCCCTGCGGATCGAAGACCTGAATCCGGTGGTTGCCGCTGTCCGCGATATAGACATTGTCGTCGGCGTCCAAAGCCACATCATGGGCATCGTCTAGCTGCCCAGGCTCGGCTGCATACCAGATAGTCTTGTCCAATGCATAGCCACTGGTTGCGGCGGAAATGAGCGCAAAATCTACCTGTTGACCGCCCGGTTTGGTCTGGTAGATAATTTTTTTTGTCAGTACTTGAGTGGTTGCCGTGTCTGTATAGCGAGCGGTCAATGTAATTGTCTCTCCTACAGCTACACTCAATTCCGTACTGAGTTTTACCGCGTAATAGGCGCGGTCTTGTGGATTATCCGAGTGGTTGAATGTAAGGTATTCCCCTCTCTTACCCTGCTCTGTTTGGATTTCTACGACTGCGCCAGCTACAGGCTTGCCATCGACGTAGACCAATCCACTGATGCAGCAGACTGCAGGATCGTTGGGCCCGGTGCTGCCCGGGCAACCGCCGGGGAGTGGTCCAAATGCAGTCGCATCGGGAATTGTGGGTTGCTCTGGCGTCTGGGGAAGCTCGCCTTCCGGCTCGGAAGGATTCACAACCGGCGCTGGCTGCGGACCTTCCTGGCCTGCTGCCCGCGCAAAAAGTGGACCGTTAAGAAACGAGCCGCTGAATAGAAAGAGCATAACCACAAGGATGAGGAAACATCGATTCAGAATCATCACTACCCCCTAAGCACTTATGTACTGTAAATATGCGTTAATCTGTGTTCCCAAACTTTCCCGGAATTTAGCAGCGGCTGCACACAAAGGCTGCCCATAAGGCGGGATGGGCACGCTCCGCCTCTCGGATCCACGCCCGTTGTACATTGTCCAGCGCGGCCGCGGGCGGGTTTCCAGCCGCCAGAGCGCTGTAGAAATCATCCATCCAGGCGGCCGCGTTCCGATCCCCAATCGGCCAGAGGGTGCTGATGACCCGCTCTGTGCCCGCGGCAAAAAAGGCGCTCTGAAAGGCCAGCAGCGCGCCGCCGGACCCCATCCCGGCGGCTGTGCTACAGGCATTGAGAACAACCAACGCTGTCCCGTCAAGCGGTAGTTCATAACACTGCTCTACTGTCAATATATCCTCTGCCAAGTGCAACTCAGAAAAAATGGGCGCGTCATGGCGCGTTACTGCGTGGGTGGCGATATGCAAAATGTGGGGCGCATCTGTCAACCTGCCCAGGCGCGCAGATGTCTCTGGCTGATCGATCCAAGAGACGCTATCGGGGAAAAGGCGCTGAATTGTAGCGGCTTCCTCCAATACAGCGGGCAGGCGACCTCTTTGCGTAGAACCGACTACCAGGAGCGGATGCTGGGATTGGGATGCTCCCGGTTCCTGACACAGAAGCGCAGCCGTGGGCGTGAACTCCAATGCGCAACGTTCTACCAGATAAGTAGCGCCATCCCAAAACGCGGCAAAGGGCAGAGAATAGAGCGGATCGCAGGGGGCAATCAGCAGCCGTTGGGGTCTCTGCGTGCCCAGCAAAGGACGGATGAGCAGATCGTAGAGATGGCCCAGCAGCGGGCGACACTCCTCCATCAGCCCTGCCATCTGCGTCAGCCGTTGGTGATCATCCAGAGATAGTACATACTCGAAGGCAAGGGTAAGTTCCTCCCCCAGCGCGCGCAGAGAAGCGACAGAAGCCAGTTGTACCGCCCGTACGACACCATCTGATCCGGCCACAATCCCCACAATCCCGTCCTCACTGCGGGCATATTCCAGGAGCATATCAGCGCCAGCTAGGGGAAGATTCCCGGCGTTGCTCAGGGAGACAATCGGCCCAGTGCCATCCGCGGCCCGGTTGCGTTGGCGGCGCAGATCGCTCAACTCTCTCTCGCGCTGACGCACATTGTGGTTATCGTTTACAGCGAATACATCCTCCTGGCTGCTGATCGCGGCCAGACGGGCCTGGGTCAGGTGGCGACGACTTTCTTCGATTTGTGTCTTTAGTTTCTCATCCTGCCCATCCCACCGGCGCTCTTGCAGCAGATCAAAGAGCGCGCCCCCTTTGGCTCGCCAGGCCAGGTCGAGAGCTTGCCGGAATTCTTTGCCTTCCACGGCCATTTCGATCAGAAGCGGATAGATGTCGTTGGTCTGGGTCAAGAAGCCAGCCTTCAATTCTTCTACGCTCAACGAACGACGCATCTCCTCATCCAGCCCGGCGGCTTCCTTCAACCAGCTCTGCGCCTGGGCCGGGTTCGTCGTCCTTTCCAGCCGGCCTAGCCCCACAAGTGCCTGGCGCAGGAGGGCAAACTCGTTCTGTTCTCTGGCATAATCAGCCGTCTCCAGAAATGCACGGCGCGCCACTTCTTGGCTGCTATCGTCAGCGCTTCTCTGCCAGTGCTGGGCAGCTACCATTCCACGCACCAGCGCATAGCGGGCGGCCAATCCAGGATTCTCTGCTCTGGAGAAGGTGGGCAAGCCGCTCAGGGCCTGTTCGGCCAGGTCGGGTTTGTGCTGGGCCAGGGCCAGCACTGCTTCTTCCAGCACAACCCGGGCCAGCCAGACGGGCTGGCCCAGTTCTTTCCAGAGCTTTGTGGCCTGGGCCAACAATTGGGCAGAGCGGGGAAAGTCGCCATAGCGCCGGTTTGCCACACTGCCTTGCACCAGCGCCCGGCCTACTTGCGGCCACATGGCCCGATCGGTGAAAGTAGTCAGGGCCGCGGCATAGGCGCGCCGACTCGCGTCCAGCGCGCCGATACGCTCAAAAAGCATCGCCTCGCGCAAGGCGACCGAACCCAGTTCCATAGGGTTGTCGATGCGGGCAAACTGGCTGCGGGCCGATTGGAGGGCGTGCAATGCTTTGGCAGGCCGCCCCTGCGCGGTGTAAAGATCGCCCAGATCCATTTCGATGCGGGCGATTGTGATCCAATGCTCGTAGGGTGCTACCAGTTGGCGACAATGCAAGAGGATATTTTCAGCCTCGTCAAAACGCCCCAACTCATAAAGCGCCAAGGCATAGTTGACATCTGCCTCCCATATCTTTTCGGGTAGAGCGTGTTTTACCCCCAATTGGTGAACCAACCGATGAGCGGTTAAGGCATCCTCATACTCTCCTGCCTCGTGTAACAAAAGCCCATAATTCTGGTAAAGAGTGGCTAAATAACCCTCGTCTTCGGCAGGCAGATGGGGCAGCAAAGGTTCGATGCGTTCATAGGCGGCGAATCCTTCGGCCAGTTCGCCACACTGCATGGCGGCACCAATCAGATTGCTGAGAAGCCGTACAGTCTCTTGGGTCGCGCCCGCCTCTGCATAAACGACCAATGCCTGGCGATAGCGCGCCAGCGCTTCGCGCGGCTCGTGCAGAAGCGCCCAGTTGCCCCGAGCCCAACAAGCCAGGGGATAGGCAAAGGGTTCGTCAGGGAGATGTTCTGCCAGCCAGAGGGCCAGGGCGGAGGCCGCGCCGGCAGCAGGTGGGTTTGTCTGTTTCTGGCTATCTGTGCGCCGTTTGAGCGCTTCGATTGTCGCCATCCCCACATCTTCGCGATGGGTTGTCAGCCACACATACCGTTCGGCAGGGAGACAGGCCAGCAGATTGTCGATCAGCGCATCACTCTCATCGACTGTGGACACAATTGGCTCTCTATTCGGTATCACCAATCATAATTTTGCGAATCACGATTTCTTCTTCGGTCATAAGCAGACGCAACTGATACAAGCCGGCTGGCACCTGAGTAAAAGCGAAGGTGCGGCGGTTTTCACTCCACTCCACTTGCTTCTCTGCCTCATCCCCTTCCGAGAGGGGGATGAGGAGTATCCCCTCCACTTCGTCACCGATCAGCAGGCCTTGGGGCGAACGAACTTGACCGCGTACTGTCCAGCGGCGGGGCATATCCGCGTGGTGGTGCAGGCTGATATGTAGATGCACATGGGGTGCTTGATAGCGATAGGTGTCGCCCCGCACCGGCTGTGCCAACGGACCTGGGATATACAAAATGGCCTCTACCAAACGCCGAAAAAAGCTGCCTCTGTCTGCGTCGGGTAGAGAATCCATCTGCTGCATAACAGAAAGCTCCTGCCGACAGAGTGGACATCTCTCCACATGGCGGTGGACAATCAGTTCTGGTCCGCCCCGGAGCAGGTGTTCCTGATAATCTACCAGCATTTCAGTCGGTGGACAGGTACGCCGGTAGAGAAGGGCCAATAAGGGACCCACTGAGTCGGTTAACGCCTCTGCCGCCTGCTGACATACGGGTGACGCTTCGATGGAGCGTTGAATTTCCAGCATCGCTACGCCCGTTACGTAGTCGAGCAAGTCTACTTCTTGCAGAGGGCAGGGTTCAGCCATTGAACTTTCTCTTTTCAAGTCGAAACGTTCCGCTGCATTAAGAGATGCAAAGTGTATGGAATTCTGGCGTAGAGTTTCGGCCACCCGTTGCATCTCCGGATCGGTCCGCATCCGCCGTGTGAGCCGCTGTACTGTATTGTTGACTTCGGTCAGGCTAAATCGATCCGGATAGGCGTCTACAATTTCTCGGGGCGGAATATTGCACTCAAAGCGTAGAAAACAGATGAGTCGCTCGTTTTCTGTCTCCAGCAGGCGCTCCAAAATTCGGCCAACCATTTCTCTCAGCTCCACCCAAGCCTGCTCCTGATCCGATGTGCCAAGATCCAAATAATTTTCTAAAGACAAGACCGGTTGACGCACAGAAGCGTTACGCATTGCATCCCGAATCGTGCTTTTACAGCACTTGCGCAAATAGACGAGAATAGGACCGAGTTGATCAGTTGCTGTCAACCCACTCCTTTGGGGTGCCCATCGATGGAACTTCAGCAAAGAAGAGTGAGCATACTGCTCCACCTCCTCCTTGTCTGGGCTATCCAACCATTGGAACATTGCGCTTCTTGTCCACGCCAATACCTTTGGATGGAATTCATTATAGATCGCATCCCAGGCGCGCTGCTCGCCAGAAAAGGCCCGGCGAAACAATTCCACGCAGGCTGGTGATGGTTGGCCTTTGGCTTTTTCTTGTTTTCTTTCCTGTGCGCAACCTGCCATTACTTCGTATACGGATAATTCAGCAAAGGGTGTATTCATTGTATTTTGGGGATGGTTCAAAATCAGATTGACACTTTTTATTCGCCAGAAATTCCGTTTAGTTTGTCGCCTCCGGCTCCGATGCGCTGTTGGCGATGACGCCAATTGCGCTGCGCCAGATGCAACAGCACATCGAACAGGCTGAGAGAGCCGACACGGACGCCGCCCGTCTGCAAGCCTACGCCGCCCTGCGCCAGATGATCGTCTGGCTGGGCGTGGGGGCAGAGGCAACCTACCCTGACGATCTTTGAGTAGTAAGGGGCGTACTTGCTGTGATGTGTTCGCCCAGACCCTGCGCCTATCAGCTACACCCAATTCCCCGGCTCATACTCCCCAAAGACGCTGCGCAGCGCATCGCAGATTTCGCCGAGGGTGGCATCGGCTTCCACTGCCTCTACAAAAAGGGGCATCAGCGGCGCGGATGGTTGGCGCGCTGCGTCGCTGATACGCGACAGAATGGCCTGCACCGCGCTGTTATCACGCTGGGTGCGCAAGCGGGCCAGCGCCTGCACCTGCGCGGTCTGCACGTGTTCGTCCACACGCAGCAGGTCAGGTGTGGCCGTCTCATCGCTCTGGAAGCGGTTGACGCCCACCACTACCTGCTCGCCCGTCTCGATAGCGCGCTGGGTACGGTAGGCCGCCTCCTGAATCTCGCGCTGGACAAAGCCCTCTTCCACCGCCCGCAGCGCGCCGCCCATCCCGTCAATGCGGTCAATATACTCTTGTGCCCGCCGCTCGATCTCGTCGGTCAGCCACTCGATGTAATAACTGCCGCCCAGCGGGTCCACCAGATCACCCACGCCGTTCTCGTGGGCCAGAATCTGCTGGGTGCGCAGCGCGATCTCCACGGCCTTTTCGGTGGGCAGGGCCAGGGCTTCGTCGCGGGAGTTGGTATGCAGGCTTTGCGTGCCGCCCAGCACAGCCGAGAGCGCCTGCACCGTCACCCGCACCACATTGTTGTCTGGCTGCTGCGCGGTGAGGGTGCTGCCGCCGGTCTGCGTGTGAAAGCGCAGCCGCCAGCTATCGGGCTTCTGTGCGCCAAAGCGCTGGCGCATAATTTTGGCCCACAGACGGCGGGCGGCGCGGAACTTCGCCACCTCTTCCAGGAAATTGTTGTGGGCGTTGAAGAAAAAGCTGATCTGGTCGGCGAAGCGGTCCACATCCAGCCCGGCGGCGATGGCCTGCTGGACATATTCGATGGCGTTGGCGAGGGTGAAGGCGACCTCCTGCACGGCTGTGCTGCCCGCCTCGCGGATGTGATAGCCGCTGATGGAAATCGTGTTCCATTTGGGCACATCCGCCGCGCAGAAGCGGAACATATCGGTAATCAGCCGCATAGACGGGGCAGGCGGAAAAATGTAGGTGCCGCGCGCGATATACTCTTTGAGGATGTCGTTCTGCACTGTCCCGCGCAGTTGGGAGATCGGCACGCCCGTCTCTTTAGCGACCGCGATGACCATCGCCAGCAGCACAGCCGCGGGCGCGTTGATCGTCATACTGATACTCACTTTGTCCAGAGGGATGGCGGCCAGGAGGGTGCGCATATCGGCCAGACTGCTGATCGAGACGCCGACTTTGCCCACTTCGCCCAGCGCAAAGTCGTGATCGGCGTCGTAGCCGATCTGCGTGGGCAGGTCGAAGGCGACGGAAAGACCGGTCTGCCCCTGGGCGATGAGGTAGTGGTAGCGTTGGTTGCTCTCCTGGGCCGAGCCAAAACCAGCGTACTGGCGCATCGTCCACAGGCGGCCGCGGTAGAGATTGGGCTGCACCCCGCGCGTAAAGGGATAGTCACCGGGGAAGCCCAGCTTCTCCAGATAGGCAGCGGTCTGGGCCGGGTCTGGGTCGCCCGGCCACTCGGCTGGCGTGTAGACAGTGGCAACTTCGATGGCGTCGCTGCTGGTGGTGAAGCGTTTGCGCCGTTCGGGAAAGCGGCCCGTCACCGGAGCCAGCGTCTCGTCCTGCCACGCCCGTTTGAGCGCGGCCAATTTGTCGTGGGTTTGCGCACTCTCAGCCATCCAGAAAGCCCCGTTCTTGTAAATAGTCGCGAATGGTTTGGACGAAATGGCTGGCCTGTTCAAGACGTTTTTCAGCCACTTCTTCGCCCGGATCGTATGTCATACGATAATCAGCCGACAGACGATCCTCGTGGAGTTGGTGGAATAGTTTCGTCATCTCTGCGGGCAACTCACCGATGCGCACAAAAGATTCGCCCAGCGCTGAACCGACGCCTTCGTGTCGGCGTCTTTCGATGCCCTTTGACAACAGAACGGCGGAAGCGGCGTAAAAGACAGCGTAATAGCATTCGGAAATGGCAGGGCGCACAAGCCAGGAATCCAGCATAAGCCGTGCGGCTTGAAGTTCTTCGTTGCTGCGCTCCATATACAACGCGATTAACTCTCGACGTTTTTGGTCCAATGACTTACCTCCCGGCAATTCGTAAAGAGTTGGCGACGGCACGCCGCGCAGCCAGACCCCATCCCGGCGCAGATTGTGCCAGAGGGGCGCGCCTTCCCTGTGCCAGCGGTAGGTGGCGGGTGACATCACCACCGGCGAAAGGCAGATTCCGAAGTCCAGATTGATAGAGGCTGCCAATTGGAGCATCTGTTCGTTTTGCGCGCGCGTCGGCTCGCAGTTGAGGACCAGCAGCAGGTCTACGTCCGACTCGTGGCGCTCCTCGCCCCGGGCCGCGGAGCCGTAGAGAACGACCTCCGCCAGCAGAGAGGCCCATCGATCTTCCAGCGCGGCCAGATAGGCGAGCAGCCCGCTCTGTTCTGCCGGGTTTAAGGAGGTATCGTCCAGGCGGGACGCCACCCCTTCTTCGCTTGTCGGTTCGAGCAATAGAGCAGACATCTGTCACTTACCAAAACTGTAGGGCGGAATGGTATTCCGCCCTACGAAATTACATCTCCAATCGCCCAGCCAGCGCGTTGCTCAGTGTGGATTCGTCGGCGTATTCCAGATCGCCGCCGGTGGGCAGGCCGCGCGCCAGCCGGGTGACTTTCACGCCCAGCGGTTTGAAGAGGCGCGAGATGTACATGGCCGTGGCCTCCCCCTCCAAATTCGGATTGGTAGCCAGCAGTAACTCCTGCACAGAGACCGCGCCCTCCTTCTCGCTCGCCTGCACGCGCTTGAGCAGTTCCCGAATTTTGAGGTCGTCCGGCCCAATCCCCTCCACCGGGGAGATGGCTCCGTGCAGGACGTGATAGACGCCGCGGAAAGCGCCCGTGCGCTCGATGGCCTGCACGTCCAGGGGTTCTTCCACGACGCAAATGATCGACGCGTCGCGTTGGGGGCTGTCGCAGATGGCGCAGGGCTGGCGGTCGGCGATGTTGTGGCAGACAGAACAGAAGACGGTCTTCTCCTTCAGTTCGGTCAAGGCCGCGGCCAGGTTGAGCGCAATGTCGCTGTCGGCGCGCAGCAGAAAATAGGCCAGGCGGCTGGCGCTCTTTGGCCCAATGCCGGGCAGCCGGCTAAAAGCATCAATCAGACTGGAAACGGGCTGGGCGAGGGGTTGCATAGGAAGCTCCTGTAGGGGACTGGGGACTGGGGATCGGGGACTGGGAGCCGTCCTTCCCGATCCCCAGTCCCCAATCCCTAAAATCCCAATCCGGGGATATTCACCCCGCCGGTCACATCGCCCATACGCTCCTCGGCCAGGGCTTTGGCCTTTTCCGTGGCGTCGTTGAGCGCGGCCAGGAGCAGGTCTTGTAACATCTCCACGTCGTCCGGGTCCACCACTTCGGGATTCAGCCGCACAGACTTGACCATTTGGTGGCCGTCCATCACAATCTCCACCATCCCGCCGCCCGCCGTGCCGACCACTTCTTCGCCGGCCAATTCTTCTTGGGTCTTCTCCATCTCTTCCTGCATCTTACGCACCTGGGCCATCAGGTTGCCGCCACCCATACTGGCGGGCAGACCGCCGCCCAGAGGCGCGGCTCCCCCGCCACCGGCAAATCCTTCGCCTGCGCCAAAACGACGCTGCCGGATATTCTTTGTTTTCTTCGCCATAAATACTGCTCCTGTCGCTACTGTGTGACATTTACTGTCTGAATTTGTTGAACCGGTCTGCTTTGTGCGTAGTACGTGGTGCGTAAATAAGGAAGTGTCGTTTGGTCCACGTCTTACTCTTCGCGTGTACCGACAAAAATTGAGTGCAACGGGCTTCCAGCGACACTACCAGTTCACGCACTACGCACTACGTAAACACACGTCTTTAGCTTGTGGCTTCGCGATCTTACGCCTTACGCTTCCCACCCTTCTCGCCCTGCACCTGTGCCCCCAATTCGCTGACGGCAAATGCGAGCAGCGGATCGGGGCCGTCTGTCTTGCGGTCGTCGCGCAGCGCCCGGCCCGCCGCGGCCGAAAGCGTGGCGGTCTCGCCTTCCAGACATTCCACGCCCACCTGTCGCCCGACAAATTGGGCCAAAATCGCGCTGACCTGGGCCATTGTTTCCGGGTCGGAAATCATATCCCTGGCGAATTTGTTGTTGCCAAAGGCCAGGGCAATGGCATTTTCGCCGATGGCGATGTCGCGCACGGCGCGCAACGCGGCCTGCTGTTTCAGCCCGGAACGTTCGCGCACAGCCACCAGGACGTCGTTCCATTGGGCGCGCAATTTACTGACCGCGTTCTGGTCCAGCGGAACAGGTAGACTCTGCGCTGCTGTCACCTCTGGCGCTGGGGGCGACGCTTTCTTTTCCTCCACGGCCGCTTTGGCAGTGACGGGCTGGACCGCGACCGGCTGGACAACGACCGGTTGGGCAACCGGCGCTTGCACGGCCGCCGCAACCGGGCCGCGCACAATCTCGATCAGCGCCAATTCCAGGGGCAGTTGGGGTTGGTAGCCCCCTTTCAACTCCCCAATCGCCTCGCCAAAACGTTTGACAGCGTAGAGCGTTTGGGGTTGGGTCAGCTTCTGGGCCTGGACTTGCATACGCTTGACCGTCTCCGGTGAGCGGTCATCCAGCAGCCCGCTATCAGCGGTCATTTGCAGGAGCAGCACGCCGCGCAGATGCTCCACCACCTGCGTCGTAAATTCCTGTAAACTGGCCCCGCCGAGGAGCAGGCTGTGGATCAGGCGCAGCCCCGTGGCCACATTCTGCTCGGCCAGCGCGTCCACAAAAGCGGAGACCGATTCGCTGGCCACGCTGCCCAGGACATCATGTACCTGTTCCAGCGAGATAGCCTCGGCCCCGTAGCTGGTCATCTGATCGAGCAGGCTGATGGCGTCGCGCATACAGCCCTGCGCGCTGCGGGCGATGGCCGTCAGCGCGCCATCCTCGGCCGCGATATTCTCTTCAGTCGCAATGTGGCGCAGGTGCGCGGCGATCTCAACGACGGGGATGCGGCGAAAGTCGAAGCGTTGGCAGCGGCTATGCACAGTGGCCGGAATTTTGTGGGGTTCCGTCGTCGCCAGGATGAAGCGGGCGTGGGGCGGCGGCTCTTCCAGCGTCTTCAGCAGCGCGTTGAATGCGTTTGTGCTGAGCATGTGTACTTCGTCAATGATATAGATTTTGTAGCTGCCCTCGCTGGGGCGGAAGCCAACTTTGTCGCGCAGCTCCCGGACGTCGTCCACGCTGTTGTTGCTGGCCGCGTCGATTTCGATCAGATCGAGCATCCTCCCTTCGCTGATGGCGACGCAGGTGGGGCAGACATCGCAGGGGCGGTCGTCCGCCGGCCCGGTGCAGTTGAGCGCTTTGGCCAGAATACGCGCTGTGCTGGTCTTGCCTGTGCCGCGTGGCCCCGAAAAGAGATAGGCGTGGGCCACCCGGTTGTCGCGCAGCGCGTTGCGCAGGGTCTGGGTCACATGTTCCTGACCCACAACCTCATCAAATGTTCGACTGCGCCACTTGCGGTAGAGTGCCTGTGCCATTTGTCACTTGGGATTCTGACTGGGATACCAGCTATATTTTCCAACCGAAACGTGAAACGTGCTGCGTGAGAAATCTCCCTGCCTTCACGTTTCACGGGTCACGTTTCACAGTGTACCACCTTGCCAACGGGCTGGCAAAAAGAAACGAATTTCCCCAGCTTTCTGGTATACTGGAAGTCATCGTAGGTTGGGTTCTCCCGGCAAGAGAGTGCCCTCTACGCAACCCGCTTGTGCCGGGAGAACCCAACACGCTGCGATTTATTGATACTGGAAGCTATGAGCGACAAAATCATCAACACCTTTCAAGCCCGACGCAAACTCAACGAAGACCTGGCCGGGTTGGCTACTACTGCTTCCGAAGGCGAGCTGCTGGCGCGTGTGCGCGCCATCGCCCAGAGCTATGAACCACTGCTGATTCTCTCCACCCTCACCAAATACCTGGACAATTCCAGTAGTCAGGTGCGGGGCGGGCTGGGGCGGCTGGCGACGCTGCTGCCCTACGACGAGACGGTGGCTGTCCTGCGCAAAGAAGCGGCCAACCGGCAGAATCCCACCCTGACCCGGCTCACCGCTGCGCTGATTCTGGAACGTTTTCTGCAAGCAGAACTTGCGCCCGGTCTGATGAGCGATCTGAAAGACCCGGAAACGGTTGTGATGCAGAGTCTGCAAGAGGCGCTGACCGAGAGCCACACGAACCGCTACATTCTGCTGGAATATGTGCGCCAGATGCGCCAGGAGAATGAACAGGTAGCCCATCAGGTGTTGGAGCTTGTGGCGCGGCTGGACGCGACCGACCAGCCCGAACTGCTGCGTCTGATCGCCTACGACAGACGGGGCGGGGTGGCCCAGGCTGCCGTGGAGCGGCTGGGTCTGCTGCGCCAGGGCGCAGCGGCCCAGCGCGCCGCCCAGGCGCTGCATACGCTCCAACACAACCTGTCGCCCGATCTGGCCCGCCTGGCCGAACGCACGTTGCGCAAACTGCGCTTTGCTGGCGTTCCCATCCAGCCCGTTGCGCTGGAAAACTGGCGCGGCCTGCTCACCCCCAGCACGCTGGACGGTAATCAGGACCTCTGGTTTTTGCGCAGCGGGGCAGACGCCAGCGAAAACGTTTTGATTGGCCTGCGCATCAACGCCAGCGCGGGTCTGGTGGACGCCTTTGGCAGCGAGGCGGTGGATCCCCAATATATGCCCCCCGCGCGCGCTGTGGGCGAATTGGTGAGCGTCGCATTGACCGATGGCACGCCCACTGTCTTTCTGGAAGTGCCGGTGGCCTATGCCCAGTGGCGGCTGCAACAGGCGGTGGAGAGCCACTGGCGGCAATCGCAGCCCCAACCCCTGCCCGAAGAATATACCTTCTACAATCCTCATCTATTCCGCGGCGAGGCTGCCGCAGTGCCGGGTGAATTGCAGGCGTTGCTGGCATCCGGCCCCGCGCTCTGGCAGAAGTCCCGGCCCAAACTTGCCGAGAACGCTGCCACACTGTTGCGCCATCCAGCGCTGGCGGGCTGGTTCTTCCAGAATAGCCAGATCGTAGATGCCGCGAGCCGTCTGCCCAGAAACGACGAGCAGGCGTTTCAGAAAACCCTCAATGATCTGAAGCGCAAGCTCTTTACGCCGCAGGTCGAAGAGGCGTTGCGCGTCGAAATCCAGGCCGCGCTGTTGGCCCAGGCGGGATGGTTGGCGATCTCCGGCCACCCCCAGCACGCCCAGCACGCGGTTCTGCTGGCCGAAGCTTTCAACCATATACGGGCGGCGGAACATCCGCTGATTGGGATGATGTTGGAGATTGGGCTGTTGCTGCTGACGAAGCGCACGGGGGGCGCGGGAAAGAAGTAGCCGGAGATGGGTGTTCTGTGGCGCAGAAACGTGAAACGTGAGATCGTCATCCGATCTCACGTTTCCGTCAACCAATCAACCAATCAACCGCTCTTTAGAAAATCCCCAACTCATCCTTGGCATCGTCCGACATCATATCGGGATTCCAGAAGGGCGTCCAGACCAGATGGACGTTTACTTCGTCCAGGTTGGGGAAGGCGTTGTGGGTGGTGCGCTGCACATCGGTGATGATCTGCGGCCCGGCCGGACAGCCAGGGCTAGTCAGCGTCATCGTAATATCGGCGTGCTTTTCACTGGTCACTTCGATATCGTAAATCAGTCCCAGATCGACGATATTCATCATCAATTCGGGGTCGCGCACGTGGGCTTTAATTTCGGCGCGCACTTCGTCGGGCGTGGGCAGGGTATTCTCGGACATAGGGCTTCTCCACAAGAATGGGAAGGAATAATTCCTTCTTCAATACGGTTTTTCTACATAAACGTCATCGCCGTCCACCTCAACCGCATAAACGGTGGTGGCCTCAAATGCGGGCATACGCCGCGCCGCGCCCGTGCGAATGTCGAAGCGTGCGCCGTGGCGGGGGCATTCGACCTGGCAATCGCTCACAATATCCCCTTCGACCAGCGGCCCGCCGTCGTGGGTGCAGACGTCCTCAATCGCGTGCAGTTCCCCGTCCAGATTGAAGATGGCGATGCGCACACCGTCAACGTCCACCAGCTTGCGCCCGCCCACAGGAATTTCCGAAAGGCGGGCTACTTTTGCGAAATCTTCTGTCATATCCCTCACCAAATGGATGGGGATGACGGGATAATGAGATGATGGGGAGTACCACTTCTCCATTATCTCATTACCCCATCATCATTTCTTCACTCCGGCCACTCGTCCAGGCCATACAGCCCAGCCTTCAATGCCTTCAACGGCAGCAGCGCGCATTTGAGCCGCACCGGGCCGATCTCAATACCCAGCAGGTCGAGAATCTCCTCTTTGCCCCACTCCTTGAGATCAGCAACGGTCATGCCGACGATCTCTTCCATTATCATCGAAGCGCTGGCCTGGCTGATGGCACAGCCGCGCCCGTCAAAGGCGGCATCCACCACCACACCGTCGGCTACCTTCAACTCAATCGTCACCTCGTCCCCGCAAAAGGGATTGGTGTCGTGATAGTGAATATCCGGCGCGGCGATGTGGCCTTTGCGCCGCGGGTGTTTGTAGTGATCGAGGATGGCCTCGCGGTAGAGCTGATCCATTTGCTTTTGTCTTTCAGTGCAAACCTATCGTTCTCATCACCTTTGATCCGGCAACCACAAGATCGTCGTACACGTCTTCTTCTGGTTCATTCCAGAAATCAAAAGCCGATTCCGCCAGAGAAAGCCAGCCCATCTCTTCCAGATACTGCGGGTCAACGCCCATCAGTAGTGGCAAGCGCTGCTGATGCTGATTTTTCTCATCGGTGTTGGATTGTATAAACTCTCTGAAGTCTGGGCTGCGTGTCATCATCTTGCCAGCCATGATATTCCCGCCGAATTTCTTCCAATGCAGCCAAACGAGCCTGGTAAGGTTGTTTCTGCCAATAGGCAAAATCTGTTGGCTGATCCTTCAGATTGACTTTGCGGTAGACTTTTGCGATCATTTGCGCGCTACTCCCTCTCACAACGCGAAAATCGCGGCGGCCTTCTCCAATCCTACCACCAGTTTGTCCACTTCCTCAAAAGTATTGTAAAGATAAAAGCTGGCGCGGGCGCTGGCGACGATGCCGAGCCGGTCGTGGATGGGCTGGGCGCAGTGGTGGCCGGCCCGGATCGCAATGCCGTCGGCGTCGAGAACAGCCGAGAGGTCGTGGGGGTGGATGCCGTCCAGCGTGAAAGCCACCAGACCGCCCCGTTGCTCTGGGCCTGGACCCAAAATGCGCAATCCTTCCACCTGGGCCAGCCGTGCGTAGGCGTAGCTGGTCAGGGCGTGTTCGTGCTGCTGCACCCAATCTAGCCCCACCCCCTGCAAGAAGTCCACGGCCGCGCCCAGACCGATGCCCTCGGCGATGGCCGGTGTGCCCGCCTCAAATTTGTAGGGCAGCGTATTCCAGCGGCTACCACTCATCTTCACTTCCCGGATCATATCGCCGCCGCCCATAAAGGGGGGCATGGCTTCCAGCAGTTCCCGCTTGCCGTAGAGAATGCCGATTCCGGTTGGCCCGCATAGTTTGTGCCCGCTGAAGACGAGAAAATCCGCGTCCAGCGCCTGTACATCAACGGGCATGTGGGGCACGCTCTGGCTGGCGTCTATGAGAGCCAATGCGCCGACCGCGTGGGCCGCGCGCACCAGTTCCGCCACCGGGTTGATCGTGCCAAGCACGTTGCTCACATGGACAAAGGCAAAAATTTTGGTGCGCTCGTTGAGCAGCGTCTCCAGTTCGCTAACATCCAGCAACCCGCCTTCGCTGATAGGCACGTAGCGCAGGGTGAAGCCCAGCTCATCCCGCAAAATCTGCCAGGGGACGATATTGCTGTGGTGTTCCATCTCCGTAATCAGCACTTCGTCACCCGGTCGCAGATTGGCCCGCCCCCAACTGTGTACCACCACGTTGATGGCTTCGGTGGCGTTGCGCGTGAAGATCGTCTGTTTGTCGCTGGCCGCGTTGATAAAGCGCGCAATGCGCGCCCGCGCCTCTTCGTAGGCTGCGGTCGCCTCTTCGCTCAGCGTGTGTACGCCCCGGTGGATGTTCGAGTTGTAGTGGCGGTAATAGTTGTCCAGAGACTCAATGACGGCCAGGGGCTTCTGCGTCGTGGCCGCGTTGTCCAAATAGACCAGCGGTTTGCCGTGTACCTGGCGTTCCAGCACGGGGAAAAGGGAGCGGAGGGAAGTAACTTTGGAATCAGTGGTTGGCGCGACGGCTGCAAGCATTGGGTTCTCCGGGCGTGAAACGTGAAACGTGAGATCGTTCCCAGACTCTCACGTTTCACGCATCACGTTTCACTTCGTTATCTTTCAATCGGCAGACCGACCGCGTTGCCCCATTCGGTCCAACTGCCATCGTAGTTGCGGACTTTTTCGTAGCCCAACAGGTATTTTAGCACAAACCAGGTGTGGCTGCTGCGTTCGCCGATGCGGCAATAGGCCACAATGTCGTCGCTGGGCTTCAGCCCCTGCTCGGTTTCGTAGATGGCGCGCAGATCAGCCGCACTCTTGAAGCTGCCGTTTTCGTTGGCTGCCCGCGCCCAGGGCACATTGCGTGCGCCTTTGATGTGACCGCCGCGCAGCGCGCCCTCCTGCGGATAGTTCGCCATGTGCAGCAGTTCGCCCCGGTATTCGGCAGGGCTGCGCACATCCACCAACGGCTTGCCTGCGGTCTGGTGGGCCAGGGTGTCGTCGCGCAGGGCGCGGATGGGGGCGTCGTTGCGGGCCTGCGCCACGTAATTGCTGGGCGCGGCCACCGGCTTCTCCCGTGTCAGTTCCCGGCCCTCGTCAATCCACTTCTGCCGCCCGCCGTCCACCACTTTGGCGTTGGTGTGGCCGAAAAGCTGGAAGACCCAAAAGGCATAGGTCGCCCACCAGTTGGACTTGTCGCCGTAGAAGACGACAGTCGTCTCGTTGCTCACGCCCAACTTGCGCATAAGCGACTCAAAGGCGTCCTTGCCGATGTAGTCGCGCACCAGACGGTCGTTCAAATCTTCCTGCCAATCAATCTTCTGCGCGCCGGGGATGTGGCCGGTGTCGTAGAGAAGCACATCTTCATTCGATTCCAACAAGCGCACATTGGCGTCATTGCCGTGCGCCGCCACCCAATCGGTACTGACCAAAACTTCGGGATGTATGTAGCCTTTGTCGCTCATGGAAGCCTCCGTGAAAAGTGGTTGATTGGTTGATTGGTTGATTGGGAAGAAGATCGTCAGTCAACCAATCAACTATTCAACCAATCAACTAATGAACCAATCAACTAATCTCTTATCCGCCGATCTTGCGCTCGATCACTCGTTCTAATTTGTGTTGCACGGATTCCACCGGGACTCGATCCAGCACATTCTGGAAAAAGCCCTGTACAATCATACGCTCTGCCTGTGGCCGGGTCAAACCGCGCGCCATCAGATAGAAGACATACTCATCCTCCACCTGGGAGGCGGTGGCGGCGTGGGTACAGCGCACGTCGTCGGCCTGAATCTCGAGGCCGGGGATGCTGTCGGCGCGCGCCGTGCCGTCCAGAATCAGATTGCCATTGCGCTGGAAGGCGTCGGTCTTCTGCGCGCCGGGCAGGACTTTGATGATGCCCATATAGACATTGTGCGCCCGGTCTTTCAGCGCGCCGTTGAAGAGCAGATCGCTGAAGCAGTTGGGGGCGCGATGAATCTGCAACGTCTGGTGGTCAATGTGCTGGCGACCGGTGGGGAAGTAGAGTCCCAGCAGTTCAGCGTGACCGCCCTGCCCGTTCAATTCCAGGTCCAGGAAGGCTTTGGTCAGACGGCTGCCCCAACTGACCTGAATCCAGCGCAGGTCGGTGTCGCGGCCCATCACCGCGCGCCCGGTCAAGAAATTCCAGGCGCTGTGGTCGAAGTCCTGCAGGTTCATATAACGAACCACTGAATTGTCTTTCATCACCAATTCGATGACACCGCTCTGCATCCCATTCACGCCGCCCAGCAGATCATCCACGACAGTGACGTGGCTGCCTTCATCCGCCACCAACAGCGTGTGGTGATAGCCACCCAAGCCGGGGTTCTGGTGCAGGATCGCCTGTAGCGGCAGTTCGACGGTCACATTCTTGGGCACATAGACAAACGCACCCGTGTCCCACAGGGCCGCGTGCAGCGCGGTGAATTTGTTGTGATCCGGCTTCACGGCCTGGGTCATAAAATATTGGCGCACCAGCGCCGGGTGTTCGATCAGCGCGCTCTGCAAATCGGTGAAGATCACCCCCTGGGCGGCCAGTTCCGGGTTGTGATTGCGGTAATGCAGACCGCCGTCCTGGAAGATCAGACTGGCCGCGCTCTCCATTTCGCCCAACTCGCTTTGCAGCAGAGCGCTCAATTCAGCCCGCTTGCTCACGCCGTGGGGCGTGGCATAGGCGGTGAAATTCTTCAGGTCAAAGCCGGTCAGCCGGGTGCGCCGCCACGCTTCGTCGGTGCTTTTGGGCCAGGGCATCGCCTCGAATGTGCGCCAGGCCGCCAGACGAAAATCCAGCATCCAGCGCGGTTCCTTGCGCGCAGCCGAAAGCGCACGCACGCTTGCCTCGCTAAAATCAGCCACCGCCGCCACAAAAGTAGCGGCTTTCATCATCATTTCGGGTTCTTTTACCAATACACTCACGTTCGTTATCCCCTATAAATGTGAAGGGAGGAAGGGAAGAAGGGAGGATGACTGTTCACCCTTCCTCCCTTCCTCCCTTCATCCCTTCATCTTTTAACCAATACTGCCTTCCATTTGCAACTGGATCAGCCGGTTCATCTCCACGGCGTACTCCATGGGCAGTTCCTTGACCAGCGGCTCGATAAAGCCGCCCACGATCATCGCCGCGGCCTCGTCCTCGCCGATTCCCCGGCTCTGCAAATAGAAGAGTTGCTCCTCCCCGATCTTGCTCACCGAAGCCTCGTGGCCCACGCTCACATCATCCTCTTCGATTTCGATGTAGGGGTAGGTGTCCGAGCGGCTGGCCGCGTCGAGGAGCAGCGCATCGCAGACTACATTGCTCTTGCTGTGGTGTGCGCCTTTCGCCACCTTCAACAGACCGCGATAGCTGGCCCGTCCGCCATCTTTGCTGATCGATTTGGAGACAATTTTGGAGCTGGTGTAGGGCGCGCCATGCACGACTTTACCGCCGGCGTCCTGGTGCTGGCCCTTGCCCGCAAAGGCGATGGACAAAATTTCGCCGTGGGCTTTGGGACCCATCATATAAACGGCGGGATATTTCATCGTCACTTTGCTGCCCAGGTTGCCGTCAATCCACTCCATCGTGGCGTTTTCATAGGCCACGGCCCGCTTGGTCACCAGATTGTAGACGTCGGTGCTCCAGTTCTGGATCGTCGTGTAGCGGCAGCGCGCGCCCTTCTTGATGATAATCTCGACGACCGCGCTGTGCAGGCTGTTGCTGGAATAGATTGGCGCAGTGCAGCCCTCCACGTAATGGACGCTGGCCCCCTCTTCCACAATAATCAGCGTGCGCTCAAATTGGCCCATATTTTCGGCGTTGATGCGGAAGTAGGCTTGCAAGGGGATGTCCACATTCACACCCTTGGGGACGTAGACAAAGCTGCCACCGCTCCACACCGCACTGTTGAGGGCGGCGAATTTGTTGTCGGCGGCGGGGATGATCGTGGCGAAATACTCGCGCACAATGTCCTCGTGCTCGCGCAGACCGCTGTCCATATCCAAAAAGACGACGCCCAGCTTCTCCCACTCCACTTTCAGGCTGTGATAGACCACCTCGGACTCGTACTGTGCGCCCACACCGGCCAGAAACTTGCGTTCGGCCTCCGGGATGCCCAAGCGGTCGAAGGTGCGCTTGATGTCTTCCGGCACGTCGTCCCAGCTCTTTTCGGCTTTTTCGGAAGGACGCAGGTAATAGAAAATGTTGTCGAAGTCGATTCCAGAGAGATCCGCGCCCCAGGTGGGCATGGGTTTGGAGAAAAAGATGTCCAGCGCGTCGTGGCGGAATTTGCGCATCCACGCCGGCTCGTTCTTCATCACAGAAATCTGCTCGACCACCTCGTGGCTAATGCCTCTGGATGCCTTGAAGACCGGTCGTTCCGTGTCGTGGAAACCGTACTGGTAGTCCTGTTTTACTTCGTCCAGATGTTCGCGATCGGATACTGCTGTCATAATCGTTGCTCCTTTGGGGTACCACTGCTATTTGTATACATGCGTACAATTTTGCAGCGGAAACGTGACCCGTGAAACGTGAGATCACCGCCTGCTTTCATGCCTCACGTTTCACGTTTCATCAAAACCGTGAGGCTAGCAGTTTGTCGGAGAAAGGTATGCAAAAACGAACAAAGTGAATAGAATAGAAAGCCAGAGTGAATCGATTGCAGAGATGCGAAAGGGAGAAAAAAGAATGGCCCGCAAATTCATAGATGTCGACTACGAAGCCACACTGGAAATGC
>CAMDEX010000073.1 GCA_945897075.1 Litorilinea aerophila
CACGTCTTCACGTTTCACGTCTTCACGTCTTCACGTCTTCACGTTTCATGTCTTCACGTTTCACACCTTCACGTTTCACGTCTTCACGTTTCACGTCTTCACGTCTTCACGTTTCACGTCTTCACGTTTCACGTCTTCACGTCTTCACGTCTTCACGTCTTCACGTCTTCACGTCTTCACGTTTCACGTCTTCACGTTTCACGCCTTCACGTTTCACGTCTTCACGTCTTCACGTTTCAGATTGTCACGTCTGGCTCCAGTAATCCAGCACCAGCACCTGATCCCGGTAGGGGCTGAGAAGCTGTCCAAATGCTTTGTGGGCGGGGTGGGGCAGGTAGATGGCCCGGTCTGCTTCGCTCTTGAAAGTGAGGAAGAAGCAGTGGGTGTAGCCGCGGGCGATGCCTTCCACGCTCACATCCGTGCCCCATTCAAAGCTGTGGATGGCGTCGATCTGGGCGGGCAGGGCGCGGAAGGCGCTTTCGATGGTGGCGATCTGCTCCGCTGTCGTGCCATCTTTGAATTTGAAGAGGACGACGTGACGCAGCAAGCGGGTGGGTTCGGTCATTGGATTCTACTCCTGTGGGTGGTGGGGACGGCGGACGGTGGGCGGCGGACGGCGGACGGCGGACGGCGGACGGCGGACGGCGGACGGTGAACGGCGGTCAGCAGTCAGCAGTCAGCCGTCTTCCGTCTTCCGTCTGCCGTCGATTTAGCGCCAGAGCCAGGCCAGCGACTCCGGCAGGATCGCCGCGCCCTGTTCAAAATCGTGCGCGCCGTCGCCGAAGACCAATTTGTAATCGTAGCCGGTCGAATGCAGGGCTGCGGCCATTTGTAGATTGGCCAACGGCCAATCCCCCGCGGGCCGGTCCAGATCGTTGGCACCGGCCTGCAGAAAGACCCGGATCGGTTTCGGCGCACTCTGGCGGATGAGAAAGGGGTAGACGTGGCCGCCGCGGATGTCAGTAAAGCTGCCCACATGGCTGAGGACTTTGCGGAAGGCGTCGGGCCGCTGCCAGGCCACCGTCCAGGCGCAGATGCCGCCGGAACTCATCCCGCAGATGGCGCGCTGGGCCGAGTCGTCGGTCAGCCGATAGTCCGCGCCCACCGCGGGCAGAATCTCTTCGAGCAGAAAACGGGCATACTGATCGCTGAGACTGTCGTATTCGTAGCTGCGGTTGCGCACCGGTTCTCGTCCCGGCGCGGTGGGTGGGAAGTGGCCGGGGTTGATGAAAATGCCAATCGTCACCGGCATTTTGCCCTGCTGGATCAGATTGTCGAAGACAATCGGTGTACGCACGGGTCCCTCCAGGTCGGCATAGCGTTGACCGTCTTGAAAGATCATCACCGCCGCCGGTTCGTCGCCGCTGTATTGGGCTGGGACATAGACAAAGAAATCGCGCAGCGTGCCGGGGAAAATCTCGCTGCGCCACGCGTGCTGGGTTACAGTGCCCTGGGGGACACCCGCCTGTGGTTGGGAATCGGCCCCTAATGAATAAGGGCCAGGTGTTGGTGTGGGGATCACAAAACGTTCGGTCATTGCTCGCTCCTTTTTGTAAAGACGGTGTTTTTTATTTAACTGGGAAAGAGCCGCCAGCTAGCGCCGGATTGCCTGCCCTCTCTTCCCAAACCTACAAACCAGATCCCCACCCGATAACTGGCCCAGGCCAGCCCCGTCCCGCCAAACACATCCGGGATGTAATGCTGACCGGTGAAGAGGGTGGAAAGAGTAACTATTAGCCAGAAACCCGCCCAGGCCCAACGCCAACGGGGATACCAGCGGCTCCAGAATAATGTTATAATCGTTGTGAAATAGACATGACCACTGGGAAAAGCGTTGAACACCCCATCAGTGGCGTAGACCAAACGCAGCCAAGCTGTTGCCCAGTCATTGCCCACCAGCACAGGGCGCACGATATACGTTGGGTAGAGGGTAAAGGTAACAATCGCTATCGCCGTCGTGAGTACCGACGTTGCAATCAACGCCCGATAAAGCTGCTCTTCCATACGCAGAGCTGCCCAAGCATATCCCACTAGCCAGATGGTCGTAGCGAGGGAATAGGGCACAATCCAGATGGGCCAGATCGGGATATACCTATCCCAGCGAGTGTCCAGGACTACTCCCTCCTGTAAGCCGTGGTTTAGTGGCAGATATAAGCTCTGGATGCCGAGGACCAACGCGTACAGGCCGAATCGCCATGCAAGTGTTCGACTCATAAATTTCCTCTCCTGCAGTGCCAAGTGTGAGTGACAGTGGAATTCTACCACTTCTATCAGTGCAGTACGCAATGAATAAGAAGAAATTATACGCAGGCGTTTCGGATCGCCAATACAGCTCGCTTCATTTCGACAGCACCTCTCCTTTGTCCACACAATGCACCGGCTGCACTGCGCCGCTCTGATCCTGAATGTTGATGCGTGTGCTCATCACCGGGTTGCCCAGTGCGCTCAACGGCGCGCTATATTTGGCCCACATGCCTGCAATATCGCTGGCTTGCATTTTGAGTTAATAAAAAGTTTAAGTTAATAAAAAGAATGAATAAGTCCCGCGCCGTTGCCAGTGGCTTGACAGACGGGGGCAAACTCTTTTTAATGAGAGCATAACCATCCATCTGTTGAGGAACGGCACCCAAATAGCTTGACAACCTTCCGGGAAGCGGCCACGAAATTGAGGTCAGGACTTACGCAGCCGGGAACGCCGCCATCCCTGGCGGCAGCCAGCAGGATGCTGGCGTTCCCAGGAGTAACTGCGTAAGTCCTGGAGGTGTAGCCAGGCGCTTGTGGCTGCTTCCCGGAAAGTAGACCATCAATTTATTTGATCGGCGATTCGGGGTGGAACGAATGATTTTGGGTCTTTGCAATCGGCAAACCCCTGCCAACCAGAATGAGGACGCAAACCCGGCATGAGTCAACACATTACAATCGTGGGCGGCGGGCTGGCCGGGACAGAAGCCGCCTGGCAGCTAGCCGAGCGGGGCTACGCTGTCACCCTTTATGAGATGCGCCCCGTGCGCCCGACCGCGGCGCACAGCACCGACCGGCTAGCGGAATTGGTGTGCAGCAATTCGATGGGCAGCACCCTGCCCGATCGGGCGTTGGGCATCCTGAAAAATGAGATGCAGAGTCTGGGCAGTCTGATTCTGCGTACAGCCTTCAAACACGCGCTGCCCGCGGGCAGCGCGCTGGCTGTGGGCCGCGACGAGTTCGCCGCCGAAATCACCGCACTGATCAGCGGTCATCCCAACATTGACCTGCGCCGGGAAGAGGTGACGGCCATCCCGGACGGCCCCACTATTCTCGCCACCGGGCCGCTGACCAGCCCGGCGTTGACCGCGCAGGTGCAGAATCTGACCGGGCGCTATCTCTACTTCTATGACGCGATGGCCCCGATTGTGACTGTCGAAAGCATCGATCTCTCCATCGCCTTCCGCCAGAGCCGTTGGGACAAAAGCTCGATGGATGGCCCGGAGGAGGGCGATTACATCAACTGTCCGCTCAACAAAGCGGAGTACGAAGCCTTTGTCGCCGCCCTGCTCGAATCACCCAAGAACGAACTAACGGGGGCCGACGCCGAACTGGAGCGCTATTTTGAGGGGTGTATGCCGATTGAAGTGCTGGCGTCCAGAGGGATGGAGTCGCTGGCTTTTGGGCCAATGCGCCCGGTGGGTCTGCGCAACCCGCGCACAGGGCGGCGGCCCTACGCGGTTGTCCAGTTGCGCCAGGACAATGTGGCGGGGACGCTTTACAATATGGTAGGTTTTCAGACAAATGTGAAGTGGGGGCAGCAGGCGCAGATTTTGCAGATGATCCCCGGTCTGGCCGGGGCGGAATTTGTGCGCTTGGGCCAGATGCACCGCAACACATTCATCAACAGCCCCACACTCCTGCATCCGACTTTGCAATACCGGGAGCGAGAAGATCTCTTTTTCGCCGGGCAGATCACCGGCACGGAAGGATATGTGGGCAGCACAATGGGCGGATTGCTGGCGGGCATCAATATGGCCCGCCTGTTGAACAAGCAGCCGCTCCTCGTCCCCCCGCGCCAGTCAATGATGGGTAGCCTGCTCTATTACATCACCCACGCCGACCCGGAAAACTTTCAGCCGATGAAGGCGAATATGGGGCTGTTGCCTGAACTGGACGCGCGGGTGCGGGGCAAACAGCAGCGCTACGGCGTCTATGCCGAACGGGCAGCCACGGCTCTGGCCGATTATTTGACTGAGGCTGCCTTTACGCCGATTATCCAGAGCGACACAGGGCTGGCGCAGGTTGAGTAGGCTGGGGCTGTTTCCAGCCGTATCGAAACCTTTAGATTGGGCCTGTCGAAATCCAGCGGGTAGACTCGTTTAGACTTGTAGACCCGTTCGCTTGATTTCGATACGCCTCGCAGACGCAGAATCCGAAGGATTCTGACGGCTACTCAATCAGCGCTCACTGATCTGCTCCATCTGTATGGAGACTTTATTACCTAACCTGTGAAATTCTTGTTTTTTGGGCAAGAAAAGAGAAATTTTTGTATACACGGATGGAAAGGAAGACGGATTTTTCTGATCTGTGTTCCTTTCTATCCGTGTATACAACCCTCTTTGGTTCTGGCTTTGCCAGGCTAGAGATTACAAATACCCAATACCCCCAATATCCCAATACCCCACCTCCCAGGAGAGACCGATGCACCAGCACGACGAAGAGAGCGAAGAACGGGTCGAAATCGAGATTGACGAAGTGGACGCACCCGGCATTGACGACATCCTCTCCCCGGATGCCCTGGCCTTTGTGGCCGATTTGCATCTGGAGTTCAACGAGCGGCGCGAGGCGCTGCTGGCAGCCCGAATCGAACGCCAGGCGCGTTTGGACGCTGGCGAAGTTCCGGGGTTTCTGGCCGAGACCGCGCACATACGCGGCGGGGATTGGCAAGTAGCCCCCACCCCCGCTGATCTGCTGCAACGCTGGGCAGAAATTACCGGGCCGGTGGACCGCAAGATGGTGATCAACGCGCTCAACTGCGGCGCGGATGTCTTTATGGCCGATTTCGAGGATGCCAATTCACCCACCTGGGAAAATTGTGTGTTGGGCCAGCAGAATCTGCGCGATGCCGTGCGCCGGGAGATTCGGCTGGAGGACAAAGCCAGAGGACGGGTCTACGAACTGAACGAGAAGACCGCTACGCTGCTGGTGCGTCCGCGCGGCTGGCATCTGGTGGAAAAGCACATGACAGTCAACGGTGAGCCGGTGAGCGCCAGCCTCTTTGACTTCGGGCTATACGTCTATCACAACGCCGAGGAGCGGGCGCGGCGGGGAACTTCCTGCTACTTCTATCTGCCCAAACTGGAAAGCCATCTGGAGGCCCGTCTCTGGCGGGATGTCTTCGCCTACACCGAGGAAGCGTTGGATATCGCCCACGGCTCCTTCCGCGCCACTGTGCTGATCGAGACGATTCTGGGCGCGTTGGAGATGGAGGAAATTCTCTACGAGCTGCGCGAATACGCGGCGGGGCTGAATGCGGGGCGCTGGGATTACATCTTTAGCTGCATCAAGAAATTCCGCAACGACCCGACCCGTCTGTTACCCGAACGGGCGCAGGTGACGATGACCACACCTTTCATGCGCGCCTACACCGAGCGGATGATTCACGTCTGTCACAAGCACAGCGCGCACGCCATCGGCGGTATGGCAGCTTTCATCCCCAGTCGGCGCGACGAAGAGATAAACCGCACGGCCTTTGCCCGGGTCACCGCGGACAAAGAGCGGGAGTCGCAGGATGGCTGCGACGGCACGTGGGTGGCCCACCCGGATTTGGTGGCGCTGGCGCGTGAAATTTTCGAGCGCAACCTGCACGGCAAACCCAACCAGCGCGCGCGGCTGCGCGAGGATGTGACTGTGACTGCCGAAGAGATCACCGCCATCGCTGTGCCGGGCGGCACGATCAGCGAGGCCGGGCTACGCCTGAATGTGAATGTCTCGCTGCAATATCTCAACGCCTGGCTGTTGGGCAACGGCGCGGCGGCCATCTACAATCTGATGGAAGATGTGGCGACCGCCGAGATTTCCCGTTCCCAAATCTGGCAGTGGATTCGCCACGCTGCGAAACTGGACAACGGGCAGGTGATTACCCGTGTACTCTACGAGCAGATTCGGGATGAGGAGTTGGCGAAGTTGGGGGGGGCTTCTGCGGATCGTTACGAGGAAGCCGGGGAGATTCTGGACGAACTGATTCTGACCGATGAATTTGTGGATTTCCTGACGCTGGTTGCTTACGATTATTTGGACTAAAAGAGAATACGGATGACGGAATTGACGGATTTTTAATCCGTCAATTCCGTCATCCGTGTTCTACTATTCCCCCTCCACAATGTCCAACGCGATGTTTGTTTCCTGCAACGCCACTTCATAGACCTCAAAATCCCCGAAGTAGGCTTTGTCGTATTTCTCCCCCTCAAACTCACCGGTGAAGAGCCAGCGTTTGGTATACTTCATCGCCACCAATGTTCCCGTGCGCGCGTCATAGCAGGTCACACCGTCGTAAGCGGATGTCCATCCCCCCTCTTCTTCCACTTCGGCGCTTTGCGGATCGCCACACCAACTGGCAACGTCCGTTTCGCCCAGCGTGTAGTGGCTGTTGATTGGGCCGGGTTTGGCCCCCACCCAATAGTTGAAGAAAAAGAGACCGGTGCTGTCGGGGTAACGTTCCAGACCGTCGGTGCGGTCAATCTGGTGCAGCCAGGTGGAATCTTCGCCGCAGCCCGCGTCCCACGTAACAGTGCGGTCGATCTCCAGCCAGCGCGGGT
This sequence comes from Litorilinea aerophila, assembly GCA_945897075.1. Taxonomy (GTDB): domain Bacteria; phylum Chloroflexota; class Anaerolineae; order Caldilineales; family Caldilineaceae; genus JACQGT01. The sequence continues at coordinate 6,783 of CAMDEX010000073.1, forward strand.
CTGCGGCATTGCGTACCGTCGCCGTCACCGCGGCCGAACATTCTGTCACCACACAGCGCTCCGAACCGCACTGGTAGGAGACATCCCAGGCCGCGTTCAGATCGTCGGGGAAGAGGGGGCGCAGAACGCCCAGGTCTGCAGCTTCCCCACTCACAGTCACCACCCGGTTGGAAATCCACGCCTTTTGGGTGGGGTTCTCCTTTTCATCGCTGGGGCCGGGCACACAGCAGATCTGCCACCAGGCTTCGTCGTCGCTTGTGCCCAACGCTTGAAAGGTGTCGCCCTGGCGCGCGCCAAAGACGACGGAAAAATCCAGACCGGGGCCGCTGCGCACGTTGACGCTGCGGTTCTTGACTGTCACAGTGGCGCTGACAGTTTGGGTAGCCTGCACAGAGGGTCCGCCAGTCAGCTCCACGGCGGTGACGCCAGGGGCGTCTGGGCTCTTGCTGTCCGGCGGAGTTTTTGCCGGAGCATCAGGGGCAAGTGCTGCGACCTCGCCGCCTTCCAACATTTGGATGCCGGTAGGCGGCCCCTGGATAAGCCCGGGCATGGCCTGGAGAACTTCATTAACGGTCATGGGATCGGCTGCGCAGCCAGAGAACAGCAATCCCACAAAGAGCAGGATGGAGATCGTCAGCGCCGATCTGGGCCGGACTCCCGGAATGTATCGATTGTATGTGAGTGGTTGCATTTTGTTGGCTATTGAATGAGAGTATCTGAATTTGTTGGAACGCTTTCAAGTATAGCCTATCCGTAGCGAGATGTGCAATTGAACGTTCCCAGTAACTACTCAAGCATCCCCTCAAATTCCCGGCACTTTCTACCCAAGCGAGAGCCCCTTGTCTGAATCCGGCATCTGCGGTTTACTGAGCATATATAGTGGTTTTGCACTATATGTAATAGTAGTGTAAATTTATTGATACCTGTCGAAGTGTAAGCAAAAATCGTACAACTTTTCTGGTTTTTGAAGAAAACGGGCCATGATGTTGGCGATATGTCTGACCAACGGAGGCGGATCCGATGACCGTTCCAGCTACCTACCTCAACTTCGACCTGCTCATCACCCGCTCCGGCGAGAAGTACCGGGCCTTTGTCGTCGACGCGCCCGGCGGCGACGCGGACGCCGCCTTTGCCCTGCCCTTCACCGCCAACGAACTGGACTTTCTGGGCAATCTGGCCGGCGCGCGCCGGGGCGGGGGTGGCGGCAAAAGCGGGTCTCTTCCTGACCTGAAGGAACTGGGCGGGCTGCTCTACGGAGCGGTCTTCCAGGGCAAAGTGGCCGCCGTTCTCGCCGCTAGCCTGGAAAAAGTCGAACAGGAGCAGATCGGTCTGCGTCTGCGTCTACGTTTCATCGCTGAAACGTCCGAGCTGGCGACTCTGCCCTGGGAGATTCTCTACGATCCAGTGCAGGAGCGCTTTCTGGCCCTCTCCGAATCCTCCCCCATCCTGCGTTACCTTTCCCTGCCCAAAGCGCGGCCCACCCTACTGGTCAAGCCGCCCCTGCGCGTGCTGACCGTGCTGGTCAGTCCGCCCGGCTATGAAGAATTGGATGTGGAGCGGGAGTGGCAGGTACTGGAAACGGCGCTGTCCGCTCTGGTGGCCGACGGCAAATTTGTGCTGGATCGGCTGGAACGCCCGACCCTTTCTGCCCTGCAAGAACGTCTGTTGGGCGATGACATCCACATTTTGCACTTCGTCGGCCACGGCGTCTACGACGAAACGCGCTGTGCGGGCGCGCTGGTTCTGGCTGACGAAGAGGGGGAGGCCCAGGAGGTCAGCGGCGAAGAACTGGCGACCCTGCTGCACAACCACCGCTCGCTGCGTCTGGTCTATCTCAACGCCTGTGAAGGCGCGCTCTCCTCCCACCTCAGCGTCTTTTCCGGCGTAGCCCAGACGCTTGTCCAGCAGGGCGTCCCCGCGGCGGTGGCGATGCAGGCTGAGATTACCGACACTGCCGCCATTGACCTGAGCCGTCTTTTTTACACAGCCCTGGCCGCTGGCTACCCGGTGGACGCGGCCCTGACCCAAGCCCGCGTCGCCATCGCCAGCCGCAGCGCCGAGTGGGCCATCCCCGTCCTCTTCAGCCGCTCCCCGGACAACCGGCTTTTCGATGTGGTGGAGGTGCTGCCCGCACCCGATTGTCCCTATCCGGGGATGGTGCCCTTCACGGAGAAACAGGCGGATGTCTTCTTCGGCCGTGACAAAGAGATCGCCGACGGCGTGGAGCGGCTGCGCCAACACCCCTTCCTGACTGTGATTGGGCCATCGGGCAGCGGCAAGTCCAGTCTGATCTACGCCGGCGTCATCCCCGCCCTGCGCAAATCCAAGCGTTTCGGGGCCGGTGAATGGGATGTGAAGATTCTACGCCCTGGCGCAAAACCACTCACCGCCCTGGCTGAGGCCCTCGCTGCCAGCCCGGAGCAACTGGCTTCGGCGACCTTCAGCCAACGAACACTGCTCTTTGTGGATCAATTCGAGGAGCTTTTCACCCTGGCCGAAGCGTCTGAGGCCCAAACCTTTCTCGACACGCTGAATGCGCTGATCGGCAAATCGAATCTCTACATGCTTCTCACCGTGCGCGCCGACTTCTACCCCGACCTGATGGCCTGCTCCCTGTGGCAGCCCATCCGCGCCAACCGGCTGGAATTGACACCCCTGGGCGACGAAGAATTGCGCACCGCCATCCTGCAACCCGCGGCCCAGGTGGGTGTGACGATTGACGAAGTGCTGGTGGAGCGGTTGGTGGCCGACGCGGCCGGGGAGTCGGGTGCGCTGCCACTGGTGCAGGAGACGCTTGTCCTGCTCTGGGAGAAGGTGGAGCGCCGCCATCTGGCCCTGCAAGCTTATGTGGAGATGGCCGAGGGCAACCGCAACGGTTTGCAGGTGGCGATTGACCGGCGGGCCACCGTTGTCTACGAGAATCTGCCCGACGACGCCAAACCCATCGCCCGGCGCATTTTCCTGCGTCTCCTCCAGTTTGGCGAGGGACGGCTGGACACCCGCCGCCAGCAGGCGGTGGACGAGCTGCGGGCCAGTGGTGACGATTCGGCTCTCTTCGATGAGACGCTAGACCGGCTGGCCGACAGCCGTTTGTTGACCCTCAGCGGCGGCGAGGGAGAAACTACCCGGCAAGTCGATATTTCTCACGAGGCGTTGATTGCAGGATGGAACAAACTACAAGGCTGGATTCAGGAACGACGGGTCGCTGAGCAGACCCGGCGGCGACTGGAGGAGAAGGCTTCTGAGTGGATGCGGTTGGGAAGCGGTGAAGGCGGGCTGCTGGACGAGTACGAGCTGCACGAAGCCCAGGAATGGCTGGATAGTGTTGACAGTATCGAACTGGGGCACAGTAAAGATCTGGCAGGGTTGGTGCAGGCCAGCCAGGACGCCATCAACACCCGCAGAGCGGAAGAGGAGGCCGCGCAAAGGCGGGAGTTGGAACAAGAAAGGGCGCTGACCGAGGAGCAGCGTCAGCATGCTGAAGATCAGGCAAAAGCAACGAAAGGCATGACCAAACGGGCACGTATCGCTATCGGCATCGGCGTGCTTGCCATAGCACTGGCCTTGCTTGCGGGCTGGTTAGCTGTGCTGGCCGACAAGAGTGCAACTACTGCCAATGAAAATGCGGCAAATGAGGTCATTGCCCGCCAGACTGCCGATGCCAACAAAGCGATCGCGGATGCGAATGCAGAGGGAGAAGCAATCGCCCGCCAAACAGCCGAAGTCAACGAACAGCTTGCCATTCGTAATGAAGCGACCGCGGTCGCTGAACATGTCGAGACATTGGCACAGCTACGCGGGCGGCTGGCTTTGGAAGCGTCGCGTCTGCAAAATACGCAACTGGATCAGAGCCTGTTGATCAGTCTCGGCATTGGCGAACTCTATTCGCGGACGATTGAAGCGGATGGCAGCCTCATCGACGGGCTGACCCACGATCTACGGGTGCTGACGCACCTGCGCAACGACCCGCCAGAGCGCTTTATCGTTCAGGACCTGGCCTTCAGCCCGGGGGGCTGGCTGGCGGCTGGTGGCCGGCAGGATGGCGCAATCGTCCTCTGGGATACCAACGCGCAGCCCATGCATCCCATCACCCTGCCGACCGGCTCTGTCAACGTGACGAAGGTTGCCTGGGGTCATCAGGAGGATCTGCTGGGCTTCGGCAACGCCATCGGGCGGGTCGGTCTGTGGCGGCGTGGAACCGAGCCAGCCGACATTTTGCTGGGGGAACGCAACAGCTTTCTCGTGTCCGCCGCGGCCATCAGCCCTGATGATTCTCTGCTGGCGACTGGCAGTTGTGCTGACCTCAACACCCAAACGCTCATCTGTGAGTTGGGCGAAATCAAACTGTGGGACATTGAGACCCGCTTACCCCTCAGCCCAACCCTCACCGGCCATCGCAGCTGGACAGAGGGTCTGGCCTTTCATCCAACACGTCCGCTGCTGGCCTCGGCCGGCTGCCTGGAGATTTGGGTGGAGGGGGATAGCTCGTGTGGACAAGGGGAGATCCTCTTCTGGGACACAGAGCGCCGGGTACGCATGGATGGACCAGCCGTCGGCATTCGCGGCGATCTGATCCGCGCCGTGGCCTTCAGCCCGCTTACCACAACCACGACCCTGGCGGGAGGAACTCAGGATGGCAGGGTTGTACTCTGGACTCTGACCGTGACGGAGACGGGTGTCGCACCTACTGCCATCACGCCTCTGTCAAAACTGCACACCAATCCGGTGCAGTCGCTGGCCTACAACGAGGACGGGTCGTTGCTCGTCTCCAGCAGTTGTTCCTCCTTCGGCGACCGCTGCACGGAGGGAGAAATCTACCTCTGGGATACTGCGACGCGAGAGCTGGTCGACGTTCTCTACAGCCATGCCGATGTGGTCAATGGGGTTGCCTTCCACAAGGGTTACCTGGCATCCGGGGGCAGAGACGGCCAGGTCATCCTGCGCGATCTGGCCCTGCGCGATACATTTGTCAGACGGCTTGACGGTCATACGACAGCGGTCAAGATGGTCGCCTTCCACCCATCCAGCCAGTGGCTGGCATCGCTCAGCGGCGGCGAGATACGCATCTGGGATGTGGTCAAGGGCGTCCCAGTGACAGCGCCGCTGGTGGGAGAGGAGGACTACCTGTTTCGCACGAGTCTGGATATTATCGGTGAACTGGATGCAGAGCAGTTGTCCACAGCCCTGCTGGAACAGTTCAAAGAAGATGGCTACGACCTTCCCCCCTATGCCCAGGTCTCCGTCGAGGAGCCCGCAAACAGATGGAGCGTTCTCGATTTCGACACAGGCTACACGTACACAATCCGCCGCGAAGGAGATGGACTCAACGTGTACGCTGGATTTGAGTTCCTAAGTCTGGCTTTCAGCCCCGACGGTTCAACCCTGGTAGCCAGTGACGATCAGGGCCGGCTATGGCGTTGGCGAATGGAGGGCGCGGTGTGGAGCGCGCTGGAACCGGTTGCGGATGTGAATCAGAGTCGCATCACCGTTCTGGCTTATCATCCCACACAGCCTCTCCTGGCCGCGGTCGTATGTACCGACTGGGTTGGGACATGTCTGCAAGGGGAAATTCTGTTCTGGGACACATCTTCCTATACGATCACCTCTCGCCATCAGGTACACGAACAAGCGCCGACCAATCTGGCCTTCAGTGCTGATGGCGCGCTCATGCTCTCGGGTAGTCTGGACGGTAGCATGGCCGTGTGGAATATGCAGACGTTGACGGTGACGGAAATGCTGCGCACGGAGACATCCGGCTCAGTGGATGATGTGGGCATCAACAGGTACGGTAACCCACTGCTGGCCGCGGTAAACCGGCGTGGAGAAGTATTTCTCTGGGACAGAGACACTTTGGCGCGTGAACAACTCCCCTACGCCTTAGGTCAGAGTCGCAACACAGGGCAGATTGCGTTTAGCCCAATTGCTCCGCTTCTGGTTGGCGGCGCGTTGGATGGGAGTATCGTACTCTGGGACACAGAGAAGAGACGACCCATCGGTCACCCGATTCAGGGTCACGGCTCCAGCCCCGTGAACGACGTTGCCATCAGCCCGGACGGACGTTGGCTGGCATCCAGCGACGAAAGCGGCACGCTTCTGCTTTGGCCTCTGGAGATCGATGTATGGCGTCAGTGGGCGTGTCAGGTTGCCAATCGAGAGCTGACACTGGATGAGTGGCGTACCTATTTTGGGGCAAAGGGCGAAATCTCGCTCTGTCCAGCTAAATCATAACCAGTAGCAAATGGTTGGTTGGCTGGCTGACCAATCCAATGATGACACGATTCCGCTATCTGCCGCATAGAAGAACGGTCTCCCTGCAAGATTGCTGAAACTCGCTCACAGGGAAAAAAAAGAACACATGACCGGGGTACGTTGAGTAAATGCACCGGCCATGTGTTCTTTTTTCTGCTTCAGATAGGTCTGTTATCAGAGCCTACTCTGTTTGACAATCATCTCTCATTTTGCATAATTGCAGGTCTTGACTGCCCCGCCGTCTACTTGGATCCTCACGTCGTCAAAGTAGATATTGGAGTTCAGGCGTTGCGGGCTCTCGGCCTGCAATAGAATCATGGCTTTGCCAGTTTTGGACGTTGCTGTCTGCGTCAGCGTGGCCCATTGTCCGCGAGCGTAGCCATTCACGTAACAGCCAGTGCCACAGTACCCATCTACGTCGCCTTTTACACCCATTGACGCCCAATCCTTAGCAGGGCCCCCATGATTGAAGATGTAATAGCTCACCGTGACCGTAAACGTGGCACCAGGCGTAACCTCGATAATCGGACTCGCCAAACCGGCCGCATAAGGTTGTGAACTCGCCAACTTGAACGAGGCGTTTTTACTACCAACGGACTGCTCCTTAGAGAAGACAACGTTTTCGATTTGATGGAGACCAGGATCGTCCACGCCAAAAGGCCCCCAACCTGCATACTGATCATCCCACACGCTGAACTGACTGCTGTTGCTACCCCAATCTTTGGCGGTGTCGAAATCAAGACACGCGCTGCCACTCGTAGCGCTTTGGATGTCTTTGTTTTTGTTGAGGTCTGCGCCTGCGTTTGCGGCAACCGATTCGTCTGCTGGCTTTCGAGCATTGACATCTACTTTGACAAATGGAACAGAAATTGGCGCTGGCACGCGAGCCCTCAGTGGTTGTAGGTGCAGGACGTAGTCCGGCGGTTTACCCGTGTACGGACCGTCGTCTGCTTGGGCTGCTTGCGCCGCCAGAAACACCATTAACAATGCGCATACAAACACGAGTACCCCTGTAGCATACTTTCTGTGCAACAACATGGTTCATCTCTCCTTGTGAAGCTCTGGTGGGTTGGAATGAGATAAGGTGATAAGTATGACTGAACTATAGAGTGGTGGTTGGTAGTGAGTTGCTTGCATTGCGACAGGCGTCACGGCAATTGTCTGTCAGTCCTTAGAGAAGGGTTTCGTAAACGAGATGGATTCCTTGAACTCGCAATCCAACAGGGGTACGCTATTGATAGAGATTTCAACGTCGTCGAAATAGGCATTCGAATTGATGGCCGCTGGGCTTTGCGCCTGCAGAAACACCATAAATTCCTCTCCTTTCGCCTGGGTCGATAGCTCAAGTTCGGCCCATCCACCGCGCACAAATCCATTGGCAAATACAGCGCTATTGGGGTCCGCCCTATCAGCGTAGGCATCCGGCTTGATGCCCAGAGAAACCCAATCACCAGCCCGCTTTCCTGATGCAAAACTGACCAATGGGGTATTTGCCAGCAAATAACGGACCTTTACTGTGATGTCATCACCCTTCGCTGCCGGGATAAGAGGGCTTGCGTAGCCCGCCGCATACGGCTGACTGCTTCCGATCTTCGCCGATATCACTCTGCCAATACTCTCATCAAAACTAAAGATGACGAACTGGGAGTCATAGTATCCATCGTTCACAGCAAAGGACCCCCATCCTGCATAGTGATCAGTCCACGGTCCCCCTTGACGCACACCGTTGACCACAATCTGGCTGGCCCATTTTTTCTTGTTGTTGAAGTTGACGCAGGGTGTTGGCTTGGGAGCATTGTGATAGGTTAGGGTTGGTCCATTCGCCAGATTACTAACTATCGGTGACACAGCCGGCCCACTCCCAGCCCCCTCTGTTTGAGATGGTAGCGTGTCGGCGACAAGCAGGTTGTTGTAGATATCTGATGGATCAAGCACACCCGGCTGTGGGAGCGATGGAGTGGTGTCAGGGGGTGCCGGTTCATGATGTCCGCTTGCGTTTTCCCCTACCCTCGGTTTCTCGATAGGCGGAGCAGGCAAATCCTCGGCACCAAGCGCACCTTTGGTATTTGATAGTATCGACAGTACCAACATTACAACGATAACCAGATGTCTTCTATACATATTGACAGATCTCCTGCTTTGCTACGGATAATGCGTATCCGAAAAGTTCTGTGACGATGTACCCTCGCTCGATACACCAGCCTAGTTCACGACGCTTAGACGCGCATTGGTGAACTCCAGTTCAAAATCGTAGTACTCCGAATCCCCGAAATATGCTCGCTCGTAAGTGTCTCCCTCTATCTTCCCAGTGAGTAACCAGCGTTTTGCATACGAAAGTGTCAATAGCATGCCAGACCTCAGGTCGTAACAGGCTTCACCATCATAAAGGACGGTCCACTGATCATCTTCTTCTCTTTCGATAGACTGAGGGTCTGTACACCAAGCACGTAGCACCTGTCCATCGGCTAGGGAGATGGTCTTGGTTGCTTCGCCAGGATTGGCACCCATCCAATAGCGATCAAAAAATGCCGCATCATCACCGAGCTGGCGATCTTGACCATTATACCGCTGAATCTGGAACTGCGCCAGCGTATCATCGCCGCAATTGTTCAACCAACTCACATTGCGGTCGATCTCTAGCCAGATATTGTTGCGAAGGCTGCGAACCTGGGCGTTTACTTCACCGGTACATTCGGCTACTTCACATCTTTCCGAATCGCACCTGTATGCCACGTTCCAACGTGCAGTGAAGTCATTGGCAAAGAGTGGTTCCATCAAATGATGTTGCTCCACTTCTCCGGTGATCTGCCCAACATTGCCCTCGATCTTCACGATAGTGTCGGCAATCCAAACCGTTAATGACTCTTCGCCTGACGCATCTTTTGGGTCAGAGACACAGCACAGTTGCCACCAGCTACCGTCTTCATTTCGTCCAATGAGTGGATACGTATCCCCTCTTTTGATGACAGTGACCACTGGGAAGTTTGTCCCCGGACCAGCGCGTAGGTTACCACCGTTCGTCCGCAAAACAGCGTACGCAACAGGTATAGGTACCGGTGTAGATATAGGTATAGGTTTGGCGGTACCTGCTGAATTGAGAGGCGAAGACGTAATCGCCAAGTACTGAGGGACACACCCACTCACTATGACTAGAATGATCCCGCAAAAGACCATCCAGAACCGCAATTTCATTCGGATAAGGGCAGGGACGTTTTCCATATTGACAACTCTCAATCGCAATGCCACTGGTGATTCAATACGGAGGGTAAGACAAAATCCTACGACGCACGTTCCCATTCTGATTTGAGTGTAGCCAAAAGAACACTGCTACACTGCACATCTTGAGAGATATAATAATCAATCTTTCCCGGATTTGCAAGTCTGACTTTTTATAACTAACGCCTTTATAACAGGGTAGGGCATTTGCATACGGATGGGGTCTGGTAAAATCAATCGAAACGATTTTGTCATCACCGCTGAATCGGATACACACCCACCAATCAGTACAAGCACGCTGATGGCTAATGACCCAAAGAGAACCTTGCGAAATATGTCCGTCATTGGTAACAATCTGTCATCTGACGAGAAAAACGAATAATTTGATTGTATCTGGTATTTCAGAACCAAATGTGGTTTTGGCTGTATGCAACTGCGAGGTGAAACGTAAAAATTACGCCCTTGCTGGGATTATACTATTCATTTAATTATTTTGCAAGTGTCAATTTGCTAAGACAGCAAAGGATGAAAAACCAAAACTTCACAGGGATCGAGACGTGAAAAACAGGAAAAATCCCACCCATTTTGGCTGGCTCTGGCTTTCCTGCTACAATGCCCTGCATGAACAGACACCCCCGCCAGAATCCCGCTCACCCCACAAATGGACAAAGCCGCGCCGTGCGTTCCAGCGCCAGGGGTATCTTGCCGTTGGCTTTTGTTCTTTTGATCGGGCTGTTGGCGCTTGCTCTTGTGGGACGTCTCTTCCTGGAACGGCGGCTGGCGCTGGGGCCAACACCCACGATTACCCGGCCTGCGGTCAACACCGACACACCGACTGTTGATTTTCGCGCCACGATCAACAGCGCAGAGAGCAAGACACAGATCGCATACAGGGCAGCCAGGGAGGGGATCGACACGCCTACACCGGAGGCGACCGCAACGCCAACTGTCACCGCAACACCAGCCGATCTGCCTCCGACTGCGACGGCTACCCAAAGTGACACTGTCTTTGTCCCGATCATTGATGTGGGCGATCTGGGCACGAGCACCCCCGAACAGACAGCAGCGCCCACAGCCAGCCCAGATGCCATTGACGTAGAGACACCCACATCCCAGCCCGATGAGGCGACCCAAACCGCCATCGCCGCAGCCACGGCCACCGCACTGCTCTTCACCCCTTCCCCCACAGAGACACCCGTGCCCACGGCCACGCCCACCCAACCCATTGCGGGTGCGCCACCGGTGGCAACTCTGCAAGCGGTGACCAAATCCCCCATCCTGGTTTATGCTGGCCCCAGCGTTCTGTATGCCCAGGTAAACACATTGCCCCAGGGGTTGACTGTGCGCCTGGAAGGGCGCTCGCCCAGCGGGGAGTGGGTGCGTGCCTGCTGCGTCAACAATGTGGATGGCTGGGCCAGACAGGCTTTTTTCAATATCAGCGGTAACAAAGCCCCGGCCGGCGCACCGCCAGACGCCAAGGGGGATGATGTACGTTGGCTGGCTCTGCAACAGTCCAATGTCGCCCCGCTTACCCCGCTGCCCACAGCCACAGATATCCCCAGCGCCGACTATCCTCTCTTCCGTCGGGATTCTGGGGCGACGGCCCGGGTAGCTACAGAGTTTCGGCCTCCCATCAGTTATGGCTGGCCGCGCGACAATCTCAGCACGGCCGCGGCTGGCTTCACGTCGCCCCCGGCGGTGGTCGGCTCGGCGGTCATCGCGGCCAGCGCAGATTCGCACCTCTACGGCTTCGACAAAACCATCGGCAACCAGATCTTCAAAATCAATCTGGGTGCCACTGTCGAATATGCGCCTGCAATCCAAGACCCCTATATCTATCTCATTGACCGCACCGGCGAGATCATTGCGTTGCGCCCCACAGGCGGACCCGATGCGGTTGTCTGGCGTAGACGATTGGGCAACTTCCAGCCCAGCACAGCGATGAATATCCGCGGCGATACGCTCTTTGTCACGGGGCAAAATCAGGTACTCTATGCTCTCTACCGGCTGGACAATGGACGGGATCGTTGGAATTTTTCCGCCGATGGGTTGCGCCTGCAATATCCGACCATCGGCGATCAACTCATCTATGCGGGCAACGCCAAATTGAACGCCCTGGATGTCTACAGCGGCACAAAGGTCTGGGAGGATCCTCTGATCAGTGGCGTCGCGGGGCCGCCTGTCTATTCCCGGCCCGGTATCATTGCGTTGGCGGAACTCTATGCTGTGGACACGGCAGGCACGATCCACGCCCTGGACGCCAACACAGGGGGCGAACTCTGGCGTAAAGCTTCGGGCTACCGGCCCAGCGCCCTGGCTGTGGACGAGACCAGACTCTACGCGGCCGGCCCTGGCTTTGTCTCCGCCCAGGATCGGCGCACGGGCAACGAGTTGTGGCGTGTGCCCTTCGCCGATGACGCCATTCTGGGCGGGCCGATCGTGGGCAATGGGCGTCTGCTTGTAACCGGGATCAGCGGCATTGTGCAGGTTCTAAACGTTCGTGACGGGCAGGTCGTGGGCAGTGCGCCTGTCACCGAATCCCTGGTCGGCCCGCCTGCCGTCAGCGGGGGGTGGATCTTCCTGGCTGCACGCAATGGCCGGCTTTATGGCATGAAAGAGAGCGAGTAGATGGCGCGCCGGACAAGCCCAACACCCCTCACACAGGCCAAAGCCCTGCCCGGCTGGGATGCGCTGCTGCTGCTGCTTTTGACAGTCTCTCTGCTGCGTATAGACAGCCTGGCCGAGGCCGCGGTGCTGCCCACCCTGCGCCAGGACGTTCTCTCCCACCCGCTGCTGGGCGGATTGCTCCCGGCCGCGGGCATCGCAGCGATGGGGGAGCGTTCGCCCTGGCCGGGTGAACCGGTCGGTCTGCTCCTCATCGCCCTCTCGCTGGGTTTTGTCTTTGTCTATCTGCTGGTGGACCTGGCGCGCCCGGCCCGCTGGCGCAGTCGGGCCAAGTGGCTGCTGCTCGTCTGTGTGCTGGCGACCGCGCTCTTTTTGCCCACCGGCAAACTAATCCTCCTGCGCCAGCAGAGCGGCCCCGCCAGCTACACCCACGACGGCGGCGTGATCCAGACCGAAGCGACCATCGAATATCTGCTGGATGGGCGCAACCCTTACAGCGAGGATTATACCGAAACGGCGATGGCCGAGTGGGGTTTCGACGAATACCGCACTGCCCTCTACCACTACCCCTACCTGCCCTGGACTTTTGTCTTTAGCGCCCCTTTCTATCTGCTGGGCCAGGCAGTGGGTTTCTATGACCAGCGGCTGGTCTATCTGCTGCTGCTTGCGATTGCCCTGGCCCTGACCCCGCGCCTGCTGAAAAACGAACGGGCGCAGTTGGCCGCGGTGATGCTGCTGGGGTTGAACCCGCTGCTGGGGCTGGATGTGATCTTCGGGCAGAACGATTCGTTTGTGCTGGCCTGGATCATCTTCAGCCTGGCGGCGTGGCAAGCGTGGCGCGTCAGCGGCGCGGTAACTACTCAGCCACCCCACCCTAACCCTCCCCAGATTGGGGAGGGGAGTGTGACGACTCCTCCCCTACTCTGGGGGAGGCTGGGTGGGGGTGAGTTACGCGGCGCGACAAAATGGCGGCTGCTTTCAACACTGCTCTTCGGCCTGGCCTGTGCCAGCAAGCCCACCGCCTGGTTCTTGGCACCCTTTTATGGTCTGCTGCTCCTGGCGGACCAGCCCGCTCTGGCGACAAGCGGCTGGATCGGACTGCTGCGCGCCGTCCCTGCCATTTTGCGCCGGGTCTGGCCAGGACTGCTCGTCTTTGCCCTGCTGGTCGGGCCGTATGTCGTATGGGACGCCAGCGCCTTTTACGACGATGTGTGGCGTTGGAGCAGCGGGCAGGGAGAGACCGGCTATCAGATTTGGGGCTGGGGCGCGAGCAATTTTGTGCTGATTCTGGGGCTGGTGGCGGATCGCTTCGGCCAATGGCCCTTCTGGCTGCTGGAAGTGCTGGTGGCTGTACCGCTGCTGCTCTGGTTTGTGCGCCGCCAGCAGCAGAACAACCAGCCCGGTACAGCTCTCTGGCACTACGCCGCGCTGTTGGCACTTTTTTTCTATGTCAGTCGTTTTCTGAATGAGAATTATCTGGGCTATCTGTTGGCCTTTTTTGCGTTGGGTTATCTGATGGACGAAGAAAATAACCGATGAAGCGCTATCTATTGTGTCTCGCCCTGGCTCTCTCCGCCCTCTTTCTGCTCGGTTTCCCCGGCGATGGGCCGCTGTTGACAGCCGAACCGGGCGGGCGGGCTGTAGCGGTTGTTCCCCCGGAAAGCGCAGCCGAGCGCATCCAACGCCTTCTCGCCGAGCAGCGAGCGGCTGACAGCAGGCCAACGGAGACCGCCACCAGCGCTGTCCCTGCCGTTGCCCCGTCTGAGGCGCAGACCGTCGCCGTGACTGAAACCGCTGTGACAGAAACGGTCGTGACAGAAGCGGTCGCTGACGCTTTCCGTGCCGAGCTGGTCTGGGATGGACAGCCGCGCACGACGCGCGTGCCTGTGCTGATGTACCACTACTTGAGCGTTCCGCCTGCGGACGCCAACATCTATCGCAAAGATTTGTCGGTGTCTCCCGATCTTTTCGCCCGCCAATTGGAGCGTATACAGGCGGAAGGCTACACGACTATTAGCCTCTACGATCTGCTGGCGCATCTGTGGCAAGGCGCGCCCCTGCCCGCAAAACCGGTCGTTCTCACCTTTGACGACGGCTACCGGGACAACTACACCAACGCCTTCCCTCTCCTGCGGGAACGGGGGATGCGCGCTACAATTTTCGTTGTGACCGATTTTATGGACGAGGAGCGACCGGACTATCTGACCTGGGCGATGGCCCGCGAGATGCTGGCCGCGGGCATTTCCATCGAATCCCACGGGCGCAACCACATCAGCCTGAAAAACCGCGACCGGGATTATCTGGTCTGGCAGGCGCTGGGCAGTCTGGAAACCATCGAATTTGAGCTGGGCGTGCGCCCCCGCTTTGTCTCCTACCCGGCCGGGGAATTCGATGACGGGACTATCGAAGTCTTTCAAAGCGCCAACTATTGGGCGGGCTTGACAACCATCCAGGGTGCCACCCACAGCACCGACAATCCCTTCCGTCTGCACCGGGTACGTATCCGCGGCAGCACCGAACCGGACGAGTTGGTAAGGCTGTTGGCGCTGGATTGGTGACCGCAGACCGCAGACCGCAGACGGCAGACCGCAGACTGTAGACCGTCTTCCGTCCTCCGTCCGCCGTCTTCCGTCCGCCGTCTGCCGTCAAAAATAAGGAGTGAACGTGAACGATAGTCGCTATCTGACCGGCAAAAGTGCGGTCATCACAGGCAGCGGGCGGGGGATTGGGCGGGGCATTGCGCTGGCCCTGGCCCGACACGGCTGCAACGTGGCCGTTCACTACATCCGCCACCGGGAAGCCGCCGAAGAGACCGCCGCCGCTATCACAGCGTTGGGCTGTGCGGCGCTGGTGATCAAAGCCAATCTGGCCGAGGAGGAGGCTGTGCGCCGTCTGGTGGAGACAGCCGCCGAGAGCTTTGGCGGGGTGGACATTTTTGTGGGCAATGCAGCCAGCGGCGTGCTGAAACCGGCGCTGGAGATCAGCCCGAAACACTGGGCCTGGTCGCTGGATGTAAACGCGCGCAGCATTCTGATCGGCGCACAGGTGGCCGCGCCTTTTATGCAGAGAAATGGCTGGGGTCGGGTACTCAGCGTGACAAGCATCGGCAGCCGCCGCGTCCTTCCCGAATACAGCGCGGTGGGGGTAAGCAAAGCCGCCATCGAAGCTGTCACCCGCTATCTGGCCGTAGAGTTAGCGCCCCACGGCATCATCGCCAATTGCATCAGCCCCGGCGTTGTCCTGACCGACGCCCTGGACTTTTTCCCCAGCAAAGACGAAATCATCGAAAATGCCCAGCGCCGCACACCGGCCGGGCGGCTGGTGACGCCGGAAGATGTGGGCGAGTTGGCGGCCTGGCTGTGCAGCGACGCCGCCTCGATGATTGTGGGCCAGACGATTGAGATTGACGGGGGGTATACACTGCTGGCGTGAGGAGTGAAACGTGAGGAGTGAAACGTGAGGAGTGAAACGTAAGGAGTGAAACGTGAGGAGTGAAACGTGAGGAGTGAAACGTGAGATCGCTACCCGATCTCACGTTTCACGTTTCACGTCTCACATTTCACTCCCCGGCCCGCGCGCGATGAACTGCTTCACACCCCACACAAACTTGCGGCGGGTGAGCAGTACCCGGTGTTGGCAGGTGCGGCAGACAATCCCGATGTCTGCGCCCACGCGCACAATCTCCCATTCGTCCCCGCCGCAGGGGTGCTGCTTGCGCATACGCACCACATCCCCCACGTAGAGTTTTTCGCTGATTTCCATGTTGGTGAGAGATTGGGAGATTGGGAGATTGGGAGATTGGGAGATTGGGAGATTGGGAGATTGGGAGATTGGGAGATTGGGAGATTGGGAGATTGGGAGATTGGGTAGTGGCGTCGAATCGTCGTCACTACCCAATCTCCCAATCTCTTAATATCGTACGATCTTAACTCTGCGCCATCCGCCGCGCGCGCAGGGTACCGCCCAGGGCCAGGGCAAAGCTGACCAGATAGACCAACCAGCCGACAATCGGGATGCGTCCAACCACCACAATCAACAGGACACCGACGAGCAGCGTGATGATTGTCGTCGTTTCCCACCCCGCCTGGCCGACGATGCGTTTGCCCAGCCAGAGACCGGTGATCAGCGGGCTAAAGAACCAGACCAGCGCCAGGCTGCCCAGCAGGAAGAAGGCCATCACCAGAGCCGGGAATGTACCCCAGAAGATCCAGACCAGCACGACCAGCAGCACAGAGAGAATCGGGATAAAGATGAGCAGCGCGCCAGCCAACAGACCGTAGAGACCGGACTCCAGCGGCTTTTCTTCAATCGCAGCCACGGGCGTTGTCAGCAGCGCGGGCGCATAGCGCAGCAGCAGCCAGCCCAGCAGGGCAAAACCGACCAGCATTAGGGCTGTGCGCACAAGCCAGCCGACGATCTGCGCCACAATACTGACCCGTTGCGCGGTCTCGGCTGCGGGCGCTGCGTACTGAACACTCCCCGACACACCGGCCGGGATGTTCAATTCGTCCGGGCTGGTGTAGCGCAAAATGCCCGCCACGCTGCTGCCTTCGGCCACGCGCAGGCTGCCCACTTGCAGATCCGCGTTGCCACCCACCTGCCCCGCCAACTCCAGCGTGCCCATACCCGCCAGCAGATCACCCGCAACTGAACCGCCGATGCGCCCGCCGCCGCCGAAGATTACCGCATCCCCGCCGACTGTCGCCTCGTCGCCGATGCGGATGCCCTGTTGGATCGAGCGCGCGCCGAAGGGCATGGGGAAAGCCATGCTCTGGCCGCCGCCCCCGGCCACAAAGAGATCATCGCCGATGCTGCCGCTGACTTCGATACCGCCACCGGCCACGCGCACATCGTCCAGCACCTGGCCGCGGATCACAACACCGCCGCCCGCGGCCACCAGATCGCCCTCGACAACGCCGTTGATTTCGACATATCCCCCAGCGGCAAAGAGATCGCCCTTCACAGTGCCGTCAATGTAAATTTCCCCGCTGCCCACGTAGAGATCGTCATTGACGACCTCGCCTGCGGCCAGCCGGTAGACGTCTTCGTCGCCCGCAAACTCCGCGGCCAGCGCGCCGCCGGTGACGACCAGCAAGAGCAGCCCGGCCAATAAGACAACCACCCATTTTCGTTGCATATGCAAAAGCTTCATTGCTTGCTCCCTTCCTGAATTTTGATCGCAACCCAAAGTTTTGTTCACCAGTGCGATTAGAAAGCAGTACGTTCTCGTCCTCGGAAAGTTGCCGTTCGCAAAACAGTCGGATGTCGTAGGGGCGCTGCTTGCTGCGCCCGCACCGTTTGGAATGAGGTAGGGGCGCTGCTTGCTGCGCCCGTTGTGTACCGGGCG